>NZ_JABEMG010000050.1 GCF_013004695.1 Promicromonospora citrea
GGCGGGGCGAGGACTGCCGGCACCCCCGCCGCCTGCCCCGGGCGTGCCGGCAGGCGTACCGCCTCCGGATGCGCCCCCGCCGGGCGGGGGGCCGCCCGACGCGCCGCCGCCGGACGTGCCGTCGTCGAGCGTCGCCTCCACCCGGACACGGACGCCGAGCGTCTGGTACACCGCCTCCTCGACCGCGCTCGTGTGCCGCGCGTTCGAGAAGGCGCGGGCGAGCCCCGGCGCCGCGAACCCCAGCTTCAGCGTGCCGCTCTCGAGGGCGACGACCTGCGCGTTCGGCCCCACCAGGGACCACGTGACCCGCGCGACGGCGAGGGCGCCGAGCACCTCCGGCCAGCGCCGCCGCACCGTCTCGGTCGTGACGCCGGGCTCGATGCCGTCGCCCGGTGCGGCACCGGCCTCGGCCGCATCCCCGGCCGAGCCACCCGCCCGGGTGTCGTCCTCTGCCGAGCTCGCGTCGGAGGCGCGGCTCGGGGCGGCAGCCGCGGACGGCGGCGCGGGCTCGGGTGCTGCGGGCTCGGGTGCTGCAGGCTCGGGTGCTGCGGGCTCGGGTGCTGCGTCCCCACCCGGGTCGCCGCCCACGGCGGCCGCGTCAGGCACCGCCGGTCCGGCTCCGCCGTCCTGCCGGGGGCCCGCTGCGGAGCCCTCCGGCTCCGTCCGCTTCTTGCGCGCGTCCAGCACGGCGCGCGCCGCGGCCGCACCGGTGAGCCCGCCGCCCGGGGCAGGCTCAGCGGCTGTGACGCCACCGGACGCCGAGGGAGCCGGCGCGCCACCGGCGCCGATCCCTCTTCGCTCGAGCCTGTCGATGCGCGCGGCGAGCCCGGCGGCGCCGTCGTCGGCGCCGGGCAGCAACAAGCGCGCGCAGAGGAGCTCCAGGTGCAGGCGTGGCGACGTGGCGCCCGTCATCTCGGTGAGCGCGGCGTTGACGAGGTCGGCCGCGCGCGACAGCTCGGCGACCCCGAGACGGCTCGCCTGCGCGCGCATGCGTTCGAGCTGGTCGGCCGGGATGCCACGCAGCACGGCAGCGGCCGCGTCGCCGGAGACGGCGATGACGATGAGGTCGCGCAACCGCTCCAGGACGTCCTCGACGAACCGGCGCGGCTCGTGCCCCGTCGCGATGACCTGGTCGACCACGCGGAAGATCGAGCCGCCGTCGCGCGCGGCCAGCGCGTCGACGACGTCGTCCAGCAGGCTCGAGTGCGTGAAGCCGAGCAGGCCGACCGCGAGGTCGTACTCCACGGCACCGTCGCTCGCGCCGGCGATGAGCTGGTCCATGACGGACAGGGAGTCGCGCACCGAGCCCCCGCCCGCGCGCGTGACCAGTGGCAGGACGCCACCGCCGACCTCGATCCCCTCGGCGGCGCAGAGCTGCTCGAGGTACGGGGACAGGACGTCCGGCGGGACGAGCCGGAACGGGTAGTGGTGCGTGCGGGACCGGATCGTGCCGATCACCTTGTCCGGCTCCGTGGTCGCGAAGATGAACTTGATGTGCGGCGGCGGCTCCTCGACGATCTTGAGCAGGGCGTTGAAGCCCTGCGGCGTCACCATGTGCGCCTCGTCGAGGATGAAGATCTTGTACCGGTCGCGCGCCGGCGCGAACGTGGCGCGCTCCCGCAGGTCACGCGCGTCGTCCACACCGTTGTGCGACGCCGCGTCGATCTCGACCACGTCGAGCGAGCCGGGGCCGCCCCGCGCCAGCTCGACGCACGAGGCGCACTCCCCGCACGGGGTGTCGATCGGCGTCTCCGGCGTGTTCCGCGCGCAGTTCAGCGTGCGCGCCAGGATGCGCGCGGAGGTCGTCTTGCCGCAGCCGCGGGGGCCGCTGAAGAGATAGGCGTGGTTCACCCGTCCGCTGCGCAGGGCCTGCATGAGGGGGCCCGTGACGTGGTCCTGGCCGATCACCTCGGCGAACGTCTCGGGCCTGTAGCGGCGGTAGAGGGCGGTGCTCACCTCCGCAACGATAGACGCCCCCACTGACACGCGTGAGTCGGCCGTCCACAGCCGGACACGAGGGTGCGTCGCCGTCGTCCACAGATCTGCTTCCCGGCGCGCGGACCGAACGACTGTGCCATACGGTGATGACGGTTACAGAGGAGGGTGCAGATGGGACAGCAGGACGACGAGGCCACGACCGTCCAGGTCGCCGGCGCCGACGCACAGCGCGTGGCGTCCCTGCACGCCTGGCTGCTCACGGCACCCACGCCGGACACCGACGCGGCACGGATCGACGCGCTGCGCGCGCTCGAAGAGCTCAAGGCGGCCTGTGCCGCCGTCCAGGCGCAGCTCCTCACCGAGCTCCACGACGACGCGCTGCGCGCAGCCCGTGCCCACGCCGCCGATCCGTCAGAGCACCACGACCGGTCCGGCCGGCAGGTCCCCGTCACCGTGCGGTCGGCCGAGCGCGATGCCACAGCGAGCACGGTCCAGCAGACGGCCAGGGCGATGCGTGTGTCGCCGCACCGGGCCAGGACCCTGCTCGGCGCCGCCCACGTCTGGCACGAGGAGATGCCACACACCCTCACGTCGTTGCGAGCCGGGCTGCTGTCGGAGGAACGCGCACTGGTCCTCGTCAAGGAGACCGCGTGCCTCACGCCGGAGGACCGCGCGCGGGTCGACGCCGACCTGTGCGCCGACCCGGTGACCCTGCACGGCGTGGGCACCCGCTGGCTCGTCGGGCTGGTCCGGGCGCGCGCCGACGAGCTCGACCCCGCCGCGCTCGTGCAGCGGGCGGCACGCGCCGCGGCCGGGCGGCGAGTCTCGATCCGTCCGGCGCCCGACGCCATGGCCTGGGTGACGGCGCTCCTGCCCCTCACGGAGGGTGTCCAGGTGTACGCGGCGCTGCGCCGCGCGGCCGAGTCGGCCCGGCGCACGAGCTCCGAGGAGCGCTCGACCGGCCAGCTCATGGCGGACACGCTGGTCGAGCGCGCGACCGGGCAGGAACAGGCGACGGACGTCCCGGTGGCGGTCAACCTCGTGGTCTCCGACGCCGCACTGCTGGCCGGGGGCACCGAGCCGGCGGTCGTGCTGGACGGCGAGGGCGCCGGCCACGGCACGGTGCCCGCGGCAGTGGCCCGCCACCTGGTGGCCGGCGCCCTCGACCGCGACGCGGCCTGGCTCCGGACGGTCTACGCGTCCGCCGACGGCGACCTGGTGGGGACGACGAGCAGACGACGGTTCTTCGCCGACGGCCTCGCCGACCTCCTCCGGGTCCGGGACCAGGGCACCTGCCGCACGCCCTGGTGCGACGCGCCCACCCGGCACCTCGACCACGTCCGGCCCGTCGCGGCGGGCGGTGCCACCGAGCTGTCGAACGGGCAAGGGCTGTGCGCCGCGTGCAACCAGGCCAAGGAGGCACCGGGCTGGCGAGCGACGGCCGGGACCGACCCGGAGACCGGCCGGCATGCCGTGGTCACCACGACGCCGACCGGCCACCGGTACCGGTCGGTGGCGCCGCGGCCCCCGAGGCCCGCAGGGCGGGCGACCGCGCGCGCCGAGACGATCCCGCAGCGGCGACCGTTCCGTGCCGGTCTACCGCCGCAGTGCCCTACGGGCCAGCGTGTTGCCCAGCCACTGCACCGCCTGGACGATCAGCACGATGATCACGACCACGACGGCGGTGACCGCCCAGTCGTACTGCCGGTAGCCCTGGACGATCGCGAAGTCGCCGAGCCCGCCCGCGCCCAGGTACCCGCCGATGGCGGACATGTCGAGCACGCCCACGAACAGGAAGGTGTACCCGAGGATGAGCGGGGCCAGCGCCTCCGGCACGAGCACCGTGCGCACGATGCGCAGCGGGGAGGCGCCCATGGCGCGAGCGGCCTCGACCACGCCCGGATCGATCGACACGAGGTTCTGCTCGACGAGCCGGGCGAAGACGAACGTGGCCATGAAGGCCATGGCGAAGGTGAAGGCCTCGATACCGATCGTCCGGCCGATGACGGCGCGCGTCAGCGGGCCGAGCGCCACGAGGAAGATGATGAACGGCACCGGCCGCACGACGTTCACGGCGATGTTGAGCACGGCGAACACGACCTTGCTCTGCAGCAGGTTGCCCGGTCTCGTCAGGTAGAGGCCGAGCCCCAGGGCGAGCCCGAGGAACCCGCCTACCAGCAGAGCGATGACCACCATGTACGCGGTCTGACCCGCCGCCTCCCAGAGCAGCGGTGCGAGGAACTCCCAGTCCGTGGTCACGCGTCAGCCCTCCCGTGGTCGTCCACCCAGGTCACCCGGCGAAGCGCCGCCACCGCCCCCTCGACGGCGGCCGGGTCTCCGACGAGCTCGACCGTCAGCGACCCGTACGGCCGCTCGGCGACCTCGGTGATGCCGCCGTACACGACCGTCCCGTCGACGCCGTGCTCGCGCAGGGTCCGCGTGAGCACGGCCGACGACCCGGCCACCTCGTCCACGCCCACCGTCACGATGTGCCCGGCGTGCCGTCGCCGGAGCCGCGCCAGGACGTCGGGCGAGGGGCGGTCGCGCAGCGCCGTGGCGACGAACCTCCGGGTCACGTCGTGCCGCGGCGCGCTGAACACCTGGTACGACTCGCCCACCTCGACCACACGGCCGCGGTCCATCACCGCGACCCGGTGGCAGACGGACCGCACCACGTCCATCTCGTGGGTGATCACGACGACCGTGATCCCGAGCTCACGGTTGACGCGCTGGAGCAGGTCCAGCACGTCGCGCGTGGTCTCGGGGTCGAGCGCGGACGTCGCCTCGTCGGCCAGCAGGATGCGCGGGTTGGTGGCGAGCGCCCGGGCGATGCCGACCCGCTGCTTCTGCCCGCCCGACAGGGTCGACGGGTACACCTTCGCCTTGTCCGCCAGACCGACGAACTCCAGGAGCTCGGCGACACGGGCCTCGCGGCGTGCCCGCGGCCAGCCCGCCACCTCGAGCGGGTAGGCGACGTTCCCCGCGACGGTCCGGGAGGACAGCAGGTTGAACTGCTGGAACACCATCCCGATGCCGGCCCGCACCGGTCGCAGCCGCGCCTCGCTGAGCGAGGCGAGCGAGACGCCGTCGACGACGACGTCACCGCTCGTGGTGCGCTCCAGCGCGTTGATCAGCCGCACCAGGGTGGACTTGCCGGCCCCGGACTGACCGATGACGCCGAAGATCTCGCCCTCGCGGATGTCGAGGGTGACCCCGTCGACGGCCCGCACCTGGGCGCCCCTGCCCCGGCCCGGGAACACCTTGGCGGCGTTCTCGAACCGGATGACGGCACTGGTCGCCGGGGACATCAGGAGGCGTTCTCCTGGATGCCCGTCAGGATCTCCTGAAGCTCGGTGGCCGAGTTGTCCTTGATGACACCCGTACCGCCGGAGGCCTCGACGACGCCCTCGGTCACCTCGGGCGAGTGGTAGATCTCGACGAGGCGCTGGAACACCTCGTTGTCAGCGTCCGCGGCGCGCGCGACCCACACGTTGATGTACGGCTCGGCGGCCGACGCGTCCGGGTCGTCCGAGTAGATGGCGTCCTCGGCCGTCAGGTCGGCGTCACCGACGAAGTCGTTGTTGATGATCGAGGCGTCGACGTCCTGCAGGGCGAGCGCGGTCTGGGCGGCGTCGACCGGGGTCACGGTGACGCGGGACTCGTCCTCGATCACGTCGGCGGGGGTGCTGAACGAGCTGCCGCCGTCGCGCAGGGTGAGCAGGCCGGCCTCCTGCAGCACGAGCAGCGCCCGGGCCTGGTTCGTGTCGTCGTTGGGGATGGCGATCTCGCCGCCGTCCGGGACGTCCTCGACGCTGTCGTGCTTCGTGGAGTACAGGCCCAGCGGGTAGACGGCGGTGGCGCCGATCGGCGTGAGGTCCGAGCCCGTCGCGGTGTTGTAGTTGGCGAGGAACTGCAGGTGCTGGAACTGGTTGAGGTCCAGGTCACCGTCGGTCAGCCCCTGGTTGGGCAGCTGGTAGTCGCTGAAGTTCACCAGCTCGACGCTGATGCCCTCCTCCTCGGCGAGGTCCGTGAAGGTGTTCCAGTAGTCGTCACCGGAGTTGACGACGCCGATGCGGACCGGGTCGTCGGCCGAGCCCGCGGCGGCGGTGGCGTCGGACGGCCCGCCGCACGCGCTCAGGGCGAGAACGGTGGCGGCGGCGAGCCCTGTGGACAGGACAGCGGAGAAACGAGACATGGGTGGTCCTCTCAGGGGACACGGGCGCAGGTGTGCCGGTGCTCGAGATGCGGGGGGCCTACGTCGTGCGCAGGCGGAGCAGAGGTGGGCGGGCCACGGCCATCAGCAACGTGGCGAGCTCGAGACGGTGCGGGTGCGGCCCTCAGCGGGCCGCGGGAGGGAGCGGCGCGGTCAGCGCTCGCACATTCGCCCGCCGCGCACGCGGCCGAGACACGAGTCGTCGCGCCGGGTGGGCGACGTCGTGACGGTGGTCCGGGTGCGGGTCATGCGGACATCGTGCGCCCGCCAGGGCCTCACAAGCCAACTGGCGACCGGAAAATCCCATGATGTGGACCAGATCCTGTCCACATCGCGGCAGGGGCGCCGGATCCCGGGCATGAGAGGACCCCCCGCACACCCACCAGAGCTCACGTACCCTTGCTGCCTTCCGGCCCTGGGGGAGTTCGGCGAGATGGTGCCGCACGAGGGGTCTGCCCCCAGCCTAACCGATCCCGGCGCGGAGACCGAACCGCCCCGGCGGCCGTCCGATTCGTTGTCGGAGCACGGTGTCCGGTATCCTCGTCAGGCCGCGCCAGAGACTTCGGTCCTGTGGCCGTGCTCGCCGTCGCGACGCACGAGGAGGATTCGCCTAGTGGCCTATGGCGCACGCTTGGAAAGCGTGTTGGGTTAACGCCCTCGGGGGTTCGAATCCCCCATCCTCCGCACCATCCAGACGCGGGACGCCGTTCACCGGTGTCCCGCGTCTGTCGTTTCCCCGCGGCCCGCGCTTCACCCGGCGTTGTCGACAGCGTCACCGCGCTCTGGTCGGGTGGGCGGACACCGTTTTCCCACGCGAAGGAGAACCATGTCCCGCACCACTGCGATCTCCCGCCGCACGATGCTCGCCGCCGCGGGCGCCGCCGGCGCGCTCGGCGCGCTCTCCCTGCCCGCGACGGCCTCCGCCGCGCCCCGGACCGCACCCGGCGGCAGCCGGCCGGTGATCGGCCGGGCCCGCGGCGAGTGGCTGCACGCCATGAGCTTCAACGTCCGTTACGACCGCGAGGGCGAGACCCGGCCGGGCGACCCGGACTACTGGCCGGAGCGCGCGCCGCTCACGACGGCCTTCCTCCGGCTCGAGCAGCCGACGATCCTCGGCGTCCAGGAGGCGGAGTTCAACCAGCTCGCCGCCGTCGAGGAGGGGCTGGGCCGCGGCTACGCGATGGCGGGCTACGGGCGCGACGGCGGAGCGGCCGGCGAGTACTCGGCGATCTTCTACGACGCGCGCCGTCTCACGCTCCTCTGGTGGGACCAGTTCTGGCTGTCCGACACCCCGAAGGTCATCGGCTCGGCCACGTGGGGCAACTCGGTGACCCGCATCGTCACCTGGGCCCGGTTCCACGACGCGGCGACAGGGCGTGAGCTCGTGCACGTCAGCTCGCACTTCGACCACCAGTCCGAGACCGCCAGGGTCCGCAGCGCCGAGGTGGTCCGCGACCTGGTGGCGGACGCCGAGGCACCCGTCGTCTTCACCGCCGACTGCAACGCGGCGGCCGAGTCGTCGGCGGCGTACGGCGTGCTGGTCACCGACGGCGGCCTCCAGGACACGTGGCGCGCGGCCGAGCACCGCCTCACGCCTGCGGTCGGCACCTTCCCGAACTACGGCACGCCCACCCCCGACGGGGACAGGATCGACTGGATCCTGGCCACGCCGGGGGTCGAGGTGCGTGCCGCCGCGATCAACACCTGGACCCGGGACGGCCGCTACCCGAGCGACCACACCCCGGTCCAGGCGCTGCTGCGCCTGCGCTGACGGCGGCGCTCAGGCTCGGCGGCGTGCGGCGAGCGCCACGGCGACCCCGGCGGCGCCGACCACCAGCCCCGCGCCGCCGAGCCAGCGGCTCACGGGATCGGCGGCCGGGCCGGACGCGCCCGCGACACCGGCGGCCTCGGCCGAGTCGGCAGCCTCCGTCGTCGTGAACACCGGCGCCGGCGCCTGCGGCTCGGTCCCGTCGCCCGCGGGGAGGTCGTCCCAGTCGACGACCTCCCCGTCGGTGTAGGTCTGGTGGGCCGGGAGCACCACGGTGGTGCCGGCCTCCGGCAGCGCGCCGACGCGCAGGGCGAACTCCTGGTACTCGTGCGGCGGCACCTCGTGGCCGTCCTGCGCGGTCCAGGTCACGCGGACGGGCGCCTCGTCGACGGTCGCGCCCTCGACCTCGATCGGTTCGTCGAGCGTGCCGGTCTCGACCTCGACGTCCCAGCCGGGCAGCACACGGGGCGTGACGCTGAGGAACGGGGTACCGGTGGGCAGGTCCACGACGAGCTGCTCGGTGGAGGCGGTGTCGGACTCGGTCGGGACGCGGAACGTGAGGCTCGCGTAGCTCTCGGCCTCCGTGGTGTCGGGGCTCACGGTGACGTGGGCGAACGCGGGCGCTGCCGGCAGCACGAGCGCCGCGGTCACGGCGGTCGCCGCGAGCGCGCGACGGCTCAGGGGCGTGCGGGAGTCGGTCATGGGTGTGGTCCTTCGGTCGGGGTGGGTTCGAGCGCGCGACAGCGCGCCTCCCGCCCCGTTCCGTCAGGCCGGCAGGCGCACCGCCAGAGCCGACGACGGCGGCCCGCGCACCGGCGCGACGTACCCCGCCGCGACGCCCCGGAGCACGACGGGCCGCACCGGCGCGAGGACCCGCACCGCGACGGGCAGCCGCGGCGCCGTCACCGCGAGCGGCCGGGCCAGCCAGGACGCAAGGAGCCAGACCCCGCGCTCGACGCCCACGAGCAGCGCGACCGACACGACGGTGGCCGCCGCGTGCCAGGCGAGCATCCCGGGATCGGCCGTCACGGCCTCCGCCGTGCACGCCGTGCCCACCACGACGCTGCCCGGGTGGGGGTGCGGCCCGGCGTCGGTCAGCGCGTCGGCACAGCCGCCGCCGAGAAAGGTGAGGGCGCGGTGCAGGCCGTACTGGCCGACGCCGGCCAGGGCGAGCCCGCCGGGCCAGCGCACGCGCCGTCGGACGACGACCGCGCTCACGGCGAGCAGCAGGGCCCCGAGCAGGACGACCGCCGCGGCGGGCGGGAGGTGGGCACCGGCCTCGGCGTGCGCCGCGAGGGCGAGGGCGAGCACGACCGCCGTCCACAGGGACGCACGGCCGAGGCCCAGGGCACCTGCGGACGGGTCCGGCACAGCAGGAACCCTAGCCCTCCGGCTGGACCTCGTCCTCGGCGCTGTTCGCCGTGGCGGGCATGATCTGCGGCTCGGGCGTGATCGTGTCGGCGGGCACACAGTCCTCGGCGTTGCGCAGCGGCTGGTCGGCGGCGACGTCGACGTCCTCGGCGTCGAGCGGCGGCTCGTAGTCCCGGCCGATGATGAGGTCGACGACGGGTCCCTTGCGGTCGTCCAGCACGAGGCGCATCGACGGGAACTGGGCGGCCAGCTCGTAGGCCCGCACGATGCCCTTGGTCCCGAACCGGACCTCGGACTCGAGCAGCTCGTCCGACACGTTGCCGATCTCGACGACCTGGAACCCCCGCTCGGCGAGGACCGACTCGTGGGCCTTGCCGAGCCCGGACTCCTCCGTGGAGTTCAGCACCCGGACCTTGATCTCGGAGTAGGCGACGGGCAGTGCGCCGTCGGGCTGGCCCTCGACCTCGGGCAGGCACGCCACCGGGTAGGTCTTCTGGTCGGACGCGCCGACCGTGGTGAACGGCCGGTCGAACGGCGAGCTGATCGCGCCCGAGTACACCGCGAGCGCGAAGATGCCGCAGACGGCGAGGAACGCGATGAGCACGCCGAAGACGACCGCCTGACGCTCGTGCTCACGGCGCCGGCGTTCTCTGCGCGCCTGGTCGTACCCGGGGGTTGTCACTCGTCGAACCTACCTGGAGTCAGCGGATGGTGAGGACTCGGGCGTGCAGCACCGGCCGCTGCTGGAGCGCTGCCCGGAGGGCGCGGTGGAGCCCGTCCTCGAGGTACAGCGTCCCCTGGTACTCGACGACGTGCGCGAACAGGTCGCCGTAGAACGTGGAGTCCTCGGAGAGCAGGGTATCGAGGTCGAGCGTCCGCTTGGTGGTGACGAGCTCGTCGAGCCGGACCTGGCGCGGGGGCACGTCGACCCAGTCGCGGTTCCGCGACCGCCCGTGCTCAGGATACGGGCGGCCGTCTCCTACGGCCTTGAAGATCATCGGTCCGTCCTCACTGGACTCGGCAGGGCACGGTCCGGGAGCCGCGGCGCTGCTGGGCACCGGACGGGCTCCCGCACACTACGGGACGGTACCCGACCGGCGGCCCGGCAGGGCACCGGATCGGCGCCGCGCCGGTGATCCCGGCGCGGATCGTTGTCGGAACGTCACCGACGTCTCAGACGCGTGGCACGTCCCGCCTCCGGAAGCCCGCGAACGCGAGCAGGAACAGCACGGCGGCGACACCGGCCAGCCCCCCGAGGCGTGCCGCCTCGACGTCGCCGAGCGCCGGGTTGCCCACCCACCAGAACGGCGAGATCCGGCGCGCCCACCCGGGCAGGCCGAACAGGTCGGCGAACATGCCCACGACGAAGACGTACCCGAGCAGCGCCCAGGCGAGCCCCGTACCTCGCGGCAGCCAGGCGTGCAGCGCGGCGGTGAACCCGACGAGGACGCCGAGCGCGGGCAGGTAGGCGGCGCCGAGCCGCAGGTACTCGCCGACGTCGAGCGCGTCGTACCCCGTGGAGGCGGCCCCGGCCCAGAGGGCGAGCGCACCGGTGAGCTGCACGACGACGGCGCCGACGAGCGCCAGGGTGAGCGGAGCCGCGAGCCAGCGGTACCGCGAGACGGGTGCGGCGAGCGCGACCTCGGTCCGGCCGGCCTCCTCCTCGGAGCGGGCACGCAGCGTCGCCGCCACGCCGAAGGCAGCGGCTCCGACCGCGATGTAGAGCCCGAAGATGCCGAGGAAGGTGCGGACCATGTCCTCGCCGGTGCCGAGCAGCGCGTCGTACAGGGGGTTGCCCTGGATCGCGTCGAGCATGGTCGGCACCTGGCGGATGATCGTGCCGGAGGCGAGCCACATCGCCCCGAGCCCGAGGGTCGTCCACCCGAGCGACGCGCGCTGCTGCAGCCACGCGAGCGGGAGCGGCCCGGTCAGCGTGGCGCGCGCGTCGCGGCGCCCCGGGCGGACGGCGAGAAGACCGGCTCCGACGTCGCGCCGCGCCGCGAGGCGTGCGGCGACGGCGAGGAGCAGGACGCCGGCGGCGGCGCACAGCCCGAGCGGCCACCAGCGCAGGTCGACGAAGACGCGGGTCTGCTGCACCCAGGCGATCGGCGAGAGCCAGGACAGCGCGCTGCCGTGCCGTTCCTGCACGTCGCCGAGGGCACGCAGCAGGAACGCGGCGCCGAGCACCGCGAGCGAGAGGCCGACGGCGCCGCGACCGTGCTCGTGGGCCTGGGCGGCGACGAGCGCGACCGCCCCGAAGACCAGGGCGCCGAGCGCGATCGCCGACGTCATGGCGAACGCCTGCCCCGCATCGAGCCCCTGCGCCGCGAGCACGGCGCCGCTCGCGAGCGCGACGGCGGCGTTCATCACCACGACGAGCAGCAGCGCCGCGACCGACGCCGCGTGCCTGCCGACGGTGCCCGCCCGCACGAGCTCGGCGCTGCCGTTCTCCTCCTCGGCCCGGGTGTGCCGCACGACCTGGAGGATGCTCATGACGGCGGCCGCGAGCACCACCCAGAGGATGAGCTCGTTCGCCACGGCGGCGCCGGGCGTGTAGTCGTCGAGGCCGTAGCCGGGCCCGCTCATGGAGATCATCGCGGGCGAGGAGACGAGTACCGCGCGCGCGGACCGGGCCGCGGGGTCGTCGAGGGAGAGGTACTCCCCGGCCGCGCCCGCGTACAGCGCGGCGATGCCGAGGGTCCACCACAGGATCCGCATGCGGTCCCGCCGCAGCATGAACCGCAGCAGCGTGCCGGTGCCGGTCACCGCGCGCCTGCCGCGTGGGGCTCGCTCGGGTCGAGCGCGTCGCCGTAGTGCCGCAGGAACAGCTCCTCGAGCGACGGCGGCGTCGCCGTCAGCCGCTGTACGCCGAGCGTGCCGACGGCGGGCAGCACGGCGCCGAGCCGCGCGTCGTCGACGTCGAAGGTGACGCGTGTGCCGCCGTCGGACGGGGTCACGACGAGGTCGTGCACGCCGGGCAGCGCCCCGAGAACGGCGGGGTCGCCGTCCAGGACGGCGGATACGCTCGTGCGCGTGAGGTGGCGCAGCTCGTCGAGCGTGCCGGACTCCACGGCGGCGCCGTTGCGGATGATGGTGACGGTGTCGCAGACCTTCTCGACCTCGGACAGGATGTGGCTGCTCAGCAGCACGGAGCGGCCGGCGTCCTTGACCTCGCGGACGTACTGCGTGAAGACGGCCTCCATGAGGGGGTCCAGGCCGGAGGTCGGCTCGTCGAGCACGTAGAGGTCCGGCTCGGTGAGGAACGCGGCGACCAGGGCGACCTTCTGCCGGTTGCCCTTCGAGTACGTGCGCGCCTTCTTCCGCGGGTCCAGCTCGAAGCGCTCCAGCAGCTCCGCCTTGCGGGCGGCGAGGCGCGCGTGGTCCTTGCGTCCGCTGAGCCGCACGAGGTAGTCGATGCACTCGCCGCCCGACAGCGAGGGCCACAGGCTGACGTCGCCCGGCACGTACGCGAGGCGACGGTGCAGGGGCACGGCGTCGCGCCAGGCGTCGCCGCCGAACAGGCGCGCGGTGCCGGAGTCGGCGCGGAGCAGGCCGAGCAGCACCCGGATGGTCGTGGACTTGCCCGCGCCGTTGGGGCCGAGGAAGCCCCGGACCTCCCCCGGCTGGACCGTGAGGTCGAGGCCGGTGAGGGCCTGGACGCTGCCGAAGGACTTGCGCAGGTCGTGGATCTCGATCGCTGGTGCGGTCATGCTCGGCTCGCTCCCGGGTCGGTGGTGCGCGGCGTGGACTGGTGCGCCAGGTACTCGTCGAGCACCTGGCGGGTCGCGAGGTATCCCTCGGTCAGCACCTCGAGCATCGGCAGGTAGCTGCTCACGAGGTAGTGGCGGACGATCCCGGCGAGGTCGGCAGGATCCGCGGGCGGGTTGAGCGCCGTCTCGAGGAGGAGGGCTCCGAGCGAGGAGAGGACGAGGTAGCGGGCGCGCGCCGCCTCGTCGCGGCTCGGCACGATCACACCCACCGCGACGCCTTCGCGCGAGTAGACGACCGCGTCATCGACGAGGTGGTCGACGAACTCGCGGGCGAGCTCCCCGCCGTCCTGCACCGAGCGGAGCACGTAGCCGACGACCGGTGCGTTCTCCTCGGCGGCGGCGAACCGGTGGAAGAAGCTCTCGCCCGCCGCGACAGTGGCGACGTTCTCGCGCTTGAGCCGGCGGATCGTGGCCAGGAGGTGCTCGTCGCACGCGGCGCGCAACCCGTCCTTGGAGCCGAAGTGGTGCATGACCAGGCCGGCGCTCACCCCGGCGTCGGCGGCGACGGCGCGGACCGACGCGCCGAAGCCGTCGATCGCGAACCGCCGGATCGCCGCGTCGCGGATCCGCGCACGGGCGGTCAGGTCGGGGTCGTCGTCGGCCGTGGCTGAACGCATGTTCAGCATGCTATACACGCGTTCAGCCGATGGTCCAGGGGCCGCCCCGGACCGGGGAGCCGTGAGCCTCAGCCCTGCACGGTGCCGCGCCAGCGGCCGACGGCGCGCATGACGTGGTAGATGACCAGCGCGGCGGCGGTGCCGAGCGCGATGCCCTCGAACTGGAGGTCGCCGGCGGTCCACGTGAAGTTGGCGATGCCGATGATGAGCGGCACGGCGGCGGTCGTGAGGTTGACCGGGTCGGAGAAGTCGACGCGCGCCTGCACCCAGATGCGGGCGCCGAGGATGCCGATCATGCCGTAGAGCATGGTCGTGACGCCGCCGAGGACCCCGGCGGGCACGGTGTTGACGAGCGCGCCGAACTTCGGCGACATGCTGAGCACCAGGGCGCCCACGGCGGCCACCCAGTACGCCGCGGTCGAGTACACGCGAGAGGCGGCCATGACGCCGATGTTCTCCGCGTAGGTCGTCGTGCCCGAGCCGCCGCCGAGGCCCGCGAGAGTGGTCGCGACGCCGTCGGCCAGGAGGGCACGGCCGGTGAGCCGGTCGTAGTCCCGGCCGGTCATCGCCGCGACCGACTTCACGTGGCCCACGTTCTCGGCGACGAGCACGAGGACCACCGGCAGGAACAGCCCCAGCACCGACGGGTCGAACGACGGCGCGGTGAAGTGCGGGAACCCGACCCAGGCCGCCTCGCGGACCGCCGTGAGGTCGACCTCGCCGCGCACGCCCGCGAAGGCGTAGCCGACCACGACGCCGAGCAGGATCGCGAGCCGCCCGACGATGCCGCGGAACAGCACCTGGATGAGCACGATCGACGCGAGGGTGACCACGGCGGTCAGCGGCGCGGCACGGAAGCCGGAGCACGCGCCGCCCTCGTCGCACGTGCCCCACGCGACCGGCGCGAGGTTGAGGCCGATGAGCGCCACGATGACACCCGTGACCACGGGCGGCATGACGAGCTGGATCCAGCGCGCACCCGCGACGTGCACGACCACGCCGATCAGCGCGAGCAGCACGCCCGTCGCGAGGACGCCGCCCAGCGCGACGGACTGGTCGCCCGACGCGGTCGCGGCGAGGATCGGCGCGATGAACGCGAAGCTCGACCCCAGGTAGCTCGGCAGCCGGTTCCCCGTGATCAGCAGGAACGTGATGGTGCCCACCGCGGAGAAGAACAGCGTGGTGGCCGGGTCGAACTGGGTCAGCACCGGCACGAGGAACGTCGCGCCGAACATCGCGACGACGTGCTGCAGACCGATGCCGATCGTGCGCGGCCAGCTCAGCCGCTCGTGCGGCGCGACCACCTCGCCAGGGGCGATCCGGGCTCCGTCACCGTGCAGGGTCCAGCCGAGTCGCATCGCACAGTCCTTCGATCTCGCGGGGGCGTCGCGCGGATCTTACCGGCCCGCCCTCAGCAGGTGCTGCTGCGGTACTCGCTGACCTCCTCGTCGACGGCGGGCGGCGGACACAGGAACCGCAGGTAGCGGTCGTCGCCGTCGACGTGGACCTTGAGCCACGCGATGCTCGAGCGCGCGATCGTGGTGCTCGGCACCGTGGGCGCCGAGTGGGTGGCGCCGCGCAGCTCGAGGTAGGCCTTGTCGCCGTCGGCGGGGAGGGTCTCGTAGAACCGCTCGGCGTGCCTGCGCACGGGCGCGACGACGTCGTCCTGCGCACCCACGACCAGCGTCGGCGAGGTGACCTCGGGGAACGTCTTGTCGGCGCTGAAGGGCGCGAGCGGGATGACCGCCCGCAGCGCGGGGTCGTCCTTGGCGGCCTCGAGGCTTCCGCCGCCGCCCATCGAGTGGCCCATGACGGCGCGCCGCGCGGTGTCGACGCGGTCGGCGACGACGGGCAGGTCGTCGAGCTGCGCGAGGGCGGCGCGGAGCTGGTCGCCGCGGCGGCCGGGCGCGTCGCCCGTGCTCAGCGTGTCGATCGTGACGACGACGAAACCCTGGGAGGCCAGCCGCGGGCCGAGCCAGGCCACCGAGGCCTGCGTGGCGCTGTACCCGGGCGCGACGGCGACCGCACCGAAGCGGCCCTCCGCCGTGTCCGTGGGGTAGTGGACGGTGCCCCCGCCGTAGCCGACGGCCTCGGCACGGGGGACGACCAGGGACGCGACGTCGAACGGGCCGAGCGGCGCCTCGACGCTCGCGTCGGTCGGGTCGGGGCCGCGGCGGTGGTCGACGGCGGCGCCGGGACCCGCGACGAACGTTCCGGCGGCCAGGATCTGCGCGGTCAGGACGGTCGCGGCGAGCGCGGCGCGGACGGCACGGGTCAGGGGCTGCATGGTGCCGACCCTAGGAAGGTCGGCGCGACCCGGCCCGCCGTGGGACCGGGTCGCGCCGAATGACCGGAAGGTCAGCCGAGCTGGCGGCGCACCTCGCGCGCGAACAGGTCGAGGTGGTCGAGGTCCGCCAGGTCGAGCACCTGGAGGTAGACGCGCTGGACGCCCTCGGCCTCGAGGGCCTTGAGCCGGTCGACGGCCTCCCCGACGGTCCCGGCGATGCCGTGCTCGCGCAGCTCGGCGGGCTCGCGCCCGATCGCCGCGGCGCGCCGCGTGAACTCGGCCTCGTCCTGGCCGACGGCGGCCACGAGCGCCACCGACTGGACGAGCGAGCCGGGCTCGCGGCCGGCGTCGGCCAGGGCCTGCTCGATGACCGTGATGCGGGGGCCGATGTCGGCGATCGCGGGGAAGGACTGGTTGTACTCGTCGGCGAACCGCGCGGCGAGGGCGGGCGTGCGCCGCGGCCCGCCGCCGCCGACCAGCACGGGGATCCTCGGCTGGACGGGCTTCGGCAGCGCGGGCGAGTCGGTCAGCTGGTAGTGCGCGCCCGAGTACGAGAACGTCTCGCCCACCGGGGTGTTCCACAGGCCCGTGACGACCTCGAGCTGCTCCTCGAGGAGGCCGAACCGCTTGTCGGGGAACGGGATGCCGTACGCGGCGTGCTCGGCGGCGAACCAGCCCGTGCCGAGACCGAGCTCGACGCGGCCGCCGGACATCTGGTCCACCTGGGCGACCTGGATCGCGAGCACGCCCGGGTGGCGGAAGGTCGCCGACGAGACGAGCGTGCCGAGGCGGACGGTCGACGTCTCCCGGGCGATGCCCGCGAGCGTGACCCAGGAGTCGGTGGGGCCGGGCAGCCCGTCCCTGTCCCCCATGGCGAGGTAGTGGTCGGAGCGGAAGAACGCGCTGAACCCCAGCCGCTCGGTCGCCTGGGCGACGGCGAGCTGGTCGTCGTACGTGGCGCCCTGCTGGGGCTCGGTGAAGATGCGCAGGTCGAGAGTCATGGTTCCTCTGGTGCCGGTGGATCGGGTCAGTCGAACTGGGGGGACGTGGTGCGCGACCGCTTGATCTCGTAGAAGTACGGGTACCGCGCGAGCGCCACGGAGGCGTCGAACAGCGCGCCCGCCTCCTCGCCGCGCGGGATGCGCGTGAGGACGGGGCCGAAGAAGGCGACGCCGTCGACGTGGATCGTCGGCGTGCCGACGTCGTCGCCGACGGGCTTCATGCCGGCCTCGTGCGAGGCGGCGAGCGCCGCGTCGTAGGCGTCGGACGTCGCGGCCTGCGCGAGCTCGGCGGGCAGGCCCGCCTCGGCCAGCGCCGCGACGGCGACGGCGTCGAGGTCCTTGTCCTCCTGATTGTGGATGCGGGTGCCCGCAGCCGTGTAGAAGGCCGAGAAGGCGTCGGGACCGTGGTCGGTCTGGACGGACGCGGCGACGCGGCCGATCCCGCGCGAGCGCTCGATGCGGGCCCGGTAGTCCTCGGCGATGTCCCGGTCCTTGTTCAGCAGGTAGAGGCTCATGAGCTTGAACGTGAGGTCGACGTCGCGGACGGCGGCCACCTCGTGGGCCCAGCGGGACGTGATCCAGGCGAAGGGGCACGTGGGGTCGACGTAGACGTCGACGACAGGGCGGGGTGCGGTCGTTGTCACGACCCGCAGACTACGCTCAGGCCCGTGACCGGCATCCGGTGGGGCAGCCTGGCGACCGTCGTGGGCGGCGGCGTGGTGCTCCTCGTGTGCCTGGTGGGGGTGATCCTCGGCCATCCGTGGGCGGCGGTGCCGGGTGTGATCGGCCTTCTCATGGCCGTCCGCGAGGTGCGCTACCTGCGCAGACTCCACTCGGGCCGGATCCCGCCCGAGGAAAGTTAGCGCCACGCAGGTCACGGTTCGTTCAAGGACTCTTCACGGGGGCCAGGGGGCACGCGGTAGCCTGCCTGGCATGACCGCCGTCCGTACCCACACGCACGCGCAGGCAGTCGACGCTGCGGTGGACCTGTTCACCCGGCAGGGGTACGAGGGGACCACCGTCGAGGAGATCGCCGACGCCGCGAAGGTCAGCCGCGCCACGTTCTTCCGCCGGTTCCGCTCGAAGGAGGACGTGGTCTTCGCCGACCACGAGCTGCTCCTCGAGGAGGTGGTGGTCATGCTGGCCGCCACCCGGCCCGACGCCCGGGCCAGCGAGGAGGCCGGGCACGACCTCGGCAGGGCCTGGGACCCCGAGGTGGACCCGTACCTGGAGGTGTGCCGCGCGGCCCGCATGGTGTTCGACCACCACGTCGGCCAGCGCGAGACCTCGCTGGCCCGGTACCACCTGCTGCAGCAGGTACCCGCGCTGCGGGACCGCGAGCTCATCACGACGCACCGCTACGAGCGGGCGTTCACCCACTACCTGCGCGACACCCTGCCGCCGGAGCGCTCGACGTCGACGGCGTCCATCGCGTTCGCCGCGTCGGTCGTCGCCGTGCACAACGCCATCCTGCGGCGCTGGCTGCGCACCCCGTCGCTCGACCTGCGCCCGGAGCTCGAGGAGGCGTTCGCGGACCTGCGCCGCGCCGCCGTGCTCGGCACCTCCGCCGCACCGGCGCCCGACGCGCCCGCGCCGGCGGGCCGCCGCGTGGTCGTCACCGTGGTCGACGGCGGCGCCGGTCCGGACGAGGTGGCCCGCGCCGTCCGCGACGCGCTCGCCTGAGCCGGGATCCCCCGGACAGGCCGGGAATGCCGACGTGGCATCCTGTGTTCCGCTAGACATCGTGCAGCAGCAGTGGCACACGTGCTCCGGGGTCGGTGAAATTCCGAGCCGGCGGTGACAGTCCGCGACCCGGGTCTCCTCGCGAGGGGAACCCGGTTGACCTGGTGGAACTCCAGGACCGACGGTGAAAGTCCGGATGGGAGGAAGCACGTGCGGCGCGCCGGTCACCGGCGGCGCCGTCGTCGGCGCCGTCGTGGCGCGCCGACCTCACCCCGGAGTCCCGTGTGCGGACTTCGGAGGGATGAGAGATGGACTGGTTCCGCGCCGCGTACGACGCGACGTTCCTGGTCGCCGACCAGCAGATCTACTGGCGCGAGGTCGTCGGCAACCTGTTCGGGCTCGCGTCGGCGCTGGGCGGCCTGCGCCGCAAGGTGTGGGCGTGGCCGGTCGGCATCGTCGGCAACGTCCTGCTCTTCACCGTGTTCATGGGCTCCTGGTTCGGCGACGCGGGCCGCGCCGACATGCTCGGCCAGGCCGGGCGCCAGATCATGTTCATCGCGGTCTCGGTCTACGGCTGGTACCGCTGGCGGCAGACGCAGCGCATGGGCGGCGTCGGCACCGTCGCGGTGCACCCGGCGTGGGCCTCGTGGCGCGCACGGATCGGCCTCGTGACCGGCATGGTCGCGGGCACGCTCCTCCTCACCCCGCTCTTCCGCGCGCTCGGCTCGTACGAGCCGGTGTGGGCGGACGCCTGGATCTTCGTGGGCTCGGTGCTCGCGACCTACGGCATGGCCAAGGGCTGGGTCGAGTTCTGGCTCATCTGGGTGGCCGTCGACCTGGTGGGCGTGCCGCTCCTGTTCTCCGCGGGGTACTGGGCCACGGCGCTCATGTACGTCGTCTACGGCGTGTTCACCCTGGTCGGCTTCGTCGCGTGGTGGCGGATCAGCCGCCGCGAGACCACCGAGGCCGGACAGGTCGCCGCCGCCGCCGCGTGATCGCGTAGCGTCGGCGCCCGTGGACGCACAGGAGCGCAGGGCACGGGTCGGGATCGTCGGGTCGGGCTTCCGCGCCCGCACCGTGCTGCGGGTGCTGCAGGCGTTGCCCGGCCGGTTCGAGGTCGCGGGCCGGGTGACCAGCCCGACCTCGTACACGGCGAGATCGGTCAGGCCGCGCGACACGTTGCGCCGCACCGTGTCGAGCAGCGTGGCGAGCAGGGTGGTCCGCATGAGCGGCTTGTCGTCGGCCATCGGGTTGGCGAGGCGCAGCGACACGCGCCGCTCGTCGTCGGCCGGGAGGCCCAGTGCGTCGTACTCGGCCGGGCCGACGAACGGGTAGCTGAGGGTCTCGACGAACCCGGACTCGGCCAGCGCGCGGGCCACCGAGCGGCGCGTGCGCTGCTCGGGCGTCAGCCCTCGCCCGCCCGGGGCGGACGGGAGCACCGACGGCACCTGGCCGTAGCCCTGGATGCGCACGACCTCCTCGACCAGGTCGGCCGGGCCGGTGAGGTCGGGCCGCCACGTGGGCGGGGTGACCGTCAGCACGCCCTCGCCCGCCGGCTCGACCGTGGCGCCGATCTCCTCGAGCGTGCCGCGCACCTGCTCGGGCGTGTACTCGACGCCGACGAGGCGCGTGGGCTCGGTGACCTTGAGCTCGATGGGCCGCGGCAGGGCCGCCGCGGTGTCGTCGAGGTCGCTCACGGCCGGGTCGGCGGTGCCGCCGCCCAGCTCGACGAGCAGGTCGACCACGCGCTGCGCCGCGACGGGCGGCAGCAGCGGGTCGACGCCGCGCTCGAACCGCTTGGCCGCCTCGCTGGAGAGCTTGTGCCTGCGGGACGTGCGCGCGACGGTGATCTGGTCGAAGTGCGCCGCCTCGACGAGCACGTCCGTCGTGGTCTCGCTCACCTCGGACGAGGCGCCGCCCATGACGCCGGCCAGGCCGAGCACGCGGCTGCCGTCGCCGTCGGGCGAGTCGGTGATGAGCAGGTCCTCGGGGTCGAGGGCGCGGTCGACGTCGTCGAGCGTCGTGAGCCGCTCCCCCGCCACGGCGCGCCGGACGACGATCGGCCCGGCGACCTTCGCGAGGTCGTAGGCGTGCAGCGGCTGGCCGAGGTCGAGCATGACGTAGTTCGTGACGTCGACCGCGAGCGAGATCGACCGCATGCCGGAGGCCTCGAGGCGGTGCTTCATCCAGGCGGGCGTCGGCGCCGACGGGTCGACGCCGCGCACGATCCGCGTCACGAACCGGTCGCACCCGACCACACCGTTGATCGGCGCGGCGTCCTGCACGCGGACGGCGAAGCCGTCGGCCGTCGGGGCCGGCTCGGCGCCCGTGGGCAGGCCACGGTCGGTGAACGTCGCGCCCGTCGAGTGGGCGTACTCGCGCGCCACGCCGCGGTAGCTGAACGCGTACCCGCGGTCGGGCGTCACGTTGATCTCCAGGACCTCCTCGCCCAGGCCGAGCAGCGCGATGGCGTCCTGGCCGGGCGTGAGGTCCTCGGCGGCGAAGCCGTTGCGGGTGAGCACGAGGATGCCGTCGTGGTCGTCGCCGATGCCGAGCTCGCGCACCGAGCAGATCATGCCGTCCGAGACGTGCCCGTAGGTCTTGCGGGCCGCGATCTCGAACGGGCCGGGCAGCACCGTGCCGGGCAGGGAGACCACGACGTAGTCGCCGACACCGAAGTTGTGCGCGCCGCAGACGATGCCGCGGGCGCCCTCGTCGTCGTTGTGCTCCGGCCCGACGTCGACCCGGCACCAGTTGATGGTCTTGCCGTTCTTCTGCGGCTCGGGCGTCTGCTCCAGCACACGGCCGACCACCAGCGGGCCGGTGACGGCCGCCGGGTGGATCTCCTCTTCCTCCAGGCCCACCTTCACGAGGTCGGCCGCGAGCTGCTCTGCGGTGAGGTCGGCGGGCAGCTCGACGTGGTCCGCCAGCCAGTCCTTCACGATGAGGGGCACTTCAGATCTCCGTCCCGAACTGGGTGGAGAAGCGCACGTCGCCCTCCACCATGTCGTGCATGTCCGCGATCGAGTGGCGCAGCATGAGCGTGCGCTCGATGCCCATGCCGAACGCGAAGCCCGTGTACTCCTCGGGGTCCACCCCGGCCGCGCGCAGCACGTTCGGGTTGACCATGCCGCAGCCGCCCCACTCGATCCAGCCGGCGCCGCCCTTCTTCTGCGGGAACCACAGGTCCATCTCGGCGGACGGCTCGGTGAACGGGAAGAACGCAGGACGCAGGCGCGTCCGCGCCTCGGGGCCGAACATGGCGCGCGCGAACGCGTCGAGCGTGCCCACGAGGTGGGCCATCGTCAGGCCCTTGTCCACCGCGATGCCCTCGACCTGGTGGAAGACGGGCGTGTGCGTCTGGTCCAGCGCGTCGGTGCGGAACGTCTTACCCGGGCACGCGACGTACAGCGGGACGCCGCGCTCGAGCAGCGAGCGCGCCTGCACGGGCGACGTGTGGGTGCGCAGCACGAGGTTCGACTCGGCGCCGCCGGAGCCCGCGACGTAGAACGTGTCCTGCATCTGCCGCGCCGGGTGGTCCGGGCCGAAGTTCAGCGCGTCGAAGTTGAACCACTCGGCCTCGACCTCGGGGCCGTCGGCGATCTCCCAGCCGAGGCCCACGAAGAAGTCGGCGATGCGCTCCTGGACGAGCTCGATCGGGTGGCGCGCGCCGGTCGTCGTGCGCTGGACCGGGAGGGTGACGTCGACCGTCTCCTCCACCAGCACGCGGGCGTCGCGCTCGGCCTCGAGCTCCGCCTGGCGCGCGGCGATCGCCTGGTTGATCCGGCCGCGGCGCGGGCCGACGAGCTTGCCGGCCCTGGCCTTGTCGGGGCCGGGCAGCGCGCCGATCCCCCGGTTGGCGAGGGCCAGGGCGCTGCGGTCCCCGGTGTGCTGGGTGCGGACGGCCTTCAGCGCGTCGAGGTCGCCGGCCTGCGCGATGTCGTCGAGGGCGGCCTTGACCGCGGCGTCGAGCGCCGCCTCGTCGAGCGGATCGATGGGTGCCTTCTCTTCGGGCGTGGACATGCTTGCCTTCCTGGCGGATTCGGGAGCCGGCTCCGGTCCCTCCCGGGGACCCGTGCCGGCATCTGCAGTCTAGGTGCCCGCCAGGGCTCAGGACGCGTCGTCCACAGGGCAACTCAGTGCCCGCGCGCAGCGGTCGCCGCGCAGCCCGTGGCGGGCTGCGTAAATCGGCGGGTCAACGGCTGCATGCGCCCATCATTCCATGCCCCGTCCTGACCGGGCAACGGCATCGCCGGACCACTGGGCGATGCTTGGCACACTTTTTCTGGTGCGCCTCACCCCTCGAGCGACCACGTCTCCACGACGTCGTACCGCGGGCCGCCCTGCGGGCCCTCGCCCGGGTGCGACTCCACCAGTGCGAACGTGTCCGCCGTCCACGACGGACCGGCGTAGACCGACAGCGCCTGCGCAGCCGGCTCGAGCGCCGAGCGCGGCTCGCCCCCGGACCGCTTGCCCCAGCGGTCCCGCCCGCGGGGCGGACGCACCTGCCCCGCGCGCGCCCGCGCGACGGTGAGGTGCGCGCGGTGCGGCTTCACGTCGTCGGGCACCTCCCGGGGCGAGGCCGCCAGGCAGTCGGCGGCCAGGTCCCGCAGCGCGTCGGTACCGCCGTCGACACCGATCCACAGCACGCGCGCGCCGAACGAGCCGGCACCGCGCAGCCGCAGGTCGACCGGACCGTGCTTGCGCGCGACGGCCGCCAGGTCCTCGCACAGCTCCGGCACCGTTCCGGCGGGCAGGTCGGCGTAGAACGCGAGCGTGATGTGCAGGTTCTCCCGAGGGACCCACCGCGGGGTGGCCGGGACGCCGTCGACGGCGAGCTGGAGGTGGTCAAGGACGTCCGGGGGCGGGACGACCGCCGTGAACAACCGCACGGCACGATCCTAGGGGTTGGGGCCTCCCCTGCCGCACCGCGCGGTCACGCACGCAGGTGTCACCGCCGACGGCGGGCACCCAGCGCACGGCGTCGTCGTCGAGGGCGAAGGCACCGGGCACCGGGGCGCCTCGGGCGGCGCGGCTCAGCGCTGGGCGCGGCCGCTCGCGTAGAGGCAGACGGTCGCGGCGGTGGCCAGGTTGAGGGACTCCGCCCTGCCGCGGATCGGCACGCGTACGACGGCGTCAGCGAGGGCGCGGTCCTCCTCGGGCAGGCCCCAGGCCTCGTTGCCGAAGACCCAGGCCGTCGGCGCGGCGAGGTCCGGGACGCCGCCGGAGCCCGCGGCGTCGAGCAGGTCGTCGAGGTCGTGCGACCCCGCGCCGTCGGCGGCCAGCACCTGGCAGCCGGCCGACCGCAGCGCGGCCAGCGCCTCGTCGAGGCCGACGCCGGAGACGACCGGCAGGTGGAACAGCGACCCCGCGGTCGAGCGCACCACCTTGGGGTTGTGCACGTCGACGCTCGCCCCGGCGAGCACGACGACGTCCGCGCCCGCCGCGTCGGCCGCCCGGATCACGGTGCCCGCGTTGCCGGGGTCCCGCACGGCGGCCAGCACGGCGACGAGCAGCGGCCGGCCCGCCCGCTCCGGGCCGCGCGCGGCGGGCGCCTCGGCCAGCGCCTCGGCCAGCGTGCGCGCACCCGCGCGCAGGACGGCGAGCACACCCTGCGCGTCGGAACTCATCGCGTCCAGCACCTCGGGCGTGCCGAGGTGCAGGTAGAGCCCGGCGGCGCGGGCGTCGTCGACGATCTCCGTGTACCGCTGCGCGGCCGCGGGCGTGAGATAGACGTCGCGGACGGACGCGGCCGCGTGACGGACCGCCTCGCGCACGGCCTGCGGCCCCTCGACGAGGTACTGACCGTGCCGCGAGCGCGCCGAACGCCCGGACAGTGCACGTACGTGCCTGACCCTGTCGGCTCGCGGGTTCGCGAGCGTCACGTCAGGCGACGGCACCGTCCGGGCGTCCGGGATGTCGTTCAACCTCAGGCAGCGGCCGGGGCGTTGACGTCCGCCGGCAGCGCGTCCTTGGCGACCTGGACGAGGGCGTTGAACGCCGCGACGTCGTTCACCGCGAGCTCGGCGAGCATGCGGCGGTCGACCTCGACACCAGCGGCCTTCAGGCCCTGGATGAGGCGGTTGTAGGTCAGACCCTGCGCGCGGGACGCAGCGTTGATGCGCTGGATCCACAGCTTGCGGAAGTCGCCCTTGCGCGCCTTGCGGTCGCGGTACGCGTAGACGAGGGAGTGGGTGACCTGCTCCTTCGCCTTGCGGTAGAGGCGCGAGCGCTGGCCGCGGTAACCGGCGGCGCGCTCGAGGGTCGTACGGCGCTTCTTCTGGGCGTTGACCGCCCGCTTCACGCGTGCCACGTGAGACTCCTTGTACTTCGGTGCTGGAAGGGTTCCGTGCGGCGCCCGGTCAGGCGCGCGCCGAGGTCACTTGCCGAGCAGCTTCTTGATCTTCTTGACGTCGGCCGGGGAGACCACCTGGTCCATGGCCAGACGGCGCGTGCGACGGCTGGACTTGTGCTCAAGGTAGTGGCGCGCGTTGGTCTGCTCGCGCATGACCCGGCCGCTACCCGTGACCCGGAACCGCTTCTTGGAACCGGAGTGCGTCTTGTTCTTCGGCATGACTGCCGTCTCTCCTCATGTCGGTCGACCGCTGCGGGAGCGGTGACGTGTACCGAACCGGTGCGCCGGTCCGGTGTCGTGTGGTCTGGTCAGCCGGCCTTGCGCGGGGCACGCGGCTTGGGGGCCACGGGCTTGGGCGCCGGCTTGGGGGCCGGGGCAGGCTTCGGGGTCGCGGACGCCGCGGGCTTCGCGGCGGGCTTCGGCGCAGCAGGCTCGGGCGCCGCAGCGGGCTCGGGCGTCTCGGCGGCCGGCTCGGGCGTCGCCGCAGCAGGCTCCGGCGTCGCCACGGGCTCAGCGGCGGGCTCGGGCGTCACCGCCGACTGCTCGGGCGCCGTTGCCACGGCCTCCTCGGCGGGCTCGGGCTCCTCGGCCGCACGGGCCTGGGCCTTCGCCTCCGACTTGGTCATCCGGCCGGCGTTGACCTCGGCGGCGCGCTTGCGCTGCTCCACCTTGGCGTCCGCCTTCTTCTTGACCGGCCCGAGGACCATGGTCATGTTGCGGCCGTCCTGCTTCGGCATCGACTCGACGAAGCCGAGCTCCGACACGTCCTCCGCGAGACGCTCCAGCAGGCGACGGCCCATCTCCGGGCGCGACTGCTCGCGGCCGCGGAACATGATCATGACCTTGACCTTGTCGCCGGCCGAGAGGAAGCGCTCGACGTGGCCCTTCTTGGTGCCGTAGTCGTGCGGGTCGATCTTCAGGCGGAACCGGATCTCCTTGAGGACCGTGTTCGCCTGGTTGCGCCGCGCCTCTCGCGCCTTCATGTCGGACTCGTACTTGAACTTGCCGAAGTCCATGAGCTTGGCGACGGGCGGGCGGGCGTCCGGCGCGACCTCGACGAGGTCGAGGTCAGCGTCCTGGGCGAGCTTCAGGGCGACCGCCGTGGCAACCACGCCGACCTGCTCCCCGCCAGGGCCGATGAGACGGACCTCGGGGACACGGATCCGGTCGTTGATGCGAGGCTCGGTGATGGTGATGCTCCTCAGAAGTCGTTGATTGACCACCAGGAACGAGGAATGGCCCCCGCCCTGAACACAGGTGGAGGCCATCACGAGAAGGGTGCGTCAGCTCGATGACGAGCCTCTGCACCCGACCGGACCCGGCCTCTGTCGGTGCCTCGCGGCACGCTGTCGTGACTCGGGTGGGATGGGATCCACTTTGCGCACCCGGCTCTCACCGGGTCGGTCGTACGTACACGATACCAGGGCGGCCGACGACCGTGCCAGGCGGCCGACTGTGAGGTCCCGCTCACTGGAATGATTCCAGATCAGCGACTAGGGTGCTGGTCATGACGTCGACAGCCCCGCTCCCGCCCGAGGAGCTCCTCCGCGGCGCCGGGCTGCGCGTCACCGCGACGCGCACGGCGGCGCTCCACGCACTCGAGGAGACCCGCCACGCGACGGCCGACGACGTCCTCGGCTCCGTCCGCGCCCGGCTGGGCACCGTGTCGGTCCAGGCCGTCTACGACGTGCTGCACGCCCTGACCGACGCGGGCCTCCTGCGCCGGATCGAGCCCGCAGGACACCCCGCGCGCTACGAGCGCCGCACGGGCGACAACCACCACCACGTGGTGTGCCGCTCGTGCGGAGCGATCGGCGACGTGGACTGCGCCGTCGGCCACGCGCCGTGTCTCACCCCGAGCGACGACAACGGCTTCGCCGTCGAGACGGCGGAGGTCACGTACTGGGGGCTGTGCCCCCGGTGCCGCTGACCGTGTCACGCACCCCGTAAGAACCCTCCAGCAGCACACAGGAAGGCACGTCTGAATGACCACCCCCTTCACCACCACGCAGACCGGCACGCCGGTCGCGAGCGACGCCCACTCGCTGACGGTCGGCGCCGACGGCGCGACCGTCCTGCACGACCGCTACCTGGTCGAGAAGCTCGCCCAGTTCAACCGCGAGCGCATCCCGGAGCGGATCGTGCACGCCAAGGGCGGCGGCGCCTTCGGCGAGTGGGAGATCACGGGTGACGTCTCGCGCTACACGCGTGCCGCGGCCTTCCAGCCGGGCGCGCAGGGCGAGGTCGCCCTGCGCTTCTCGTCGGTGGCCGGCGAGATGGGCTCCCCCGACACGTGGCGTGACGTGCGCGGCTTCGCGCTGCGCTTCTACACCACCGAGGGCAACCTCGACATCGTCGGCAACAACACGCCGGTGTTCTTCATCCGCGACGCGATCAAGTTCCCGGACTTCATCCACTCGCAGAAGCGCCTGCCGTGGTCGGGCCTGCGCGACGCCGACATGCAGTGGGACTTCTGGACCCTGTCGCCGGAGTCGGCGCACCAGGTCACCTACCTCATGGGCGACCGCGGCCTCCCGGCCTCGTGGCGCGAGCTGAACGGCTACGGCTCGCACACCTACCTGTGGACCAACGCCGAGGGCGAGAAGTTCTGGGTCAAGTACCACTTCATCTCCCGCCAGGGCGTGAAGTTCCTCAGCAACGACGAGGCCGCCCGGATCGCGGGCGAGGACGCCGACTACTACCGCCGCGACCTGTACGAGGCGATCGAGCGCGGCGACCACCCGACGTGGGACATCAAGGTCCAGGTCATGCCGTACGAGGACGCCAAGACCTACCGGTACAACCCGTTCGACCTGACCAAGGTCTGGCCGCACGCGGACTACCCGCTGATCCACTTCGGCCACTTCACGCTGAACCGCAACCCGCGCAACCACTTCGCCGAGATCGAGCAGATCGCGCTGTCGCCGGCCAACCAGGTGCCGGGCACCGACATCTCGCCCGACAAGATGCTCATGGCCCGCGTGTTCGCCTACCCGGACGCGCAGCGCTACCGCGTGGGCACCAACTACCAGTCGGTCCCGGTGAACCAGCCGCACGCCGCGCCGGTGCACAACTACTCGCAGGACGGCTCCCAGCGCCACCACTTCACCGACGTCGGCATGCCGAACTACGCGCCGAACTCGTTCGGTGGCCCGGTGGCCGACCCGGCGCGCGGGCACGACGGCGCCTGGGCGTCGGACGGCGAGCTGGTCCGCACGGCGGCGACGCTGCACAGCGAGGACGGCGACTTCGTCCAGCCGGGCATCCTGTACCGCGAGGTCTACGACGACGGCGCCAAGGCCCGTCTGCTGGAGACCCTGACCGGTCAGGGCCGCTCGATCACGATCGACGACATCCGTGAGCGCTTCTTCCAGTACTGGACCAACGTCGACGAGGAGCTCGGCGCCAAGCTGCGCGCCGCCGTCGCCGCCTGATCCGCTGCGCTGACACCTGCCGAGGCCGGGGCCCCACGGGGGTCCCGGCCTCGGCCGTGTCAGGGATCCCCGCACGACCGCGCCCGGGGTCTTGTTGCGGGTGAATCCGGTCGCTAGCGTCGGCTCGTGCCCTAAAGCGCTTTAGCGCCGCCGGCACCCGGACAGCACCGGACACCGAAGGAGCCCACGATGACGTCCCGCTCGCTCGCCCGACTCGGCGCCGCCCTCGCGGCAGGCCTGCTCGCCCTCACCGCCGCGGCGGGTCCCGCCGCGTCCTCCCCCACCGACGCCTCGCACCGCGTCCTGGCCTTCTACCAGACCATCTACGAGACCGGCTCGGACGGCGTGCGCCGGTACGTCGACCCCAAGCCCCTGCTGGGCTCCGTCACCGACGTCAACGTCGGCGCGATCCACCTCAACGCCGATGCCACGCTCACGGTCAACGACATCCCCGCCGACCACCCCGAGCTCGACGTCATGTGGCAGGACCTCGCGACGATGCAGGAGCAGGGCGTGACGGTCAGCGCGTTCCTCGGCGGCGCGGCGCCCGGCACGTACCGCTACCTGCGCGAGGACTTCGACCGCTTCTACCCCGTGCTGCGCGACTTCCTGCGCACGTACGACCTGGACGGCGTCGACCTCGACATCGAGGAGACGTTCTCGCTCGAGGACACGATCCACCTCGTCGACACGCTGCGCGCCGACTTCGGGGACGACTTCGTCGTCACGCTCACGCCCGTGGCCACCGACATGGCCGGTCGCACGAGCTTCTCCGGCGGGTTCTCCTACGCCGAGCTGGAGCGGCGCGCCGGCGACCGGATCGACTGGTACAACACGCAGTTCTACTGCGGTTGGGGCGACCTGGGCTCCACGACGGTGTACGACCAGATCCTGGCCAACGGCTTCACGCCCGGTCGCGTCGTCGCGGGCACCGTCACCAACCCCGCCAACTGCGGCGGCTACGTCGACTGGCCGACCTTCGACGCCACCGTCGGCACGCTCGTGGCACGCCACCCCGACTTCGGCGGCGTGTTCGGGTGGGAGTACTTCAACTCCGTCGGGTACGACGGCGGCGGCAGGGAGAGCTGGTTCGCGCACGTGGCGGACGTCGTCGGGCGCTGAGCCCCGGGAACGTGCGGCAGGGCCGGTCCGTCGTCGGACCGGCCCTGCCGTCGCGTCCGGGCACCCGGCGTCCTACCAGGACGGCAGGCCCAGCGCGGTGAGGGCGGAGCGCAGGTGCTCGCGGCCCCGCAACGAACCGTTGCCGCGCAGGCGCGCCAGTGCGCGCGCGACCCAGCCGCCCTCGAGGCCCTCGCCGCGGTAGTAGTCGACCATGCGCCGCTCGTAGGCGGCCACGGGGCGGAGCTGGCGCTCGACGTCGTAGGTCTCGTGGTGCAGCACGGCCGCCTGCGGCAGCCGCGGCTTCACCCGACCGGGGCAGGACGGGTCGGGATGCCCCACGACGAGGCCGACGACCGGCGCCGCCCCGCGCGGCAGCCGCAGCTCCGCGGCCAGCGCCTCGGGAGCGTCCCGGACGCTGCCCAGGTAGACCGTGCCCAGCCCGAGCGACTCGGCGGCGACGACGGCGTTCTGCGCGGCGAGCGTCGCGTCGAGGAACGACGCCACCGTCGTCTCGAGGTAGCCCGTCGCGGGGACGGCCCTGCCCCGGCGGGCGGCGAGCGCGCGCACGCGGGCGACGTCCGCCACCCAGACGAGCAGCAGGGGCGCGTCGCGGACGTGCTCCTGCTCGCCGCACAGGCGCGCGACGCGCGCGAGCCGGGCGGGGTCGGTGATCGCGACGACGCTCCAGAGCTGGAGGTTGGACGACGTCGGGGCGGACTGCGCCGCCGCCACCAGCGTCGGCAGCACCGACGACGCGAGCGGGCGCGGCAGGAACCGGCGCACGGACCGGTGCGAGAGCTGGACGTCGAGCACCGAGCGCGGCAGGTCGGCCGCCGCGGCGACGGTCTCGGCGACCTGCGGCGCCGCGGTGTCCGCGCGCCGTCGGCTCACGCCGTACCGCGCCGCGACCTGGGCGCGCGCGAGGGCGAGGCGGCCGG
>NZ_JABEMG010000051.1 GCF_013004695.1 Promicromonospora citrea
CTCGGCGGCTCGCACGGCGTCGCGCGGGTCGCCGCTCGAGTAGCCGTGGATCGCGAGGTAGGACAGGGCACCCGCGCCGAGGCGGTCGTCGGCGGCGGCGTGCGCGGCGCGCAGGCCCGCGAGCATGTAGGCCCGCGCGGCGTCGGGGCGGCCGGCGTCGAAGGCGAACCAGCCCGCCTGCGTCGCGGTGTCGGCGGCGACCGCGGCGAGCTTGCGGCCGGTGACCTCGTCGTAGGTGCTGCGCTCCAGCACGCGGACCACGAGCGCGAGGTGGGCGCGCGCCAGGTCGGACACGGCGCCGCTGCCGGAGCCCTTGTCCATGACGCGCAGCTCGTCGAGCGTGCCCTGCAGGTGGTCGCACAGCTCGAGCGACACCCGCGTGCCCGCGGCGGCGCGGCGCAGGGGCTCGGCCTGCTCGGCGTCCCACCGCTGGATCATGCTGTTGAGCGCGATGCCGGACGCGGGGCGCGGTGTGTCGGCGCCGGCGACCTCGCTGGTCGCGGTCGCCGTGACCGGGCCGTTGGCGTCGGACGCCGGCCGGTCGGCCGCCGTGTCGGCGGTGTGCGCGAGGCGCAGCGCGCTGAGCATGCGGTCGGCCGTCCACGGCAGGACGGGGTCGGGCGCGGTCGGGGTGACGGCGACCGGCGGCGCCTCGGCGGGCGCAGCGGTCCGGGCCGGGGCGGAGTCCGCCGGCTGGCTGATGCCCGGCAGCGGGAGCCGCACCAGGTCGGGCGGCGTGCCGAGACCCGTCAGGAACTGGACGACGCGCGAGACGTCGGTCAGGCGCCGGTCACCGCACTCCAGCATGGACAGGTAGGACTGGCTGAGCCCGGTCAGGGCGGCCACGTCCTCCTGGCGCAGCGGGACCAGCTGGCGAACCATCCGGCTGACCTGACCGAAGTCCCAGTCGGCGAGCGCTGACCGGACGGCTTCGTCCTGCCAGACGCGCGTGGGCACACTGGGCAGTGACACCACGGGGACTGACTCGGTGCGCCGGCACGCGGCACAGCGAGCTTCGGAGTTGTAACGGCTGAGGACACAGCCGCATCGGGCGCAAGTGCGAACGGTGGCACGAGGCAACGGGGGCTCCTGAGGGTCCGGCATTTCTCTTTTGCCGAGTTCTCGGCTCGGATGACCACAGTGGTATCACCCTGGGGAGGTCCATGCATCCGGACGGTACTAGGTATTTTTCTCCAGACCATACGACAACCCCGACAGGGTGTTTTCGCAGGTCAGGGAGGGCCTTTCTTGGACAATCGTCCAACTCATGTCCGTATTGCACCTAATGTATACCTGGACAGAACCAACGGAAACCAGCGAAAGCGCAGGTCGCTCCGAATAACCCCGGCCAGGGACGAAACGGGGGCCAGAGCCCCGGAGATCACCCCGCCAGGACCGCTTCCATGGCCCGCGCGAGGTACCACGGGTCGACGACGGCGGTCAGCTCGCGGGCCGAGTGCATCGACAGGATGGGCACGCCGACGTCCACGGTTCGGATACCCAGACGCGTCGCGGAGATCGGTCCGATGGTCGACCCGCACGGGAGCGCGTTGTTGGAGACGAACTCCTGCGTGGGCACGCCGGCGGCCGCGCACGCCGCCGCCCACGCCGCCGCGCCGTGCGCATCGGTGGCGTAGCGCTGGTTGGCGTTGATCTTGAGGATCGGGCCGCCGCCCGCCACCGGGCGGTTGGCCGGGTCGTGCCGCTCGGCGTAGTTGGGGTGCACGGCGTGCCCGACGTCGGACGAGACGTGCAGCGACGCCGCGAACGCGCGGGCCCTGTCCTCCTCCTGGGCGCCCAGCGCCGCCGAGACGCGCCGCAGCACCTCCTCGAGGAACGGCCCGGCCGCGCCCGAGCGGGACGCGCTGCCGATCTCCTCGTGGTCGAACGCCGCGAACATCTCCACGCTCGTGCCCGCCGCGCCGCCGGACGCGCGGCGCAGCAGCGCCGTCAGGCCCGCGTGCGTGGAGAGCAGGTTGTCCAGGCGCGGGCACGCGAACAGCGCCCTGCCCGCGCCGAACGCCCGCGCGGGCTGGGTGTCCACGAGCACCGCGTCGTAACCGCCGACGGTCGCGGGGTCCACACCCGCGTCGGCCGCGAGCTCCGCGAGCAGGTCGGCACCTCGCGCGTCGCCGAGCCCCCACACGGGCTGGGTGTGCCGCTGCTTGTCGAGCGTCAGGCCGTTGTCGTTGACGCCGCGGTCCAGGTGGATCGCGAGCTGCGGGATGCGCAGCAGCGGGCCCGTGCGGACCAGGTGCTCGGTGCCGTCCAGCGTGACGAGCCGGCCGGCCAGCTCGAGCTCGCGGTCGAGCCACGAGCTGAGCAGCGGCCCGCCGTACACCTCGACACCCGCCTGCCACCAGCCGCCGGGGCCCTGCGACGTCGAGCGCGGCTTGAGCTTGAAGCCCGGGGAGTCGGTGTGCGCGCCCACGATCACGTACGGCGTGGTGGGCCCGGCGCCGGCAGGCACGGTGAACGCGATGACGGACCCGTCGCGCACCACCACGTAGCGCCCACCCGCCGTGATCTCCCACGCCGCGTCCTCCGCGAGCCGGGTGAAACCCGCCTCCTGCGCGCGCCGGGCCGCCTCGGCGGCCGCGTGGTACGACGACGGTGACGCCGCCACGAACGCACCGAGGTCCTCGGTGTGGGCGCGGGCGGCGGCGGGGATCTCTGCGGTGCCGTCGGTGGGGGTGCTCGTCTGGTCCGTCATGCCGCCCATTATCTGCCGACGTGTCCGCCCGGCCGACGAGCGGGCCCGCCCGCGCCCGGACCACCGGGTGGTCCGGGCGCCGGAGGTCGCTCGTCCGCGCGGGGTCAGCGGCCGGAGCCGTCCTCCAGGGTCAGGCGCACCGGCTCGGTGACGGCGAGCCCGGGCTCCGAGTTCTCGCCGATCACCAGCATCACGGCGTAGACGTCGTAGGTGCCGCCCTCGCGCACGTGGGTGTGCACCGGCGGGAAGTCGTCCTCGGAGCCCTCCTGCTCGGCGGCGCACGAGTTGGTCGGCGCCGCCAGCGCCTCCACGTCCCACGGCCCCTCCGGGAAGCCCTCGAGATCGCCGTAGTACCGGAGGTCCGACGCCGTGTCGGACGGCAGGTCGACCACCACGCCGTCCTGCACCCAGACGAGCAGCGGCGTCCCGTAGCCGTAGAGGTCGGTGGCGTCGCCGGTGAGGCGGGCGTCCGCGCGCCAGCCGCCGTCGCCCCGCCGGGGGGTCACCTCGCTCGTCAGCTCGAAGCCGAGACCGCCGTCGGGCGCGCTCAGCAGGTCCTCGACCGCCATGCCGCAGGACGCGTCGAGCCCCTCGATCCCGTAGCTGCCGAACCAGCCCTGCGGCACGTACCCGTCGACGTAGGTCGCGGTGATCCCGCCCTCCCCCGTCGGGACCGCCGGGCTGCTCGGGTCGGCGCTGGGCTCGACCACGGCGCCACCGGACGGCGACGGGTCCGGCCCGTCCGAGCCGGACGGCGACGGGCTCGGCGACGGCGTCGGTGCCACCCGGCTCGTCGGGACCTCCGACGGGGCGGGTCCCGACTCGGTCGCCCGGACCGTCGGCCGGCCGGGCAGCGGCTCGGACCGCGTCCACGTGCTCGCCTGCGCCGCGCTGAACGCGAACACCCCGACGAGGGCGGCGGTCGCGGCACCTGCTGTCACGGCCTTGCTGACACGCCACGTCCGCACGCGGCGCCGGAGGCTGCCGAGGTTGCGCTCGGGTGCGCTCGGCACGTCGCGTGGTGCCGCGCCGTCGACGAGCGCGCCGATGGTCTGCCGCAGGACGTCCCTGCCGCTGCCGAGCCCGTCGTCGGGCCGGAGGTCGTGCTCGCTCATCAGCGCTCTCCTTCCAGGACGAGTACCCCGCGCAGCGCCTGGATCGCGTCGGAGAGGTGTCGCTTGATGGTGCCCTGCGCGACGCCGAGGGTCGTCGCGATCTGGGGCACCGTGAGGTCGTCGTAGTAGCGGAGCACCACGCACGCCCGCTGGCGCGGGCTCAGGTCGCGCAGCGCGGCGGTCACGTCCGCACGGGCCGTGATGTCCGACGCCGGAGCCCGCACCTCGGTGGCGCTCGCCACCGTGGGCCGGGCCTTGTGCCACAGCGCGGTGCGCCGGGTCTCGTCGAGGAACAGGTTGAGCATCGTGCGGCGGACGTACGCCTCGATGCCGGCCTGCACCTTCGCCTCGTCGAGCGGGATCTCGGTGCGCCCCCGCGTGCCCGCCGCCTCCGGCCGCCGGAAGCGGCGGAAGACGCGTACCAGCGCGTCCTGCACCAGGTCCTCCGCGCGCCGCACGTCACCCGTCAGCGCGTACCCGTACCCCACCAGCGCGCGGCCCCTCGTCCGCACCAGTTCGGTGAGCTCGTCGTCCCACCGGGCGCTCATCGCGCACCCCCGGCGGGCTGTCGTCCTCGGTGTCTCATGTTCTCCGCCCCTCTCTCGTCCGGCGTGCCCGTGCCCCGCTCGTACCGATATACGAGCGGGGCACGGGAACCGTTGGGACGGGGTCGGGCGCCACGGTATCGGGACGGTCTCGACGCCGGACCGCCCGGGCGGGGCGTCAGTCGGTCGACGAGTAGTACCGCCAGGTGCCGTTCGCCGCGATGCCGACGACCATGCCCGTGTACCCGAAGGTCGTGTCGGCACGCTGCGCGTCGGCCTCCTCCTGCGTGAGGATCCCCGCGTCCACGACCTCCTGCCAGGCCGCGTCGTCGTCCCGGAGCTCCGGCGTGGCCACCCGGGGCCAGACGACGGTCGGGTTGTCCTCCGGGCCACCCGCGACGGCCGGGCGGGTGCTCCCCAGCAGCGTGACCAGGATGCCGTAGTGGTCGGCACCCTCGGCCTCGGGCAGCGCGAAGGTCTGCTCCGGGGTCTCGCTGCCGAACAGGAGCTCCGTCCCGGAGTCGGCCGCGAGCGCCATCAGGCCGTCGGCGTCGCAGGCGCTCGCCGCGGTGACGATCGAGGCAGCGGCCGCGGCGGCGCCCTCGTGGGGGGCGTTGCCGGTCGGGTAGAGGGGTTCGAGGCCCGCGGCGGAGCAGGCGGCCGCCGTGTCGTTCACCGTGTCGTTCGGCTCCGCCGTCGACCCGCCGGCCGGGCCCGCGGTGCTGCCGCCGTCCGCCGGCAGGGTGGCCGTGGGCCGGGTGCCCACCGCGTCGGCCTGTCCGGGGGCGAGCTGGACGACGCCGAACGCCAGCGCGGCCACGAGCACGACGGCGCCCGCGCCGACGCCACCCGTCCGGGCCCACTGCCGACGGCGCTCCTGCCGGGTCGGCTCGGCCGTGGTGCCGACACCGAGGTCGATCACGTGGTCGCTCACGGGGTTGTCGTACCGGTTCATCTCGGGGTCTCCTGTCGGTGCGGCGGTTCCTGCCTTCTTGCCCCCCATGACGCTCCGGTCCCCCACGACCGTTGGGTGCGGACCGCTTCTCAGCGACCTGACCGCTGGGTCAGGATGGGCGCATGACCGGCGCCTCGTACCCGCTCCGGTTCCGCTCGGCCGAGGCGCGCGGGACCCGGATCGGCCGGCCCCTGCGCCTGTTCGGGCGGGTGCACGGGGTCGACGAGGCGCTCCTCGACCGGATCGGGCGGGCGTTCAGCGAGCGCGACGAGCCCGCGGCGGCCCTCGCCGCGGCGTTGCGCCTGCCCCCGGGTGCGGACGGCCGTGTCACCCGCGCCCAGGTGTCGGCGGCGCTCGCCGAGGTCGGTGCGTCCGCGGTGGACGGGCCCCCGCGCGTGCCTGCCCCGGGCGGACGGGCCGACCTCGACGAGCGGCCCGCGGCCCTGGAGCAGTTCCTGCCGCACGTCACCGCCGTGCCCGGGTGGGTGGACTGGGAGCTGGTGGACGAGGGCGCCGCCGTGCTGCGCCGGCTCGGGCAGAACGCGGCCGACGTGCTGCTCCAGCTCTCGCTCGTCGGCGGCTACCGGTTCGGCGGACCCACCGACCTGCTCGCGGCGACCGGCGCCCTGACCGGCGGCACGCTGCAGCGGCTGGCCCGGACGCAGGAGTGGACGGTCGCCCTGTCCGAGCCGGGCGCGCTGCGGCCCGGCGGCCCAGCCTGGCGCGCGACGGTGCAGGTGCGGCTGACGCACGCGCTGGTCGGCGCGTCGTTCACCGGCCCGGGCGGAGCCGGCACAGAGCCGTGGGACACCGCGCGCTGGGGCCTCCCGGCCAACCAGGCCGACCAGGCGGCGACGCTCGGCCTGTTCGACGGCACCGTGATCCTCGGCTGCCGGGCGCTGGGGGTGCCCGTGCCGCCATCGGACAGCCGGGCCCTCATGCACCTCTGGAAGTGGGTGGGCCACCTGCTGGGCGTCCACCCGGACTTCCTGGTCGACGACGAGTGGGCGCGCCACCGGCTCGACCACCACGTGCTGCTCGCACAGGCCGGGGTGTCCGACGCGGGGCCCCGGCTCGCCCGGGCGGTCGTCGCCGCCCAGGCGGAGCGGACCTACCCGGGCCCGGCGTGGTGGCGGCCGTGGCGGGCGCGCTGGGAGCGCGAGCGGATGTTGTCGATGCTCACCGTGTTCCTCGGGGTGCGCAGCATGCGTGAGCTGGGGCTGCCCCTCCGCCCGCCGTGGGCGCACGCCTACCTGCTGCCGCTCAACACGTGGCGGTACCGCGTGGCGGGGCGCTCCCGCCGGGGGCGGGAGCGCCTCGAGCGCTGGGGACGCCGCCGGAGCGACGCGATCCTGGCGAGCTACCGGCCGGTCGCACCAGCCGGACACGAGGAGACGGCGGGACAGCGTCAGTCGGTCGGCGAGTAGTACCGCCAGGTGCCGTCCTGCGCGATCCCGACGGCCATCCCGGTGTACCCGAACGTGTCGGCACGCTGGGCGTCCGCCTGCTCCTGGGTCAGCAGCCCGGCGTCGACGACCTCCTGCCAGGCCGCGTCGTCGTCCCGGAACTCCTGTGCGGCGACCCGCGGCCAGACGATCGTCTCGTTGCCCGGGTCGCCGCCGTTCACGGCGCCCTGCGTACCGGCCAGCAGCGCGACCAGGGTGCGGTAGCGCTGCGTGTCGGTGTCGGGCAGCGCGAACATCTGCTCGGGCGTCTCGAGCGTGAGCTGCAGCTCCGTGCCGTGCTGCGTGGCCAGCTCGACGAGCCGGTCGGAGTCGCAGGCCAGCGCGGCGTCCACGAGCGTCTCGGCCGTGGCCCCCGCCTCCGCGCTCGGCGCGTTGGCCGCGTCCCACCGCAGGGACATGCCCTCGGCCGAGCAGTCACCGGCGTCCCCGCCCGCCGGGGTCGCGGGCTCGAGCGACACCCAGCCCCGTGCGAGCCCGTCGGGCACGTCGGTCAGCCGGACGTCGAGCACCTCCTCGCCGCCCTGCAGGACGCCGACCTCCTCGCCGACCGCCTCGCCGTCACAGGTGACCTGCGAGGTCACGAGGACCTCCCCCGTCGACGGCAGGACGACCTCGATCGGCAGGACGTCCTGCGGGTTCGAGCTCTCGCACTGCCCGACCACGCGCAGGGGGGCGTCCGAGGAGTAGTCCCGCTGCGTCTGCTCGGCGGTGACCCAGCCACGGGTCCGGTCCAGCACGAACCGCGTGATCTCGCCGCCCTCGGGGTCGAAGGGCTCGATCGTCGCCGCGCCGCCGCGCGTGCCCGCGGGCACGCGCGCGCCGTCGGCGTCGAGCCGCACCGCGACCGGGTCGCTGACCAGCAGCTCGCCGTCGCCGGTGGCGACGCCGGGGAAGCCGAGCGCCCGTACCTCGTACTCCCCCGCCGGGAGCGGGGTCTCGAAGATGTCGCGCGTCTCGGTCCCGGTGGGCGCGCACGTCGTGTTCGCGAGGCCCTGGGCCTCGACGGCGGTGTCCCCGCCACCGAGCAGGGGCACGACGCGACCTGGTGCCTCGAACACGTTCGGCCCGAGGTCGACCACCACGCCGTCCTGGCTCCACACGAGCACCGGCGGGACGTCGAGCTCGCCGCCGTCCGCCGTGACGGCCATGCCCCACGTGGTCGAGGGGCCGCCGCCCTGGTCGCTCGTCCGGGCGTACAGGTCTCCGGCAGGGCTCAGCGACCAGCCGTCCGCCGTCGTCGTGAGGTCCTCGACCGGCATGCCGCACGCCAGGTCGAAGCTCTCGAGCCACGACGGCCGGTACCCGTCCTGGATCACGCTCGTCGCGGGCGGTCCGCTCGGTGCCGGGTCCGCCGAGGCCGACGCCGACGACTGGCCGGGCAGGATCGGTTCCGACGTGTTCCACACGGACGACTGGGTGACGCCGAAGGCGAGCACCCCCGCCACCGCGAGGCTCGCACCGGCGAGACCGCCGACCTTGGCGGCCCTGCGGCGTCGTACGCGGTCCCGGACCACTCCGAACGAGACGTTCAGGTCGTCCACCTCCCCACCGGGCATCGCGTCGGCTGCGCCACGGAGCGCGCCGCTCAGGAAGTCGTTGTTCAGGTCGTCGTGGCTCATCGGGCGGCCCTCCCTTCGGCAGGTCGGAAGTCATCGGGGCGCAGGATCTCCTGCAGGTTCTTCGTCGCGTCGGACAGGTACCGCTTGACCGTGCCCTGAGCGGTGCCCAGGGCGTCGGCGATCTGCGGCACCGTCATGTCCTCGAAGTAGCGCAGCACGACGCAGGCGCGCTCACGGGCGCCGAGCCGGGCGAGCGCCGCCATGACGTCCACCCGCGCCGACGCGGCCTGGTCCGCACCGCGCGTGCTCGGGTCGTCGGCCATGAGGTGCTTGATGCCGGCCCAGCGCTGCCGCTTGCGGTAGCCGTCCAGGTAGATGGTCAGGATCGCGCGCCGCACGTAGCCCTCCGCGTTGCTGAACGGGGACTCGAGGTCGTGCGCGCGGCTGCCCGCGGCGACCCCGACGCCCCGTCCGGGGCGCCGGAGCCGCGAGTACACCTTCACCAGCGCGTCCTGGACCAGGTCCTCGGCCAGCGCGCGGTCGCCCGAGAGCATGTAGGCGTACCGGACCAGCGCGCCGCCGCGCTGTCGCATGAGCTCGTCGAGCTCACTCTCCCATGCCGCCATGTCCACCTCCCGGGTGCGTGTGTGCTGTCATCGTCTCCACACACCCCATGACGCGCACCGCGGGCGAACCGTTGGTCACTCCCCGACGACGTAGTCCGTGAAGGCCTCGGCGGCCAGGTACCGCGGCTCGCCGTCGGCCGCCGGGTCGAGCTGCGTGACGGCGTACAGCGTGTACGTGCCGTCGGGCAGTCCGGCGTCGGGGTCGGTGAGGCAGCTCGTGTCCGGCACGACCGGGACGTCGACCGACACCTCGCCGTCCGCGTCGACCCGCAGCGGCTCCTCCGGCGCGGACCAGACGTCCTGCCCCACGCCGACGACGCGTCCGGCACCGAGCCAGACCAGCGTGAACGGCGTCCGGGTCGTGTCGACGACCTCGCCCGCGGTCTCGGTGAACGTGAGCGTCAGCTCGTCGGGCGCGGACGACTCGCCGCTGGTCGAGGGCGTCAGCTCCAGGTTGTCGCGCACCCGGGGCACCCGGGGCCCGCCCGGGACGTCGGACGCGGGTGCGCCGCACTCCAGGTCGGTACCCGCGAGCCACTCGGGCTGGTAGCCGTCGCGGATGTCGACGGCCGGCGGCTCCTGCTCCGGCACGGCGACCTCCGGCACCTCGAGGGTCACCGGCTCGCTGACGACCATGTGCTGCTCGGCGTCCGTGCCGTACGGCATGAGCGCGTAGACGTCGTAGGTGCCGGCCGGGCGCGGGTCGAGGAAGGTCTCGGCGACCGGGCCGACCGTCCACGCGCCGCACGCCGTGGCGGCAGGGGCCGTGGCGACGGCGTCCGCGGCCCCACCGGCCTCGGGCAGCACGTACCCGCCCTCGTGCCAGCCGGGTCCGAGGTCGACGACCTGGCCGTCCTTCGCGAAGACGAGCATCGGCTCGCCGCCGCTGAGCTCCGGGCCGTCCGCGTCCGTGCGGGTGATCCGCACCGGCACGGACAGGCCGTACTCGTCGGCCTCGAGGTCGCCCGTCAGCTCGAGCCGCACCGTGTCCGACGTCGACGTCAGCTCCGTGACCTCCATGCCGCACCGGTACTGCGGCCCCTGGTCGGACCAGGCGTCGGGCGCCGACCCGCCGACCGCCCCGGTCGAGTCCTGGGTCGCCGGCGGCACCGACTCCGACAGGAGCCGGCCCGGCCCCCACAGGGCCGCCACGGCCAGCAGACCCGCCACGACGAGCGACGCACCGCCCAGCGCGCCGACCTTCGCGGCCCGGCGACGGCGCACCGACCCGGTGACCGTGCCCAGCCGCTCCTCGAACGTCGTGTCCAGCTCCGGCGCGGGCAGCTCGGCGAGCTGGCCGCGCAGCACCTCCATCGCGTTCGACAGGTGCCGCTTGATCGTGCCCGGGCTCGTGCCGAGCGTCTGCGCGATCTGCGGCACCGTCATGTCCTCGAAGAACCGCAGCACCACCGACTCGCGCTGCCGCGGCGACAGGCGCGCGAGCGCCACCCCGACGTCGACCCTGGCCGTCGCGACCCGCTCGGCCGCCGGCTCGTGCTCCTCGTCCGCCAGCAGGTGCTTGATGCCCGACCAGCTCGTGCTGCGGCGGTACCCGTCCAGGTAGAGGGTCAGCATGGTGCGCCGCACGTAGGCCTCCGCGTTCGTCAGCTGCGGCTGGTCCGCCCCGAGGTCGACCTTCCCGTCGAGCTCGCGCGGCCTGCGCAGCCGCGAGAACACCTTGACCAGCGCGTCCTGCACCAGGTCCTCCGCCTGGGTCGTGTTCCGCGTGAGCGTGTACGCGTACCCGACCAGCGCGCGGCTGCGCCGCGCCATGAGCTCCTCGAGCTCGATCTCCCACTGCGCCATCCGTGACGCCCCCTTCCGTGCTCCATAGTTCCTGACGGGCGGGTGGGCACGAACGATGAGGGGTCGGGGGAAGTGGTCCGAGCGGTCAGCGGGAGCGGCGGGCCGCCAGGAGGACCGTGGTGTGGCGCACGGCGAACGAGCCCTCGCGCGTGACGTCCTCGTCGCGCTCCAGCGCCGCGCCCACCCCGTCCAGCACCTGCCGCCGCACGTCGCCGGGCAGCCTGCCGAACCCGCCCGAGGTCGGCACCTGGTCGAGCCACTCCGCAGCCGTGTACCGCCGCTGCCAGACGTGGTGCAGGCGCTCCGGCGGCGCGAACCCGCCGGCCTCTGCCAGACCGGCGGCCGCGCGGTCGAGCATCGCCTCGTACCCGTCGGCCGCCGACGTCCCCGGCGCGTACATCCCCGCGCCCGGCGTGCCGGCCAGGAGGTGCGAGTACAGGTCGTGGAACGCCGAGCGCAGGCCGGGCGGCAGGTCGGCGGCGTGCCAGAACACGGCCAGCACGCCCGCGTCCCGCAGCACGCGGGCGGCCTGTGCCGCCCCGGCCACGGGGTCGATCCAGTGCCACGTCATGCCGGAGACCACGGCGTCGAACGTCCGGCCGGCGGGTGACCACTCCTCGAACCGCGCCACCTCGACCGTCAGCCCCCTGCCCCGGGCGACCTCCGCCATGCGCGGGTCGACCTCCACGCCGAGCACGTCGGCGCCCGCGGCGCGGAAGGGCAGCGCGGACAGGCCGGTGCCGATGCCGACGTCGAGCACCCGGGGCCGGGCGGCGGGTCCGGCGTCGGGGCACACCGTCGGGGCGGGGCGTGCGCCGTCGGGCCGCGCACCGCCCTCGGCGCCCGGCGTGGCGGGTGCAGCGAGCGGGCCGCCGGCGGCGTAGGACAGCACCGCGTCGGCGACCTCCTGCGGCGTCACCGGCCGGGCGCGGTCGTAGCGGGCGGCGTCCGCACCGAACCCCTCGGCGGCGCCGCGGTGCAGGTGGGAGCCGGTCACGCCGTCGGGCACACTGGGAGTGGGCATGCGCCCACGCTAGTGGGCACATGCCCACTCAGGCAACATGGCTACGGCCGTCCCCACGCCCCGGCCGGAGAGGTAGGCGATCGTGCCCACGGGAGTCGCGCTCGACGACCCACGCGCCCAGCTCGTCGCCGCGGCCGAACGGCTGCTGGCGACGCGCGGCGCCGCCGCGCTCACGAGCCGCGCCGTGACCGACGAGGCGGGCGTCGCCAAGGGCGTGCTGCACCGGCACTTCGCCGACGTGGACGACCTCCTGGCCGCGCTCGTTCGTACCCGCGCGCGGCAGGCGGTCGACCTCGGCGAGCGTCTGGCCGCCGCCGCCGGGTCGGGCGACGTCGTCGACCACGTGACCGGCTACCTCACGGCGACCCTCGACCAGGTCGCGCTCGCCGTCGTCGCGCTCGTCACCGCGCGCGACGAGCTCCGCCGCCGGCTGCGCGAGACGACCCCCGAGGGACTGCCGCTGCTGACCGACATCACCGACGCGCTGGCGACCTACCTGGCCGGCGAGCAGTCGTCCGGCCGGGTCGCCCCGGGTGCCGAGCCACCGCACCTCGCGATGACCCTGGTGGGCACGGGACACCTGCTGTTCGCCGGGCACCTGGGCGCGCGCCCGGACGAGGCGGCGGTCCGCGAGGTGGTCGAGTCGGTGCTGGTGGGGTCGCTGCGCACACCCGGCCGATGAATCGGCGGGCACCGCGCACGCGGCCCGACCGCGGATCGTCTTTCAACCCGACGTTTCTTGGCTTTGACGGCCTGCAAAGCCAAGAAACGTCGGGTTGAAAGACGATCTGCGGCGGCGGGTCCGGCTCAGGCCAGCTCGATGCGGTAGCCGCGCTTGACCACCGTGCGGATCAGGTCGCGCCGGCCCGCGGCCTCGCGCAGGCGTGCGATCGCGACCTCGGCGGCATGCGGGTCCTGCGAGTCGCCCGGCAGCGCGGCGAGCACCGCCTCGCGCGGCACGACGTCGCCCGCCGCCGCGGCGAGGAGCCGCAGCACCGCGACCCCGGTCGGCGAGAGGGGCAGCACCTGTCCGTCGAGCACCGCGACGCGCGCGCGGATCACGAGCGACCCCGCGACCGTGCACAGCGCGACCGACTCGATGTGCTCGTAGTGGCCCACGAGGGCACGGACCAGCGCGCCCAGCCGGCCGCGCTCGGGCTGCAGCGGCACGATCCCGCGGTGCTCGAGCGGCTTGGCGGTGACAGGACCGACGGCGGCCGCCACCGTCCCCCCGCCGACGAACCGTGCGCGGACCTGGTCGAGCAGCCCCTCCTCCTCGACGGTCCGCATCCAGGCCTCGGCGCCCGGCGCCGACGTGAAGACGACGGCGTCGATCTCGGCGTCCGCCACGGCGTGCACGGACTCGCGGACCAGGGCCGGGTCGGGGGCGGGCCCCCACCGGTAGACGACGAGCCGCGCGACCTGCGCACCGGCCTTCTGGAACACCTCGTCGAGCCCGTCGGCACCCGCGCCGTGGTGCTGGATCGCGATGCGTAAGCCCTGCACGCCCTCGCTGAGCAGCACCTCCGCCACCTCGGCCGACGTCTCGGACTCGGCGACCCAGTCGGCCTGCAGCCCCGCGGCCTGGATGGCGCCACGGGCCTTCGGGCCGCGCGCGACGATGCGGGTGCGCGCGAGCAGCGCGAGCAGCGGCTCGGCGAGCCCGTGCGCGTCGGCGGCCTCGATCCAGGCCCGGAAGCCGATGCCCGTCGTCACGACCACCACGTCGGGCGGGGCGGCCACGAGCGCGCGCGTCGCGGCGACCAGCGTCTCGTCGTCGACGTGCGGGATCATGCTGAGCGCGGGCGCGTGGCGGACGGTCGCACCGCGGCGCTCGAGCGCGGCGGCGAGCTCGCCGGCCCGCCGCTCCCCGGTGACCAGCACCGTGGCGCCCGCCATCACCTGCCCGAGCACCGGCCGGGTCGCCCGGGCCGGGGCGGGCGCCGCGAGGTCAGACACCGGCACCTGCCAGACGTCGTTCACGCGCACCCTCCAGTAGCCCTGCCGCGGCCACGTGGCCGATCACCACGACCGCCGGGGACCGGACGCCGCGGGCCGCCGCCACCTCGGCCGCCTCCTCGAGCCGGGCCCGCGTGAGGCGCTGCCCGGCGGTCGAGCCGTTCTCGACGATCGCCACGGGGGTCCGGGGATCGGCACCCGCGGCCAGGGACTGCGCCACGATCGCGCCGAGGGACCGCACCCCCATGAGTACGACAAGCGTAGCCGTGCCGTCCCGCACACAGGACAGCGCCGTCTCGTCCAGCGGACCGTCGGCAGCGTCGGACGACCCCGCGCAGTGCCCGGACACCACGTGGAAGCCCGTGGTCACCCCGCGGTGGGTGAGCGGGATCCCGGCGAGCCCCGGCACCGCGACGGCCGAGGTCACGCCCGGCACCACCTCGACCGGCACGCCCGCCGCCGCGCACGCGGCGACCTCCTCGCCGCCCCGGCCGAGCACGAACGGGTCCCCGCCCTTGAGCCGGACGACGTGCGCACCCGCCAGCGCGTGCTCCACGAGCAGCTCGTTGATCCGCTCCTGCGGCACGGGGTGGTCGCCGGGCGTCTTGCCGACGTCGACCACACGGACGTGCGGCGGCAGCTCCGCGAGGATCTCGACGGGGCCGAGCCGGTCCGCGACCACGACGTCCGCCGCCTGCAGCGCCCGCCACGCGCGCACCGTCAGCAGGTCGACCGCACCGGGTCCACCGCCGACGAGCGTGACCCGGCCACGCTGCCGCGCCGGCCCGGGTCCCGCGGTCACGAGAGCCTCACGAGCACGGCCCCGTCGCGGACCTCCACCTCGTGCACCGCGAGGTCCGGCTCGTACCCGTCCTTCGGGGACTTGTCCGCCAGGACCAGGCAACGCCCCGTGACCAGCGAGAACACCTGCTTGTACACGGGCGAGGCGACCGTGGGCTCACCGGCGCGCGTGCCGACGATCCCCCGCGACAGCACGTGCGCGCCCGAGAACGGGTCGAGGTTCTGCACCGCGTACACGCGGCCCCCGTGGCTGCCGTACCCGCGTTCCTCGGGCAGCCGGAAGAGGGCTACCTGCGTGTCGCCGAACAGCGCGGCCGCGCCGCGCTCGGGGAACAGGTCGGACAGCAGGCAGGCCCGCTCCCACCGGGCCGGGCCCGCGGCCCCGGTCGCGGCGGGGGCCTGGGCGACGTCGTGGACGGTCATGCGCGCACCTCCAGCTTCGGGCCCGCGACGACGACGCCGGCCGCGCGCTCGGCGGGCGTGGCCGGACGGCGCTGACCGCGCTCGGTCACGTACGCCAGCGACGGGTCGGCGTCCTTCGGGGCGTTGACGAACGACGAGAACCGGCGCAGCTTCTCCGGGTCCTCGAGCACGGCCTTCCACTCGTCCTCGTAGTTCTCGACGTGGCGGGCCATCGCGGCGTCCAGGTCGGCGCAGATGCCGAGCGAGTCCTCCATGATCACCTGGCGCACGCCCTCGAGACCGCCGTCGACCTCCTCGATCCACGGCGCGGTGCGCTGCAGCCGGTCGGCCGTGCGCACGTAGTACATGAGGAAGCGGTCGATGGTCCGGAGCAGCTCCTCGGAGGTCAGGTCCTCGGCGAACAGCTGCGCGTGGCGCGGCGTCTGCCCGCCGTTGCCGCCCACGTAGACGTTCCAGCCCTTGTCGGTCGCGATGACGCCCACGTCCTTGCCGCGCGCCTCCGCGCACTCGCGGGCGCAGCCCGACACGCCCATCTTCAGCTTGTGCGGCGAGCGCAGGCCGCGGTAGCGCAGCTCGAGCTCGACCGCCATGCCCACCGAGTCCTGGACGCCGTACCGGCACCACGTCGACCCGACGCACGACTTCACCGTGCGCAGCGACTTGCCGTAGGCGTGCCCGGACTCGAAGCCGGCGTCGACCAGGCGCCGCCAGATGTCGGGGAGCTGCTCGACGCGCGCGCCGAACATGTCGATCCGCTGGCCGCCCGTGATCTTCGTGTAGAGGCCGAAGTCGCGCGCGACCTCGCCCACGACGATGAGGCCCTCGGGGGTCACCTCGCCGCCCGGCATGCGGGGCACCACCGAGTAGGTGCCGTCCTTCTGCAGGTTGGCGAGCATGTGGTCGTTGGTGTCCTGGAGCGTGGACTGCTCGCCCGCCAGGATGTGGCCGTTGCCCAGCGACGCCAGGATCGACGCCACGACGGGCTTGCAGATGTCGCAGCCGCGGCCCTTCGCGGTGCCGCCGTCGTCGACGACGGCCTCCGTGCCGAACCGGTCCACGATCTCGCTGAACGAGTGCAGGTCGGCCACCCGGACGGCGTCGAAGAGCTGGGCGCGCGACATCGCGAAGTGCTCGCACAGCGCGGTGCTCACCTCGATGCCCGCGCGCTCGAGCTCGGTGTCGACGAGCTTCTTGACGAGCGGGAGGCACGCGCCGCAGGTGGTGCCCGCGCGGGTGCAGGCCTTGACCCCCGGCACGTCGGTGCACGCGTGCTCGGTGACCGCGCCACGGATGGTGCCGGCGCTGACGCCGTTGCAGGAGCACACGTTCGCCTCGTCGGGCAGCTCGAGGCCGGGCGCGCCGCCACCGCCCTCCGGCAGCAGGAAGGCGCTCGGGTCGTCGCCCGGCAGCTCGGCGCCGAGCATGGGGCGCAGGCTCGCGTAGGGCGCGGCGTCTCCGACGAAGACGCCGCCGAGCAGCGTGCGCGCGTCGTCGGACAGGACGAGCTTCTTGTAGACGCCGGCCACCGGGTCGGCCCAGACCACCTCGACGGCATCCTCGGTGCGGGCGTGGGCGTCGCCGAACGAGGCGACGTCGACGCCCGAGAGCTTGAGCTTGGTCGCGGTGTCGGCGCCGGGGAACTCCGCCTCCCCGCCGAGCAGCCGGTCGACGACCACCTCCGCCATGGTGTTGCCCGGTGCGACCAGGCCGATGCAGCGGCCCTCGATGCACGCGACCTCGCCCACGGCCCACACGTGCGGGTCCTCGGTGCGGCACGTCAGGTCGACGACGGCGCCGCCGCGCTCGCCGACCGGCAGGCCGGCGGCCCGCGCGAGCTCGTCCCGGGGCCGGACCCCGGTCGCGACCACGACGACGTCGACGTCGAGCCGCCCGCCGTCGGCGAAGTCGAGGCGGCCGACGTGACCCGTCCGGCGGTGCGGACGCATCTGGCTGGTCGCCGTCTCGGTGCGTACGCCGATGCCCTGGGCGTTGATCAGCCGGCGCAGCGCCTGCCCGCCGCCGAGGTCGACCTGCACCCCCATGAGGTGGGTGCCGAACTCGATGACCGTCGCCTGCGCGCCCAGCGCCGTGAGGGCACCCGCCGCCTCGAGGCCGAGCAGGCCGCCGCCGATGACGGCGCCCCGCACCGGCTTGCCCGCCGGGAAGCCGCGCCGCTTCTCCTCGACCCAGCCGCGGAGGGCCGCGACGTCGTCGAGGGTGCGGTACACGAAGACACCCGGCAGGTCGTTGCCGGGGATGGGCGGCATCGCGGCGCTCGACCCCGTGGCGAGCACGAGCTCGTCGTAGGCGTGCACGTGGCCGAGGCGGTCCGTGACCGTCCTCGCCGCGCGGTCGATCGACTCGATCCCGCGGTCGGTGTGCAGCGTGACGAGCGGGTCGGCCCACAGGTCGGGGTCGCCCAGGGCGATGCCGTCGACGCCCTCGGAGAACCAGCGGGTCAGACCCACCCGGTCGTAGGGCGCGCGCGGCTCCTCGGCGAAGACGGTGACGCGGTAGCGGCCGGCGTCGTCCCGGGCGCGCAGCGCCTCGACCAGCCGCTGCGCGACCATGCCGCCGCCGACCACGACGAGGTGCTGAGGGGTACCGGAGTTGACCATGTCTTGACCGTAGGTCCCCGGTTTTTCGCGCTGGTGCGCCGGTGGTTACCCGGGCCGAACATCTTCCTCACTCCGCGCGGGGGCGGGGTGTGAGAGCCCGGGCTTCCGGGTCGTCACCCGATCAGCGGCTACGCACGGACGAGACTCTGGGCGAACTCGTCGAGCACGCCGAGGATCCCTGGGTGCTGCCACACCCGGTTACGCTGCCTGCCTGTTCGTTCCACCAGCACGCCGGCATCGGTGAGCTGGCCGAGGGCGTTCAACGCCGTCTGTCGCCCGAGGCCGAGCCGATCGGACAGGTAGGCTGCGTTGACCACCGGGTGGGACAGCAGATGCGGCAGTACCTTCCAGGCCGAGGCCTGCGGACGCAACCCGGACATCTGATCCCGGGACCGGCCGATCTGCGCGGCCAGCTCGTCGATCAGCTCCGCACCCGCGTGCGCGGCGAACCGCGAGGCGTCAGCGAACTGTTCGACGATCGGCCTCGCATCTCCTTCCCTGTACGACGCCAACGCACCGAAGTACTCGTCGGTCCTCTTCAGCAGGCCCGCCGAGACCGGCGCAGTCGTGCTCGTCACCAGGCCCTTGGCGCGCAGCATCGCGTGCACGAGTGCACGGCCGGTCCTGCCGTTGCCGTCCGCGAACGGATGGATGTTCTCGAACTGCGCGTGCGCGACTGCTGCCTGGACGATCACGGGCAGGTCATCTCTTCGAGCGAAGCACATCAGGTCGTCCATCGCGTCGGGCACCAGGACCGCCTGGGGTGCGACGTGCGACGCGAAGCGCGGGCTCACCTTGCTCGTACCGATCCACACGAGCTGATCACGCCAGCGCCCAGCGCGCCCTTCCCACCCGCGCTGACCAGACATCAACGCCCGATGCATCTCGAGCACCGCCGTCGTGTCGAGCCGGTCGGCCAGGTCGAGCGCCGCCTCCATCGCCCGGACGTTCGCGACGACGAGCCGTGCGTTGTCCGACGTCGCCAGGTCGATCTCCGCGAGCGCGAGCTGCCGGGCCCCGACGGTGAGGTCCTCGATCTGGGACGAGGACGCGGACTCCGTTCGCAGGAGGATCGAGCTCATCGGCCCGAGCGAAGGACTCGTCTCGCCCAGCACGCCCCGTGCGTAGTGGTCGAACCGACTCAGGGCCGACGCCGCTTCCTCGATGTCGGCCGCCAGGTCACCCGGGATATCAGGTGTCCAGGTCGCGATGCGAGGCGGGACCGTGGACCGGTACGGGCCCGACGCCCTGGCCATCTGCGCACGACTCGTCATACCGTCGTTCTCGGCCGTCCACTGCTCGTCTCGGTGCTGGAACGGTGGAACCTGGAACATGAATCCACGTTATTCCACGTTTCGGCGAAACGTGGAACAAGACGCGCGCTCAGTCCATGTCTGAGCTCGGGACGATCGCTGAGCAACCGACGGGAGACCCATGGACATCCGGACCGTGCACCACCCGGTCGTCCGCGCCGGCGGGCGCGCCCTGAAGCGCCTCAACGACCGGCACCCCTGGAACCACAACGACCACTACCACCCCTGGATCCTGCGCCGGCTGCCTCCCGGGCGGCGGAGCGCCCTCGACGTCGGCTGCGGCGTCGGGAAGCTGCTCGACCGGTTGCGGGGCCGGTTCGACGAGGTCCTCGGCATCGACGCCGACGCCACGATGGCGGCCGCCGCGCGGGCCCGGCTCGCGGGCGACCCGTCCGTCACGGTACGGAACGCCCGGTTCGAGGAGGTCGAGGGCACCTTCGACGCCGTGACCATGGTCGCGGTGCTGCACCATCTCCCCCTGGAGGAGGCCCTGCGGCACGCGGCCGCGCTGCTCGCGCCGGGCGGCCGCCTGCTCGTCGTCGGCCTCGCCCGCCCGGACTCGGCCGCCGACCTCGCGTGGGACCTCGTGTCCGCGCTGCTCAACCCGCTGGTCGGCCTGGTGCGGCACCCGCGCCCCGTCCGGACGCCCGTGCCGGACGCCGGGCCGCCGATGCCGGTGCGCGACCCGCGCGAGACGTTCGCGGAGATCGCCCGGACGGCCCGCGAGGTGCTGCCCGGCGCCCGGGTGCGGCATCGGCTCTTCTTCCGGTACACGCTGGAGTGGACACGTCCGGCCGGACGCCCCAGGGAGTAAAGCCCGCCTCACCAGACGTTGCACGACGTGGAGAAGCGCACCGTCCCGGAGGAGGAGGCGCCGATGAGCCTGCGCCAGTACGAGTACGCCCTGGCCGTGGCCGAGCACGGCTCGGTGACGGCGGCCGCCGACGAGCTGCGGGTCGCGCAGCCGTCGATGTCCCAGCAGATCCGGAACCTGGAGCGCGACCTCGGGGTCACGCTGTTCGCACGCACGCCGAGCGGGCTCGTGCCGACCGTGGTGGGCCGCGCGTTCCTGCGAGAGGCCGAGGTCGCGGTGCGCGCGGCGCGCCGGGCGCGGGCGGCCGCGCAGGCCGGTGCGGGCGACCTCGCCGGTGAGCTGGTCGTGTCGGTCCAGATGGGTTTCGGCGCGCCGCAGCTGCCGCGCGCCCTCGCCGCGCTGCGGCGCAGCGCCCCACGGCTCGAGGTCACGGTCTTCGAGGAGCCGAGCACCACGGAGCTCGAACGGCTGTGGCGCCGCGGCGTGCTCGACCTCGCCCTCATGGCGCGCTGCGAGCAGACGCCCGAGGACGCGCACCCGCTCGGCCACGACGAGTTCGTGGTCGCGCTGCGGGAGGGGCACCCGCTGCTGGCCGGCGACGCGGTACGCCTGCGTGACCTGGCGGACGAGCCCTGGGTCCGGTTCGACCAGGCGGGCCTGCTCGACGGCGTGCTGCGGGAGACGCTGCACGCCGCGGGTCTCTCCCCCGTCACCGCCGCCCGCGTGACGCAGGCCGCGACCGCCGTGCGGTGGGCCGCGCAGGGGCTCGGCGCCGCCCTCGTGCCGGGATCGGCCGTGCCGCGCGACCACGCCCACCTCGTCCGGCCGCTCGCGCCCGCGCTGCACCAGCCGGTCGTCGCCGTGCTGCGCCGCGACCCCGGCCCGGCCGAGTCCGCCCTGCTGGACCTGCTCCGGCGGGAGGACTGGCCGGACCGCGCGGCGTGGGTACCCCGCGCCGCCGTCGCGGCGGCCTGAGCCCGGACCGCCTCAGCGGAGCCGCACCAGGACGTTCCCGCGGTGCACGCCCGTGCGCAGCTCGTCCTGGGCGGTGACGACGCGCTCCAGCCCACCGTCGAGCACGGTGCTCACGAACCGGATGCGGCCCTGCGCGAACCACTCCGCGTAGTGCTCGTTCCACGCCGCGACCTGCTCCGGGGTGTGCCGGGTCGAGAAGGGCCGGATCTGGATCTCGCGCACCAGTGCCGTCATGAGGTCGAGGCGCGGGAACCCGCCGTCCCCGCCGAGCTGGTCGGACAGCACGCCGCAGAGCGCGAACCGAGCGCCGGGCGCGGCGTGCCGCACCGCGGCCTCGAACTGGAGACCGCCCACGGTGTCGAAGAAGACGGACACCCCCTCCGGCGCCAGCTCGTCGAGCCGGGCGTCGAGATCCTCGGAGCGGTAGTCGATCGCGGCGTCCAGGCCGAGCTCCTCGACCAGGTAGCGGCACTTCTCGGGCCCGCCGGCGACGCCGATGACCCGTGCGGCGCCCCGCAGCCGCGCGACCTGGGCCGCCATCGAGCCGACGCCGCCGGCCGCCCCGCTCACGAGCACGACGTCGCCCTCGCCCACCTGCGCGATGTCGACCATGCCGTGGTACGCGGGGACCCCCTGGTTGAGGAGGTGCTCGGGGCCGGGGAACACGCCGTCGGGCACGGCGTACGCCTCGGCGGCGTCGAGCGTGCTGTGCGCGCGCCACCCGGCGCCGTGCAGCACGGTCGTACCGACCGGGAGCCCGGACGCTCGGGACTCCACGACACGTCCGACGGCCGGCCCGTACAGCGGGCTGCCGATCTCGAAGCGTGGGAGCGGAAGGCGGGGCCGCTCGACCATGAGCTCGCCGGTCGCGGCGATGACCTGCTGGAGCTCGTTGGCCACGCGCACCTGCCCCTCGGCGAGGGGCGGCAGCTCGACCGGCACGACCTCGAGCAGCTCGGCGAACGGTTGGGCGGGCTCGGTCCGGTGCGCGCGCAGCACGACGGCCGACGACGTACGGTCAGGGACTTCGGTCACGGGGACTCCTCGGGATGACGGTCAGGACTGGGGAAGACGGTCAGAGCTGGGTGACGCCGCCGTCCACGACGAGCTCGACGCCCGCCGTGTAGGTCGCGTCGACGGCGAGGAAGAGCGCCGCCGCCGCGACCTCGTCCGGTGTGCCCCTGCGGTGCATGGGGTTGGCGGCGACCCGCTCGGCGACGAAGGCGTCGGCCGCCTCCTTCGGCATGGTGCGCTCCAGGGTGCCCGTGTCGACGGGACCGGGGCTGATCGCGTTGACCCGGATGCCGCGCGGGAGCAGCTCGCGCGAGAGGCTGCGGGCCAGGGAGCGCACGGCCGCCTTGCCCGCCGCGTACACGCTCGAGTCGACGATGCCGACCCGGTTCGCGACCGAGGTCGTGAGCACGACGCCCGCGCCGTCGGCGAGCAGGGGCGCGAGCGTCTGGACGGTGAAGAACGCCCCCTTGACGTCGATGGCGAACGGCTCGGCGCGCTTGCCGTCGTACCGAGGCCTGGTCGTCGTCGGCTCAGCCACGCGGGTACTCACCGCCGTCGACGGAGAGGTAGGCGCCCGTGATCCAGCTCGCCAGGTCGGAGGCGAGGTACACGACGGCCCCCGCGACGTCGTCCGGCAGGCCGTCCCGGCCCAGCGGCGGGACGTCCGCGGAGCCGGTGGCATCGGCCGTCCCCGCCCAGCGCTGCCGCGTCGCCTCGCCGCCGGGCGTGGCGGTCCGGCCGGGGCCGACCGCGTTGACCCGGACGCCGGCCGGTGCGAGCTCGGCCGCGAGGGACCTGCTGTAGGACTCGAGGCCCGCCTTGGCGGCCTGGTAGTGGGCGAACGGGGGTACCGGCGGCACGAGGGCCGCGGTCGAGACGTGCACGATCGCGCCCACGCCGCGGTCCCGCATGCCCGGGGCCAGCAGGGCGTCGAGCCGGACGGCCGCCAGGAGGTTGAGGTCGAGCACGTCCTGCCAGTCGCCGTCGGTGAGGCCGAGCGTGCTGCCCGACTCGTTCGCCTGGGCTCCCCCGGCGGCGTGGACGATCACGTCGACGCCACCGAGCTCCCGGTCGGCCGTGTCGGCGAGGGCGCGCACGCCCTCGGTGGTGCGCAGGTCCGTGGTCGCGAACCGGGCGCCCTGCGGCGGTGCGTAGGCGGTCGTCCGCGCGACGGCCAGCACGTCGGCCCCGCCGTCCAGCAGCTGACGCACCACGGCCGCCCCGATGCCCCGGGAGCCCCCGGTGACCAGGGCGCGGCGTCCTGTGAAGTCGTACATGCCCCCACGTTCCTCTCGCTCGTGTCCGATCGATGTCGATCGATCCGTCGCGACCGTAGGCAGGTGCGGAGAGGGCAGGCAAAGACGTGGACCGAGCAGCGGGCACAGGCGTCGCCTATACCCGCAGGTGGCGGCCTCGCGCGCGACGCCGGGGCACGTCAGGCGGGTTCCGGGACCACCTCCGGGTCCGTGGCGCGCAGCCAGTCGAGCACCCCGCACACCGCGTCGGTGCACGAGCCGCAGCCGGTGGTCGCCCGCGTCTCGCGCGCGACGTCGTCCCGCGTCCGCGCGCCCGTGGCGCACGCGTGGGCGATGTCCCGCTTCGTGACACCGTTGCACCGGCACACCACCGCGTCGTCGGGCATGTGCTCGGGGGACGACGCGGGCGCCGCCGCGGCCATCACGGGCGTGAGGAGCAGGAACGCGGGGTCGTGCGGCACGGGCGTCCGCCGGGTGTAGGCGGCCGTGAGGTCGGCGGCCACGGCCGGGTCGCCCACGCACGTCGCACCCACGACGACGCCGTCCGCCACCACGACCTCGACGTACCGGCCGGCGTGCGGGTCCGCGAGGCGGACCGTGCGCTGCCCGGGCTCGTCGGCGCGGGCGGCGCCGCACACGCCCATCGCGGTGACGCTCAGCGGGCCGGCCTTGACCTTGACGACGTCGGTGCCGCGCGTGTCGATGCCCCGGTCCGTCTGGGCGCGGCTGGTCGCCCCGCCCGCGAGCAGCGCGCCGAGGCGCACCGCCATGCTCGGCCGCGTGCCGCCCTCGGGAAGGCGCAGGTGCGGCGCGGGGACGGGCTCGGGGTCGGCGGGCTCGACGAGCCGCACGAGCCGTTCGGCGAGCCGTCTCGCCTGGTCCCAGCCCTCCGCGACGAGGCCTCGCGACCCCTCGGGCGGCTGTGCGCAGTCGCCGACCGCGTGCACCCGCGGGTCGTCAGGGCTGGTCAGGTCGTGTCCGACGAGGACGCCGCGATCGGTCGTGAGCCCCGCGGCCGCGGCGAGGCCGGTCTCCGGCACGGTGCCGACCGAGAACACGACGAGGCGCGCGGCGACCACGTCGTCGGTCGTGCCGTCCGGTGCCGCGGCCCCGCGGGCGGTCCGGACCCGTACGCCCACCGCCCGGCCGCCTGCCACGAGCACCTCGCCGGCCACGCGGTCGGGCAGCACGGTCACGCCGTGCGCCTCGAGGCCCGTCCGCAGCACGGCGGCGGCCTCCGCGTCGAGCTGGCGCTCCATGAGGGAGCCCCCGTGGTGCACGAGGGTCACGTGCAGCCCGCGGCCCGCGAGCCCGACGGCGGCCTCCACGCCCAGCACGCCGCCGCCGACCACGACGGCGCGCGGGGCGTTGACCGTGGCGGCGACGATCTCGCGGGCGTCGTCGAGGGTGCGCAGCGCGTGCACGCCGGCGGGCAGGCCGCCGTCGGCGGCGTGCAGGCCCGGGATCGCGGGGACGCGGGCGGCCGCGCCGGTGGCGAGCACGAGGTGGTCGTAGGGGTGGCGCGTGCCGTCGTCGGCGACGACCACGCGTGACGCCCGGTCGACGGCCACGGCGGCCACGCCCCGGCGCACGGTGACGCGGGCGCCGTCGGGCAGGGGCATGGTGATGGCGGCGACATCGGTGCGGCCCGCGACGACGTCGCTGAGCAGCACGCGGTTGTACGGCTCGTACGGCTCGCTGCCGAGCACGGTGACGTCGAACGCCTCGGGCTCGCGGCGGAGCAGCTCGTCGACGAGACGCGAGCCGACCATGCCGAACCCGACCACGACGACCTTCAGGGGGACACGCAGGTTCATCGGGACAGCTCCTCCGGGGTGGGGCGCGGGGCGGGGCGGGGCGGGGCGCCGTCCGGGACGGGCGTGACGTCCACGGCGCAGACCTTGAACTCCGGCATGCCCGAGACGGGGTCCGTGGCGTCCGTCGTGACCCGGTTGACCGAGCCGGCGCCGCTCCAGTGGAACGGCATGAAGACGGTGTCGGGGCGCACGGCGTCGGTCCAGCGCGCGGTGGCCTCGACCTCGCCCCGCGCGCTGGTGAGGCGCACGCGGGCGCCGTCCGGCAGGCCGAGGCGGAAGCCGAGCACGGGGTGCAGCTCGACGTACGGCTCGGGCACGAGCCGCTCGAGGTCGGGCACGCGGTGCGTCTGTGCGCCCGACTGGTAGTGCTGCAGCACCCGCCCGGTGACCAGGTAGAACGGCGCGCCGGGGCGCACCTCGTCCGACGGCCCCACGTGGTCGACGGCGACCAGCCGCGCGCGGCCGTCCGGGGTCGGGAACCCGTCGAGGAACAGCCGCGGCGTCCCGGGGTGGTCGCCGTCCGGCACGGGCCAGTGCAGGCCGGGGCCGCCCGCCGCCTCGTCGGCGTCGAGGCGCGCGTGGGAGAGGCCCGCGTAGTCGGCGGGACCGCCCGCCGAGGCCCGGGCGAGCTCGTCGAAGACCTCGGCGGGGTCGGTCGGGAAGGCGAGCGTCGCGGGCGCGCCCAGGCGCCGGGCCAGCTCGGCGAGGACCCACAGCTCGGACCGGACCTCCCCCGGCGGCGACACCGCGGCACGGCGGCGGATGACCCGGCCCTCGAGCGAGGTCAGGGTGCCCTCCTCCTCGGCCCACTGCGTCACGGGGAGCACGACGTGGGCCAGGCGCGCCGTCTCGCTCGGCACGACGTCGCAGACCACGAGCAGGTCGAGGGCACGCAGCCGCTCGACGACACGGCTCGCGTCCGGCGCGCTCACCACGACGTTGGACCCGTGCACGAGCAGGGCGCGGGGGCCGCCCGGCGTGGCCAGCGAGCGCAGGAGCCGCACGGCGGGCAGGCCGGGGCCCGGCAGCGAGTCCGGGTCGACGCCCCAGACCGCCGCGACGTGGGCGCGGGCCGCCGGGTCGTCGATCCTCCGGTAGCCCGGGAGCTGGTCGGCCTTCTGCCCGTGCTCCCTGCCGCCCTGCCCGTTGCCCTGGCCGGTGATCGCGCCGTACCCCGACCCGACCCGGCCCGGCAGACCGAGCGCGAGCGCCAGGTTGATCGCCGCCGTGACGGTGGCGGTGCCCTGCGTCGACTGCTCCACGCCGCGCCCGGTGAGCACGTACGCGCCCGCACCGCCGTGCGCCGGGGCCGCGGCGGCCAGCAGCCGGGCCACCCGGCGCAGCTCCTCGGCGGGGACGCCCGCGACCGACTCGACCCGCTCGGGCCACCACGCGGCCACCGAGCGGGCGACGTCCTCGAACCCGGTGGTGCGCGCGGCGAGGTAGGCCTCGTCGGCCAGCCCCTCGGCGAGCACGACGTGCAGCAGGCCGAGCACGACGGCGAGGTCCGTGCCGGGCACGGGCGCGAGGTGCACGCCCTGGGAAGGGCCGGCCGCGGGGTCCGGCGCGGGGTCGACGGCGAGCCGTGCGGTCGCCGACCGCCGCGGGTCGACGACGACGAGCCCACCGGCCGCCCGCGCGCCCGCGAGGTGCTGCACGGCCGGTGGCATGGTCTCGGCGAGGTTCGAGCCGAGCAGCAGCACGGCCTGCGCGCCGCCGAGGTCGGCGAGCGGGAACGGCAGGCCCCGGTCGACGCCGAACGCCCTGTTCATGCCCGCCGCGGCCGACGCCATGCAGAACCGGCCGTTGTAGTCGATGTTCGGGGTGCGCAGCACGGTGCGCGCGAACTTGCCGAGGGCGTAGGCCTTCTCGTTGGTCAGCCCGCCCCCGCCGAACACCGCGACCGCCTGGGGGCCGTGCTCGGCGGACAGCGCCGCGAGCCGGGTCGCCACGAGGTCGAGCGCGGTGTCCCAGGGGACGGGGACGAGGGGGTCGGCGTCGGCCGCGGGGGCGCCGGGCACGGGGGCGCCGGGCACGGGCGGGGCCGGGTCGAGCAGCGAGCGGCGCACCAGCGGGCGGGTGAGCCGGTCCGGCGCGCCGAGCACCGCCGCCGACGTCCACCCCTTCTGGCACAGCCCGCCCCGGTTGGTCGGGAACGCGCGGGGCCGCACCTCGGGCGCCGCCGGTCCCGCGGCAGGCGTGAGCGACATGCCGCACTGGAGCGCGCAGTACGGGCAGTGCGAGTCCACGCGGTCGGCGCCCGTGCTGGCGCCCGAGGTGCCGGGCCGGGTGTCGAGCACGGTCAGACCCGTGCCGCGGCCATGGCGCCGCGCCCGTACACGGCCCAGCACACGAGGGCCATCACGGCGTACACGCCGACGAACGACCAGAGCGCCGGCACGAGCGACCCGGTCAGGGTCGTGGACAGGGCGAACCCGCGCGGGATGAGGAACCCGCCGAACGCGCCCACCGCGCCCGCGATGCCGATGCACCCCGCGGCGGCCTTGACCGTGCCGCCGCTGACCCGGAACACCGCGGGGATCATCCGGTAGACGGAGCCGTTGCCCACGCCCGTGGCGACGAACAGGCCGAGGAACGAGCCGAAGAACGCGGGGAAGCTGTTCGCCCCGAGGGCCCAGATCGCACCGACGGCGCCCAGCGCCATGACGCCGAACGCGCCGAGCGTGACGACCGTGCCGCCGACCCGGTCGGCGAGGATGCCGCCGAGCGGCCGCGCCACGGAGCCGACCAGCGCACCCAGGAACGCGAGCGGCAGGGCCACCTGCGGGAACTCGGCGGCGAGCAGCGTGGGGAAGGCGCCGGCGTAGCCGATGAACGAGCCGAACGTGCCGATGTAGATGAAGCTGATGATCCAGGTGTGCCGGTCGTGCACCGCGACGGCGAACGCCCGCGGGTCGGCCTTCGCCGAGGACAGGTTGTCCATCCAGCGCCAGGCGAGGAACGCCGCGAGCAGGATGAACGGGATGAACACGAGGCCCGCGCGGTCCAGCGCCACGCCGGCGCCCGTCACGATGACCAGCGGCACGGCGAGCTGGACCGCTGCAGTGCCGATGTTGCCGCCCGCCGCGTTCCAGCCGAGGGCCGCGCCCTTCTCCTTCTCCGGGAAGAAGAACGAGATGTTCGCCATCGACGACGCGAAGTTGCCGCCGCCCAGGCCCGCGAGCGCCGCGGCCGCGAGGAGCACCGGGAACGGCGTCGTGGGGTCGGACACGGTGAGGATCAGCGCGCCGGTCGGCAGCAGCAGGAGGAGCGCGGAGACGACGGTCCAGTTGCGCCCGCCGAACACCGGCACGGCGAAGGTGTAGGGGATGCGGAGCGTCGCGCCGACGAGGCTCGGCACGGAGATGAGCCAGAACATCTGGTCGACGGTGAGGTCGAAGCCGGCCGCGGGCAGCTGGGGCACGACGATCGACCAGAGCGCCCAGGCCCCGAAGCCGAGGAACTCCGCGAAGATCGAGAGCACGAGGTTGCGCCGGGCGGTGCGGCGGCCGCCGTCCTCCCAGAGGGTCTTGTCCTCGGGGTCCCAGTGGTCGATCCAGCGGCCGGTGCGGCGCTCGACCGCGGACCGGGCCGGGGTGCCGGTCGCGGCGGCGACCGGGAGCTGCTCGTCGCGTGTGGTCGGAGTGGACACGGTGTCCTCCCTGCATGGACGGAGGCCCGACGACGCCGGGCGCACCCGGTGCGGCAGGTGCCGGGCCCGGGGCCGGCCCGACGTCGGACCGACGCTGACGAAACTAGGGAGACGGTGTTTCATCGCCCGACAAAGGGCAGTTAATCGACCGTAAGGAAGAACGCACAGCCCGCCGGGCCACCGTGTGAGGGCGCCGGAGCCGGTCTCCGCGGCCCGCGGACCGGCCGTAGGGTCGGTGCCATGGCCGGGACCGGGGAGCAGCAGGCGCGCGACGTGGACGAGCACCTGCGGCGTGCGCTCGCCCTCGTGGCACCGCTGCCCGTGCGCGTGGTGCCGGTCGCGGACGCGCTCGGCGCGGTGGTCGCGGAGGACGTGCACGCCGCCGTGCCCGTGCCGCCCTTCGACGGCGCCGCGATGGACGGGTACGCGGTGCGCCTGGCCGACCTGCCGCCCGACGGCGCTCCCGTGACGCTCCCCGTCGCCGGTGACGTCGCGGCGGGCCCTGGCCGGACGCCGGCGCTCGCGCCCGGGCACGCCGTCCGGATCATGACCGGAGCGCCGCTGCCGGCGGGCGCGGACGCCGTCGTCCCCGTGGAGCACACGTCGACCGGGCGGTTCGTCGCCGGGGCACCGCGCACGGAGGAGGCGGTGACGCTCGCGCGGCGGCCGCGCACGCACGTCCGCGCGGCCGGGGAGGACGTGGGCCGCGGCGACCTGCTCGCCCGCCCCGGCACCGTGGTGACGCCCGCCCTGGTGGGCGCCCTCGTCGCCTCGGGCGCGGTGGACGTCCCGGTCCGACGGCGGCCGGTCGTCGCCGTGATCTCGACGGGGGCGGAGCTCGTCCCCGCGGGGACGACGCTCGGTCCGGGCCAGATCACCGACTCGAACGGTCCGATGCTCGCCGCCGCGGCCACGGCTGCCGGCGCCGACGTGGTCCGGCTCGGCCCGGTGCCTGACGACCCCGCGGCACTCCGGGCGGCGCTCGACGCGGCGGTGGACCCGGCTGAGGACCCGGCGGCGACGGGCGCAGGACGGTCCGGCGCCGGGACGGCAGGAGCGCGGCCGGGCGGGGTCGATCTCGTCGTGACGGCCGGCGGGGTCTCGGCCGGCGCCGCCGATGTCGTCCGCGAGCTGCTGGCGGCCGCACCGCCCGGGCTGACCGACCCCGACGTCGCCGCCGTCGCCCTGTCCCCCGGCCGGCCGCAGGCCCTCGCCCGCTGGCGCGGCGTGCCGTGGCTCGCCCTGCCCGGCAACCCGGTCGGGGCGTACGCGTCGTTCGCGCTCTTCGCCCGGCCGGCGATCGACCGGCTCCGGGGCGCGCTCCCGCAGACGTGTCTCCCGGTGCCGACACCGTCGACGCCGAGCGACGCGCCCGGGAGGACCTCGCTCCCGGCGGCGGCCGTCCTGCCCGGTTCACCCGGACGCCTCCTCGTCGTCCCGGTCCGCCTCGCCCCGCTGCCCGGCGCGGGTCACGACACCGGACCGGGCACCGTCGGCGTCGCGCCCGCCGGGTCGCGGCACTCGCTGTCCGCGCTCGCCACGGCCGACGGGCTGGCGCTCGTCCCGCCCGGCGTCGAGAAGGTTCGCGTGGGCGACCTGCTCGAGGTGCTGGTGCTGCGATGACTCCGACGACCGCCGGCCCGCCCGACCGCCCGGTGTACGACGCCGTCGTCCTGGCGGGCGGACGGGCGACGCGTCTGGGCGGGGCGGTCCGTGTTCTTCGCGACGACGGGGTTGCTGCCGTTGCCCGCGGCCCAGATCAGCAGGCCGTTGCCCCACGACTCGCCCGTCGAGAGCAGGATCTCGCCGCCCGCCGCCGAGACCACCTGCGCGCC
>NZ_JABEMG010000052.1 GCF_013004695.1 Promicromonospora citrea
GCGTTCAACCGCGCGATCGCGAGCTTCCGCGCCCCGGTCGAACGAGCGATTGGGCTGCTCAAGCAGTGGAAGATCCTCGCCACCGGCTACCGCGGCCGCCTGACCGAACTCCCAACCATCATCCACGTGATCGTCAACCTGGAGTTCTACCGACTGGCCAGCTGAATAACGCTCTAAGTTCACGGCGAAATTTTCAACCCCTGAGGACCATCGCCGCATCGTGACCGCGTTCAATCAAGTCCCGCTCGACTTGATCAATGAATCCTCTAACACACCCTTCCACTTCCGACCAGCTCAAACAAGAACTCGCCAAAGCGGGAGTAAAAACTGATGAAAATTTCCAGCCCAAGTCCGCGCGCGATATCATGACCACGCCGAGTTCCTCGAATGCCATCGAGTCGAAAATAAAAAAACCTCTTGCCCCGTCTCGCAACCATAGAGAAAGACTCCTCGCCAACTCAGCGATTGGAAAGTGCGGCTCTTCGTAGACTGTACGCAAGCCGTCCACGATTCGAAATTCCGCCTCGACCGCAATCAGGTGGTCTGCGAGTGTCGACCCCTGGAGATCGGCATCGTCAAAATTCGCGTATGTCAGCATCATACTTGGTCACTTTTCGTTGAATGGGAAGTTACTTATGGCCTTGCGACACTCCCTGGCCCCGTCCATCGGCGTTCGCCCTGGAGGGTCTCGCGTTTGAGCGCCACATTGAAGCTCTCGGCCAGGGCGTTGTCGGCGCTCGTGCCGACCGCGCCGCGCGACAAGGTCAGACCGTGCCGGCGCGCAGCAGCGGCGAAGCCGTCCGAGCAGTACTGACGGCCGTTGTCCGAGTGGAAAATCGCCCCAGCCAGGCTGCCGCGTTCACGCGCGGCCGCGTCCAGGGCGTCGATGACCAGCGTGTCGCGCATGTGGTCGGCGACCTGCCAACCGACCAGGCGCCGGTTGAAGCAGTCGATCACCGTGGCCAGGTAGAGGAACTGCCCGTCCCCGATCGGCAGGTAGGTGATGTCGCCCACGTACTTCCGGTTCCGCGCGTCGGCCGTGAAGTCGCGTTCCAGCAGGTCATGGACCTTCGAGGCCTGCTTCGCCGGGATGGTGGTGCGGACCTTCTTGCGCAGGTGGACCCCTACGACGCCGTGCTCGTGCATCACCCGCGCGACCCGCTTGGCGTTGACGACGACTCCCGCGTCGCGCAGTTCGGCCGTCATCCGCGGGGACCCGTAGGTCCCGTCGAACTCGGCCGTGATCGCCGCCGCGCGGGTGGCCAGCTCGGCGTCCGCCGCGACACGTTCGGCCCGCCGGTCGGCCCCGGCCAGCCACTTGTAGTACGAGGACCTGCCGATCTGCAGGACCTGACACAGCCGCTTCACCCCGAAGGTGGACGCGAACTCAGCGACGAACTGGAAACGGCTGCTCACCAGGTCGTCTCGCCCGCGAAATACTTCGCTGCCTTGCGCAGGATCTCCCGCTCGGTCTCCAGCAGCGACTTGTCCGCCCGCAACCGCTTGTTCTCGACCCGTAGCCGCTCCAGCTCCTCGGCCGGCGTCTCGGGAACCCCCGCCCCGCCGCCGTCGGCCCGGCCGGCTGCCGTCGGCACCGTCGTCACCCCCGCGGCACGCAACCACGCAGACAGGGTTCCCTCATGAACTCCCAGGTCAGCAGCGATCTTCTTGATCGTCGCCCCCGGCGTGGAGGAGTACAGCTCGACGGCGTCGGCCTTGAACTCCTCCGGGTAGAACTTCCGCACCATGACGGCAGACTCGCTTCCTCCGGACCAAATCGGGTCCAGTCTCTCGCGTGTCCACGACTCAGGGGGAAGCCCCGTGTCAACCGAACCCGGGCAGACCCCCTCGTCACAGTACCCAGCGCACGTCATGTCCGGGCACCGAGTTCGCTGACGACCTCAAGAACCTCCAGCGGCCGCGCATCCATGCCTGCCGACTCGAGATGGATCAGCACGGTGACGTCCTTGAGACTTCCGATCGCCACGGCGAGCGCATCCAGAGAACTGCCAAGGGCCCAGGCCACCCACTGCCGGTAGTCCATCCCCTGCGTCACTGGGGCGCCCCGTTTATCGACCTCAAGCGGAGGAATCACCACAATGAGTTCGGGCGCACCATCGCTGCGATCGTTGCTGAGCACCTGGGCAACGTGGCGCGTGCGGTCAGCGCCGTAGCGCTCACACGCGAGGGGAAAGTTCACTAATTCCGCATCGCATCCGGAACCTACCGCAGTTATGCCCCCGGTCCGAATCTCATATGGGTACTCGGGTCCGACGGAAGCACGCACTTCCTCGAACAGATCGGCGGCGCCGATCGCTACCACGAAGTTCATCAGCAGACCCCCGCTCCAGGAATACCGCCGGGCATGATCGATGGCCTGCCGAGGATCTTGAGCTCGTCGTTGTTCAGCGCGACGCCGCCAGCCTTGACATCGGTGGTGTAGGCCATCCGTACCTCCTCCGGAAGGTCATCTGCGCTGACCGTCGTCCGGAGCATCGTGTACGCACCCTCTTGCGGATAACGCGCGTATGCCTGCCGCGCGTAGTCAGCCGCGCCCTCTTCGGTGAACGAGAAGTACTTTATCCCCTGGGGACTGTTCCACGTCCGTGTGTTCTGAACGTCGGCCAGCTCGGCATGGGTCACGGCCCGCCACAAGTAGATGTCGCCCGGGCCTGGACGACCGCTGTTGTGCACCAAGATCTCGCGGCGTCCCACATGGTATGTATGGGCGCCAGCGACCGTGAGATTGTAGGCATCGCCACGCTCGTGCTTCCCGATGTCCACGGATCGCGTCACCCGAAGTCCGCGGCCATCGGCGCCGAGCACAACCTCGCCCCGCTCGAGACTCTGCGTCCCCTCCCACGCTTGGTCAGTTACCGACCAGAACGGGTGGTCCTCGGTCGTGACGATCAGCTCGCCATCGACCTCGAACTCGAGCAGGTCGTCCTCGTGGACCCACACATGGGTGACGGGCATCGCGGCCTGCTCGCCGCTCTGTGGGTCGGTCGCGATGACCTCGTCGCTGACCTTCACATCCTTGATCGGCTTGTGCGTGCCGTCCGCCATCAACACAAGCGTCGCGCCCGCGAACGAGCACAACCCTCTGCCCGCGTTTGCGGCATTCGCGGCAGCCTGGGCGTCCTTCTTTCTGGTCGCTGTGACGATTGTGTCGACGACCTCCGACACAGGCTTCTTGAGGAGCTTTGCTCCCTTGCCGCCGAGCGGGATGAAGCCTACGGCGAACCAGAGACAACCGAAGCCGTCACCGTTGAGGCACTTGACTGCATCCTCAATGAAAAGGTAGTACCCGAAGTCCGCGTACGCCTGCAGATTCTTCTGACTGAAGAGGTTCGCGTTGTCCTTGTACTCCTGCTCGAGATGGAGCTGACGCGCACGCTCCTTCGGCGACATTCCGCCGTAGAAGTCGGCGGTGCGTGCGGCCTTGACCGCGACACCAAGCTGATACCCGTCATGCTTGAAGAACCAGTCCTCGCCGCCCATCGCGGTGCCGTCGCAGGAGGCATAGCGACAGCTGGGCCCACCGGTCAGTCCCGACGAGCTCGATGCTGCCGCGACCGTCCCGCTGCTCTTGACCAGGTTGGAGACGGGCAACGCCTCCCACCACAACCCTGTCGGGTCGGAGTAGGTGACCGGGTTGTTGTTCGAGTAGGCGTAGGCGTTCCACTGCTGCGGGTCGGTCAGGTCCATGACCGGGTCCACGGTCAGGAACCGCCCGATGGTTTCGTCGTACCAGCGCGCTCCGACCAGGGTCAGGCCGGTGGCTTCGTCGCGGACCTTGCCGAGGAACTCGTGGTCGCCGGGCGCGGAGACCCCGCCGCGCTGTGCGCCGAACGGCAGTGTGTAGTGCTTGGCGACGCTGGTGGTGGTCCAGTTGGTGTTGTGCACCGAGGCCAGCGGTGTGCCGTGCGGGTCGTTGATCAGTGACGTCACACCACCGAGGCCGTTGGCGGTACGCATCGCGACCGTCTGCCCGGCAAAGCTGTAGTACCGGGCAGCGGTGACGCTGCCGTCGGGTGTCTTGGTGATCTCCTGACCACCGAGGTACACCGTGATCGACCCGTCCGGTGCCGTGCGCACGATGCGGTCCCCGTCAGCGGTGTACAGGTTCCGGCCGGTCGCCGTGGTCGTCGTCCCGGTCCCCCGGTCCGGGGCGGTGCCGCCGGACTGGTCACCGTCACTGTCGTCGTCCCCGGAACCCGGCTCCGGCTCCGGGTAGACCGTGGTCGCGATGCTGGTCGCGGCCAGCTCGGTCTCGTGGTCCCAGTCCAACGACAGGACCGTGGTCAGGAAGTCACTGTCCTGCGAACGAGTCAGCGTACGACCGGCGCCGTCGTAGGCGAACATCGCCGCCGGGCCGGCCCGGCGTGCGGCTGGTCTCGCTCGGGCGACTGCCCGGCTCTTGGCTGAATGGCTGCGACCTCCCCAAAGATCACCCCGTGTTTCGTGAAGAACCGGTGATATTTACCCATACCCTCCTGCCTGTGCATATTCCGGACCTGGGTGGTGTCCGCCGCACGGCGGCGACGGTGTGGGGGCGCGCGGCTCGGGGGATCCGGACGCGTGCGGGGCGTGCGGTCGCGGCCGTGACCGCCCTGGTGGTCCTGGCGACGGGCGCGTCGGCGCTCATCACTACCGGAGCTGCGGACGGTGTGCTGGCCGCCATGGGCGACGAGCAGCCGGTCCTCGACTGCCCGCTCGAGGAGCCGACGATGTCCGAGGCGCTGGCGACGGCGGCACGGTGCGGTCATGAGGTCGAAGCCCTCGACGAGAAGACGCCGTGGCAGTCCTACTTCGGCCAGCCGTCGGGGCAGGTCCGGCTCGAGGTAGGGAGCAGCGCGGACGCCTCCGACGCCGACGGGGACGGTGTGTTCGAGCCGATCGAGACCGATGTCGCCGAGGACGAGACCGGCCGGCTGAGCCCCGTCGCACCCGCCGTGGCGATGAGCTTCTCGGCAGGTGGCGACGACGCCGGCTCCGAACCCGACGTCCTCGCAAGGATGACGTCGGCCGATGGTCAGGTGGTCGATGTCGAAGTGCCGTTCGAGCTGACCGACGCCGTCGTCGAGGGCGACCGGGTCGTCTACCCCGACGTGATGTCGACCGACGGTCGGCCGTCGGGAATCGACCTGGTGGTCGCCGTCAACTCGGACGGGTCGGGCTTCAGCCAGGTGCTGCGCCTCGCGGACGAGGAGGCGGCGCACAACCCGCAGGTGGCGTCGCTCGACCTCGACCTCGGTCTGGACGTGCGCGCCGAGGATGCGTCGGGCGCGGGCCTCGGGATCGCGCGCGAGCACGGTGCGTTCACGGTCACCGACCCGCACGCCGAGCCGGAAGCGGAGAGCGCCGAGCCCGAAGTGTTTCGGTCGTCCCGCCCCCTCGTCTGGACGTCCGCGGCTCCCGCGGAACCGCCGGGTACCGCCGACCGCCGGACGGCGGACGCAGCATCACCAGGAACCGGCGAGGGCGACCCGCTGGTGGGACCGCTGACGCCGGAGGCCGTCGTCGAGGTTCCCGTGGGCGACGGGGCGGACGAGCCGGGAGCGCTCGGTACGGCCATCGAGGCCGCGGCTGAGGACGCCTCGACCGACTTCCCGATGTTCGCTGCGCTGGCCGTCTCGGGAACACTGTCCGAGGTCACCGCGGTCCGTAGCGCCTGGCCGAACAGCGCGTCGTCGTACCAGTTCAACGGTGATGCGGGCGTGGGCCGCTGCTCCGCTCCGGACCCGTACGCGGGCTCGCAGTGCGGCCTGACGAGCACCCACCGCATCCTCTACGAGTTCGGCGGTCTCAGCGGGGTCGGGAAGCTCGCGTCGGCGGACGTGACGAAGGCAGTCTTCAATATCAACGGCACCTTCTCCTACAACTGTGACAAGACCGGCGTGTGGGTGTACCAGACCGGGTCGAACGCTGTCAGCAGCTCGACGACGTGGAACAACCGCGGCTCCTGGTCGACGCGCCTTGCCGGACAGCTCGTGACGCACCGGTCGGGGTGTTCCGGCATGGTGCGTTCGGTCGGCTTCGACGTCACGGCCGGCGCGAAGAAGGTCGCGTCGTCGAACTGGTCGTCGCTCACGCTGGGCGTCCGGTCGGCGAACGAGTCGACCATGGTCGGCTGGAAGCGCTACATCGGGCGCAACGACGGCAACGGCAGCACCAGCGCCCGCGCCACGCTGTCCGTGACGTACAACCGCGCACCTGGCGTGCCGACCAGCCTCACGACCTGGCTCAACAAGGAGGACTACTCCTGCAAGACCGGCACCGACCGGCCCGTGCTGCGCACCGACATGCCGAAGCTCTCGGTCCTCATCCGTGACCCCGACGGGAACGCGACGAAGGCGAGGTTCCAGGTCTGGCGGGTCGACAACGGCACCCAGGTCTGGGGTGCGTACATGTCGTCGTTCCTGCCGTCCGGGCGCACGCACAAGATCCAGGTGCCCGACAAGAAGCTGTCCTCCAACGTCGTCTACAAGTGGCGCGCCCTGGCGAAGGACTCCTCCGGGCGCGAGGGCTCGTGGTCGAAGTGGTGCGAGTTCACCGTGGACATCACCAAACCGGCCAAGCCCAACATCTACGCCGTGACGAGCGGCGAGGGCGTCGAGGCCGTCTACCTGAACGACAACGTCGAGGCCGGCGGGATCGGGCTGACGGGCAAGTTCCGGTTCGGCTGGGCCGGTTCCAAGGACGTCGTCAAGTTCCGGTACGGGTTCACCGACCCTGCGACGCCGAAGTCGGTGACGACGTCGTCGACGGGCACGGCCGTGGTGTCGTTCACCCCGACCAAGCCCGGACCCGCGACGGTCTACGTCCGCTCCGTCGACCGGGCCGGCAACATCTCCGACCCCGCGACCTTCTTCATCGACGTGGCGGCGCCTCTCGCCACGCAGGTGTGGCGGATGGACGAGGGAACCGGAACGGCCGCGGAGGACGCCGTCCAGGGCGTGGGTTCGCAACCACTCACCTTCTCGGGCTCGAGCGGTGGGCTCGCACGGTGGGGCGACGGCCCCCACGAGCTCTTCGGCTCGCGTCCGGGCGACCGCGCAGTCGTGTTCGACGGTGTCGACGACCGGGCCGCGACGAGCACCGGCGTCATCAACACGAGCAAGTCGTTCGTCGTCAGCGCACACGTATGGCTCGATCCCGCCACCAACCTCGGTGGACAGCACGTCGCCCTGTCGCAGAACGGTTCGCGGGTGAGCCCGTTCACGCTCGGCTACCGGTCGTCATGTACCTCGGTGGGGGGCGACCCCTGCTGGGCGTTCATGATGTACCAGAGCGACGTCGACGCTCCGAGCGCAGTGCAGGCGCAGTCGTCCTTCAAGGCGGTCCCGGGGCAGTGGGTGCACCTGACGGGGGCGTTCGACGACAAGACCAAGAAGGTCACGCTCTGGGCGTGCGAGATCGGGGCTCCCGACGACCCGAAGCCGGGTGAGCCGATGAAGTCGGTCTCCTCGACGACCCTCACCAGTCCCTGGGTGTCCAACCGTTCGTTCGTCGCGGGCCGCCGCTGGTACGCGGCCGGGATGGACAACTTCTGGCAGGGGCGGATCGACAACGTCCGCGTCTTCGACGGACAGCTGGTTGCCGAGAACAAGGTTCGCCGGCTGTGCCAGGGCGCCGACGACAGCGACTTCGTCGGTGGAGCCGCGGCCCTGGACCCGACCGTGAAGGACAAGTCGGTCGAGGAGACGGGCAAGTGAGGGCACGAACGACCAGGGACGCACGGCGCCTGGCACGGCAGATCGGAACAGTGGTGGTCGGGATGGGCGCGCGTGCTGGTGCTGCGGCAGCAAGGCTGGGCAGGAAGATTCGACGTACCTCGCCCGAGCGCGTGGTGATACGCCGTCTCGGCATGAGCCTCACCGCCGGCGGGCTGGTGCTGGTCCTCCTCGCCCAGCCCGGCCTTGCGGCCGGGCCTGCGACGAGCGTCGACTGCTCGTCCAGGGCGACCGATCAGGCGCAGGCGCTCGAGCTCGCCGAGGTGTGTGGCCGGGACGTCGAGATCACCTCGGCACGTTCGCCCTGGGCGACCTTCACGGCGACCGACGACGGCACGGTGACCCAGGAGGTCACCGCGACCGCGACGCGGACGGCGGTGAGCGGCACCTGGGGACCCGTCTCGAACAGGGTCATCGACCCGGTGCCGGGAGACGGCACGCTCTCTGTCGCGGCACCCGTCTATCCGATCACGCTCTCGGACGGGGCCGCAGGCGTGCCGCTGGCGACGATCACCCGTGACGGGCACACGCTGACCTACGACACCCCGTTCGACCTGACCGAGCCCGTCGTCGAGGGCGACTCGGTGACCTATCCGGCGGTGGCGGGCGAGGGCGCCGACCTCGTCGTCACCGTCAACGCCGACGGCACGGGCATCTCGACCGCGCTTCGCCTCGCCGACCGGGGAGCCGCCAAACGGGCGGACAAGACGGTAGGACTGGACCAGCTCACGTTCCCCGTCACGCTGTCCGCCGGCCTGACCGCGATGCAGAACCCCGCAGGAGGGTTCGACGTCGTCGACCCGTTCGGGCAGCCGATGTTCCGCGCCCCCCAGCCGAAGATGTGGGACTCCTCGGCGGCCGGCGACGCCGCGACGGATTCGGCCAGGGCCGGTCTGTTCAGCACGGACGGGACGCCGTCGGGCACCGGCAGCTCCGGGCTCGCGCGCGCGTCGCGGTGGGAGCAGGTCAGCGACGAGGACGCCGCCGACCCGGACGCTCGGGCGACGGCTCCCCTCCTCGGCGACCAGCAGCTGCCGATGCCGGTCGACATCGTCCCCGCCAGGGCACGGCACACGACAGAGGCCACGACGGGCGCGAGAGCGGGTGCCGGCACACCGGGCAGCTCCGCACCGGGCGTGGACCTGACGGGGGGCTCGCTGTCCGTCGGCGGCGACCCGCTCGGCACCTCGGCGGGCTTCGGCGCCGCGGGTGCGACCGAGCCGACGACGGTCGGCGTCCGGATCCGCCCCGACCGCGACTTCCTGCTCTCCGACCCTGACACCGTCTTCCCCGCGCTGATCGACCCGACGGTGACGTCCGCGGGCAACGAGTGGCTCATGGTCCACGAGGGCACCCCCGACGAGACCAGCGGCTACATGTTCGAGGGCAACCAGGGCCTCGGCCTGTGCGACGTCGCCGTGGCCGCCGCCTGCCGGGAGACGATCAAGTTCCGCCTGGGCTGGCAGTTCAGCGGTCTGGACCACCTGGGCCTCCTCGAGCCCGACGCCATCACGTCGGCCACGTTCAGCGTCTACGGCGACCACAGCTGGGACTGCACCGCGCGGACGGTGCGCCTGTTCAGCACCCGGCCGATCGACGCAGCCTCCACCTGGCAGACCTGGGGGATCGCCCCGTTCGGTACCGAGCTGTCGCGCGTCACGGTGGCCCACAAGGAGGCGTGCGACAACGCCGGGTGGGTCGACCTCGACGCCACGGCCGGGGTGAAGAACCTGGCAGCGACGGATACCGGAACGCTCAGCCTGGGCCTCGCAGCGCTCAACGAGTCCGACATGACGCAGGGCTGGAAGCGGTACCGGCACGACGCCAAGCTGACCGTCGAGTACGAGCCTCCGGCGGTCTCCGCCGACGCCGAGGGCTCCGACCTCACGGCCCGCGCGGACAACCTCGACCCGGCCAGGCAGGCGACGGACGAGGCAGCTCCTGAGGCGGTCGACCCCACGCCGCTCCCGGTCGCCGCACCGTCGGAGCCCGCCACCGATCCGGACCTCGTCCCCGTCCAGGAGACGCCGGATGCGGCCGAGGCCACTCTGCCCGTGCCCGAGACGCTCACTGCAGTCCCGGAGGAGGCTGTCGGCGGCCTCGACCTCAAGATCGGCGCGCCGGCGGCCGTCGCGGGAACGTCCGGTGCGGCCTCGGAGGTGCACGTCGAGGTCGCCGACCAGGCGGAGGCGGTCGACGCGGAGATCTCCGGGGTGCTGCTCGACGTGACAGACACGTCCGCCGAAGCCCCGCCGGAGGACGGCGTGCGGCAGGTCGAGATCCAGGTCGACTACGACGAGTTCGCCGATCTCGCGGGTGCCGACTGGTCCGGTCGACTCGGGATCGTACGCATCCCGGAGTGTCACGCCACCACTCCCGACCTGGAGGAGTGCTCGCCCACGCCGGTGGCATCGACGAACGACGTGGAGGCCCGGACCGTCACGGCGACGCTGGATCTCGAGGCGTCCGGGACGGCCGCGGAGCAGTCCGAGGGCGCTGCGTCCGACGCCCGCGCGAGCGCGCTCGCGGCAGGTGGTGGCGCGACCTTCGCGGTGACGTCCGGCACCAGCTCCGCGGCCGGGGACTGGGGCGCGACGCCGCTGTCGTCGGCGTCGTCGTGGTCGGTCAGCGGCAGTACGGGTTCGCTGGGCTGGTCGTACCCGGTCCAGGTCCCGGCTCCGGCTGCAGGCCCCGCGCCGGAGCTGGCGATCGGCTACTCGAGCGCGGCCCTCGACGGGCGGGTGTCCAGTACCAACAACCAGTCCACGTGGGTCGGGGACGGGTGGGACATGACCAGCGGCTTCGTGGAGCGTCGGTACGTCCCGTGCGCGGAGGACCGCGACGAGGCGGGTGGACAGGCCCCGAACAACGCGTCCCGCAAGACAGGTGACCTGTGCTGGGACAGCGACAACGCGTTCCTCGTCTTCAACGGGACGTCCGCGGCGCTCGTGCGCGACGACGACCCTGGCACGTCGGGTGCGGTCGAGTGGCGCCCGGAGTCGGACGACGGGACGCTCGTGCAGCAGTACGGCCGCCCGACGGGTGCGGCGGCCAAGACCGACGCAGGCTGGGCCGAGGAGTACTGGAAGGTCACCACGACCGACGGCACCGCCTACTTCTTCGGCAAGGACGAGCGTTTCTCCGGTGACACGCTGGAGCAGAACTCGCGCTGGACGGTCCCGGTGTACTCCAACCACCCGGGCGAGCCCGGCTACCAGAGCGCCTTCGCCGACTCCGGACGCCAGATGGGCTGGAGGTTCAACCTGGACCACGTTCGTGACACATCTGGCAACACGATGACCTACCGGTACGCGAGCGAGACCAACCGGTACGGCGCGAACAACAACACGGGCGCCACCCGTACCTACACCCGCGGCGGGACCCTGGACTGGATCAGCTACGGCACACGGGCCGGGTCCGAGCCGGAGACGGCGAACGGGTCGGGTGCACCGAACCTCGTCGACTTCGTCGTCGCCGAGCGCTGTCTCGCTGCAGCGTCCGACTGCGAGACGGCGGACCGCAAGACGACCGCCGGCGCCGTGCGCTGGCACGACACGCCCGTGGACCTGGAGTGCTCGTCGAGCACCAGCTGCCCGGACGTCCGGAGCCCCGCGTTCTTCTCGACGAAGCGCCTCACGTCCGTGGTGACCAAGGTCGCCGTCGACGGCACGCTGACCGCCAAGGACACGGTGACACTGACCCAGAAGTGGCGCGACCCCGGAGACGGCACGGGCCGGATCCTCTGGCTCGACGCGATCCGGCGCACGGCGCACGGTCCCGGTACCTCGACGTCGGACGACGTCGTCTTCGACCCGATCAGGTTCTACGGCGAACGGCAGCTGCCGGGCCGCGTCGCCGACACGGTCGCCGACGGCCTGCCTGCCATGAACCGCATCCGCGTCACGGGGATCACGACCGAGACCGGTGCGACGATCGCCGTCCAGTACACGTCACCGGAGTGCACCGCAGGTACGCATCCGGCCGTCGCGCAGGGATACATCCCGATCGCGAGCCAGGCGGCGAACACGGCGCGGTGCTTCCCGGTGGTGTGGCACCCGTGGGGCATGCCCAAGCCCCGCAGCGAGTACTTCCACTCCTACCTGGTGTCCAAGGTGACCCAGTCGCCGGGCGACAACGCCGCGTTCGACGTCCCCGTGGTGACGTCTTACGCCTACGGTGGCGGCATCGAGTGGGCGCGGATCGATGACCCACTGACGCCGAAGAAGGACCGCACCTTCTCCGTCAACCGTGGGTACGAGACGGTCACCACCACGGTCGGTGAGGGCGCTGCCGCGGCGAGGACCCGCACCCGGTACCTCCAGGGCACCGGTACGGTGCTCGACCTCCCTGTCGACGCGATCACCTCGCGCTCTGTGCGGGACCACGAACGGTTCGCCGGGATGCCGGTGATCAGCACCGTGCTCAACGGACAGTCGGAGATCTCGACCATCGTCACGATCCCGGAGGCCGAACAGACGGCGAGCACGGGCAGCGCCGACACCGACGATCTGCTCGTCGCCACCCGCACCACCCGCGTGGACACCTACGACGGCTCGTACCGCGCCGACGGATCGCTCGAGCACGTGACACGCACCGACACGCGGTACGACGAGAACGGCCAGGTCACGCAGGTCGACGACTACGGTGCCTTCTCCGAGACAGCCGAGGACGACACGACGTCGGACGACCTGTGCACGCGGACGACCTACCTCGTCAACGCCGAGAAGCACCTCGTGGTGCCGCGGCAGACCGAGACGGTCAGCGTGCGCTGCTCGGCGACGCCGTCGAGGCCCGCGGACCTGGTCGGCGTGTCGCAGATCAGCTACGACGGCCTCGACCACGGCACCGCACCCACGAAGGGGCTGCCCACGAGCGTGCGGACGAACGACGGGGACGGCGCTCTGAGCGAGGCGTCCCCGGTGGTCGGCACCACGTACGACGCGCGCGGCAGGGCGACCAGCACGACCGATCCGCTGGGGCGGATCTCCCGGACCTCCTACACCGAGTCCGGCGGGGTGCTCACGCAGGTGACCACGACCAGCCCGGACCCGGACGGTGCGGGCGACGGGGACGGGGACGGCGTCGCCCTGACCGAGCACGTCTCCACCACCACGCTGGACCCGCTGCTCGGTGTGCCGACCGTGGTGGCGGACGCGAACGGTCGCCGGACCACGGCGACGTACGACGCCGCGGGTCGCCTCCTCGGGGTGACGTACCCCGACCGGGAGGGGCGGTCGGCCAACGTCACCTACGCGTACGGGACCTCGCGCTCGGGCGTGAACACGGTCACCACGAGGACCCTCGCCGCGGACGGTACCGGCTACCACACGTCCGTCGCCCTGTACGACGGCCTGCTCCGCCCCATCCAGACCCAGACGGAGTCTCTTGACGGGGACGACGAGGCGGTCAACGGCCGCATCGTCACGGACACCCAGTACGACGTCAACGGCCGGGTGGAGCTCGTGACGTCCGGCTGGCTGGCGACCGGGAAACCCAGCACGACGCTCGTGGGCGCAGCGATCGAACCCGACGCCACCACGACGTACACGTACGACGGTCTGGGGCGGGTCAGGACCGAGATCTTGTACACGGGCACTCCGTCGAACCCTGCCTACGAGCGGTGGCGCACCACGACGCACTACGACGGTGCCACGACGACCGTGATTCCCCCAGACGGTGCGACGCCGACCCAGACCGTGGTCGACGCCCGTGGTCGGACGGTGGCGCTGCGCCAGTTCCTCCGCGACCCGGTTGAGGACGCGGCAGTCCGCACGCTCGCGGAGGTCGTGGACCTGGACGAGCAGACGACTCGCTACCGCTACGACAAGGCGGGTCGGCTCGCCTCTGTGCTGGACACCGAGGACAACGCCTGGACCTACACGTACGACAAGCTGGGTCGACAGGTCGAGGCCGTCGACCCCGACGCGGGCAGGACGGTCACGACCTACGACGCCGCCGGTCAGGTGACGTCGGTGACCAACGGCGCGGGACAGAAGCTGGTCACCACGTACGACCAGCTCGGCCGGCGGACGGTGGTTCGGCAGGACTCGGCCACGGGGGTGGTGCGCGCCCGGTGGACCTACGACGTGCTCACCTCTCATGCCGGCGCCAACGCGGGGCAGGTCGTCAAGGGGCAGGTCACCAGCTCGACGCGGATCGCGACCGGGGCCGACGGCGGGGGCGACTTCGTCACGGCGGTGACCGGCTTCGACAAGGCCTATCGCCCGACCGGCACGGCCACGGTGATCCCGGACACGACCACGATGGCCGGCCTGGCCGGCACCTACGAGCAGAAGGTCACCTACACCGCGGACGGGCAGATCGCCTCCACCACCTATCCGGCGGCGGGCGGCCTGCGCAAGGAGACCGTGACCACGCACTTCGACGACGAGACCAGTGTCGCCGAGTGGATGGGCGGCGGTTTCGGGTGGGGCACCTACGTCGCGGCCAGCCGCACGGACGTCTTCGGCCGCCTGTCGTACCTCGACCTCGGCAACACCTATGGCGCGGTGGTGTCGTACCTGTACGAGTCGGGTACCAGCCGCTTGCTCCGGCTGAAGCTGGACCGGGAACGGATCGGTGGCACGGAGCTCGATCTCACCTACGCGTACGACGACGCGGGCAACGTGCTCTCCATCAAGGACCGGCCCACGGCGACAGGACGTGCGGTGGACCGGCAGTGCTACCAGTACGACGCGCTGCGGCGCCTGACCGAGGCATGGACGCCGGCGTCCGGGAACTGCGAGCTCACGAGGTCGATCCCGGCGCTGGGCGGGGCCGCGCCGTACTGGACCTCCTTCGAGTACGACGCGCTGGGCAACCGCACGAGCGAGATCTATCGCACGCGTGGCCTGGCCGGCGACGTCGACGGTGGGCAGACCACCACGCTCGACTATTCCTACGAGGGCGACCGGGATCTCAACGCCGACGGCGACACCACCGATCCGGGGGAGGCTGCGGGGCCGCACGCGGTCACGTCGATCACGACGGACGGGCCCAGCGGCAGCACGGCGGCGAGGTTCGCCTACGACGGCGCCGGCCGTACGCTGACTCGTTCGCAGGACAGTGACTTCCTGACCACGGTCCTGTCGTTGGACTGGGACCACGAGACCGAGCTGGCCGCGACCAGCATCGCGACCACGGTCTACCCGGAGCCGGAGCCGGGTTCCGGGGACGACGACAGTGACGGTGACCAGTCCGGCGGCACCGCCCCGGACCGGGGGACCGGGACGACGACCACGGCGACCGGCCGGAACCTGTACACCGCTGACGGGGACCGCATCGTGCGCACGGCACCGGACGGGTCGATCACGGTGTACCTCGGTGGTCAGGAGATCACCAAGACACCCGACGGCAGCGTCACCGCTGCCCGGTACTACAGCTTTGCCGGGCAGACGGTCGCGATGCGTACCGCCAACGGCCTCGGTGGTGTGACGTCACTGATCAACGACCCGCACGGCACACCGCTGGCCTCGGTGCACAACACCAACTGGACCACCACCAGCGTCGCCAAGCACTACACACTGCCGTTCGGCGCACAGCGCGGCGGGGTCTCCGCGCCCGGCGACCACGAGTTCCTCGGCAAGGTCCGCGACGAAGCCACCGGCCTGACCCTGGTCGGAGCCCGCTGGTACGACGAAACCATCGGCAAGTTCCTGACCGTGGATCCGCGTATGGACTTCATGGATCCGCGGACCTGGAACGGGTACGCCTACGCCAACAGCAACCCACTTACGTACTCAGACCCTACAGGGCTTAGTTGGTGGAGTTCCACGTGGAATAACGCTGTGAGTTTCACCAAGGGTTTCGTCAGTGGATATTTCGGAGCAATCAAGACTCAGTTCGACAGTGCAGTCAAGACGCTCAAGTCGATCCCGCACGTGGTGAAGTCGGCGCCCCGCGAGATTGTGAGACGTTCAGCCTCGGCTCTCAATACCGCGAGTTCCTGCGCCGGCGGCTCGAAGGCCTCGTGCGGACAAATCATCGCGACGGGCGCCATGGTCGCGGACCGGTTGCTGCGTCCCAGACAAGATGTCATCGAGCGTTTCAAGAGCAACGCCATAAGCGCGGCGTACGCCGCCGTCCACGGTGACTGGGAAGGTGCTGGCGAAGCCTCAGGAGCAAACGGATGGGAGGGCACGAAATACAGCGCTGAGGTAGCTGACCTCGTTGTCGGTACGCACGGTCTTGTTGCCGCGACCAAATCGGCGGCTCGAACGGCTACCGATGTTGTCGGGGACATTGCTGGGGCCGTGGGGCGCGCTTGTTCATTCGCAGGCTCGACACTGGTGTTGATGGCCGATGGTCTACGAAAGGCGATCCAGGACATCCAGGTCGGCGACGAAGTCATCGCGACCGATCCCGAAACTGGCGAGCAAGGAGCCCGCGAGGTCACCCATGTATGGGTGCATAAGGACGATCTGTTCGAGTTCGAAGTCGACGGCGAGCTCATCATCACGACCGAGGATCACCCCTTCTGGTCGGTATCGGACCAGGCTTGGGAGGGTACCGAGGAACTTTCGCTTGGCGAGCGGGTCCTTACGGCCCAAGGGCGCATGACCAAGGTCACCCGCGAGGTTGATCTGGAGACTAGCGTCAAGGCGGCGGCGTTCAACCTGACAGTCGCAGGTTTGCACACCTACCACGTCGGTGAGCACGGCGTCCTTGTCCACAACACCGGGGGCCCACCCTCCGTGGATAATGAACGGTTGCAGAACCTCGTGAACACGATATTCAAGGGCGTTGGAAATCCAAATCAGGTGGGCGACGGAACGACGATGGCGGCTGCCGCCCACGAAGTCGTAGGGGGCGCCCAGGTGGAAGGGAGAAATCACGTCGCAAAAGCGCAACAGATGCGAAGCGCACTAACGAACTTCTTAAACAATGACACGATTCGCGTACGCGGAGGGAGAACCCTTCCAGTTGTGCGTTCCGCGAGGGATGTCGAGGTGGCGCAGGGCCTTATCGCCGCCTTGAACGACTCGATTTCCGGAAACTATTCTGGATTGGGTGGTTATAGTGGACTTGGAGGGTGCAGATGAATTCAGCGGAACGCACTGTGGTCGATCTCGTTCGAGAGATCCCATACTTCGAGGATGTTCTCCTCGCGCACTCGTTTGCACCAGACGTGGTTCTGCCCCATGTCTTCTTTTCTCTGGTGCTCGAAGAGGTAATGGCTGATTTCAATAGTTCGGCAAACTCATTCGATCGAGCCGCCTTGTTCGCCTTCCTGGAGCGATGCTTGGCAGGTCGCCAGGAAGAAGTTGTCGAGGTGGTCACAACCTCGTTTATAGATGATCTTCCATGGCCCGGTCAGGAAGGTGAAGAGATTGTTGATGAATTGCCGCCGCTTCTTGCGGAGGAGTATCGTCGCTCGCACTCGACCGGGTGACAATTCGACTCATTTTGTGGCTAAGAGCGTTATTCACGTGGTCTGGCGGTAGAACTCCAGGTTGGTGACCATGTGGATCACGCTTGGTAGTTCGGTCAGGCGGCCGCGGTAGCCGGTGGACAGGATCTTCCACTGCTTGAGGTGGGCGACGGTCCGCTCGACCGGTGCGCGCATCGAGGCGATCTTGCGGTTCCACTCCTTGTCGGCCGCGGTGCGGGGCACGTCCTTCTTCTTCGGGCGGGGCGTCAGCTTCGTGTGTTTGACGTAGGCGGTGTCGGCGAACACGGCCAGCAGCTCGTTGCCGGCTCGGGCGGCGGTGATCTGGGCCGCCCAGCCCACCTCTTCCAGCGCGCGGGAGTCGTGCCGCGACCCACGCACCGGCACCGAGACGGCGACCAGGGCGCCGTTCAGGCGTGCGGCGACCTGGATGTTCAGCGCCTGCTTGCGGTGCTTGCCGTTGAAGTTCGTCGTCCCTGTGCCGGCCCGGTTGCCGGTGGGGATCGGGGTGCCGTCGATCAGCACCACGCCAGCCTGCAGGGCCTGGGCCAGGTGCTGGCGGTCCATCGCGGTGACCTGCCCGATCAGGGCGAGCAGGTACCGCCAGATCCGCGAGACCGTGGGCTGGGACAGCCCGTACAGGTCGGCCGCCACCTGTTGGGACAGGTTGTGCCGGGCGATGAGCAGCACCATCGAGATCGCCCTCCCGAACGGCATTCGGAAGCTGTGCCGCTGCCCGGGCGGTCGACAGGTGTGCACCTGCCACGCGCGGGCGATCAGCTCGGTCGTCTGGGCAGGCGTCAGCCCGCAAGTAGAGTGATAGCGCACAGGTCCTTCGCTCGGCTTGAACTGGTCTCGACAACCTGATCAAACCGGACGCAAGGACCTGTGCGCTACCTGCTCTTCCTTACCCCTGACCAGCGACGATGCAGGTCAGGCCGTGACCAGGTCACGAGACGCTACACCGCCATGAATAACGCTCTATGGTGGCGTCCTCCTCCACGACAGTGTCGGTGCCTACGGTGCAGTGAAGGATGCATTTACTCAGAAGAGCGAGTTCGAGAAGAAGGTTACGGCCGGGGACACCAACGCTCTGCTCGCAGACGGCATCACAGCGGCCGCGGTGGCTGCTACGACCAAGAGCCTGCTTCCGAAAGCCGCACCGCTCCATGGCGCGGCAAATAAGGCGCCTGCATGTAACAGCTTCGTTCCTGGGACCCTCGTGCTCCTCGCGAGTGGGGAATCGAAACCGATCGAGGACGTCGAGATCGGCGACAAGGTCCTTGCCGCAGACGAGGAAACCGGCGAGCCGACCGAAGGGCGTGCGGTTACCGCGCTGATCCGCGGCGAGGGTGACAAGACGCTCGTCACGCTCACTCTGACCGACGGCGACGGCGACACCCAGCAGATCGTCGCTACCGATGGGCATCCGTTCTGGGTGCCCGAGCCTGGCGAGTGGGTCGACGCGATCGATCTGACCGCCGGGGACTGGCTGCAGACCTCGGCCGGCACCTGGGTACAGATCACCGCCGTCGACGTCCACCAACGCCAGGCAGTCGTCCACAACCTGACGGTCGCAGTCGACCACACGTACTATGTGCTGGCGGGGGCCACGCCAGTCCTGGTTCATAACTGCAATAATGCGGCGACTCATGACGTCGAGAACGTTGTCGATAATCTCGATGACAATGTCTACTTCCATTATACGAGCAAGGGAGGGCACAATGGGATTTTGGCCGATGATGGCAGTCTCAGGATTAGTGCCAACTCCGCCGGAAAGGTCCATGTGACTCAGGAGATTGGAAGCCCGGCAGAGATCGAGCAGAACATCTTCATTGGTAACCCGATGTATGCAGGAAAGGCTGACTACATGTTCGCCTTCCGAATGCCTGAAGGTGTCGAGCTTGGGCCGGGGTCTCAGCCAAATGAGCTGATTACGAGAGGCTCGTTGAAGATCCCGGCGGGGAACGTTCTCTTCCATGGAAGGAACCCCTTCTGATGTCAGAACTGGTCGAGTTCGACAACTTTGCCCAGGTGGAGATGCTGCTCCGTGCCGGTATGGAGCTCAAGTTCGAGCTCTCTGATGACGCGGACGTGCTCAATGGGAGCCCGGTCTATGCGTCGGCACTGAATCACCTTCGCGAAGGTCTGATCTCTGGATTGCGTTCGAGCTCAACGCCAGGGCGAGCACAGAAACAGGCTGACTGGTATCGACTCTCGCAGCACCAGCATCGCTGGCGGATCATTGCACAAAGAGCTGCTCTGCATCCGCGGTGGCGATACCTAACCGCGGTCGAAATGCGGCACTGGGTCGAAACACTCGCAGCCCCACTCACAGTGGATGATGGGACGCTGGAAGCCATCAAGGCGGCAGTCGAAAAGATGCTTGATGGTGACTGACGAATATTTTCGCCGATAGCCAAGTAGAGGCCCCACCGGATCTATTTCCGGTGGGGCCTCTGGAGCGTCTGACGGCAGTAGTTGACGGCAACGTCAGTGGACGTCGGCTCCGACGAGGGGTGGTTCGTCGCCGTCGTCGGGCTTGCCGGTGATCTCGGCGGGGTTGCGGAGAGCGTGGCCGAGAAGGTCGATGGCGTCGCGCTGGAGGCGGAGTCGGACGTGGGCGTACACGGTGGCGGGACGAGACCCACCCCCGCGAGACGGTAGGTTCTTCTCCGTGACATCCCCGATCGACCGGATCCGACCGGCCGCCACGACAGCGCGTCAGGTCTCGGAACTCGCCGTCGCGTTCGGTCTCAGCATCGCCCCAGGTCAGTCCGCTGACGCCGCGGTCACCTGCGTGGCCTCGGACAATCGGGTGGTCCAGGACGGGGACCTGTTCGTGGCCCTGCCCGGTGCTCGCGCGCACGGCGCGCAGTTCGCCGCGGACGCCGTCCGGCGCGGGGCCGCCGCGATCCTCACGGACGCGCGCGGAGCCGAGCTGATCGGGGCCGGCAGCACCACGCCGGTCGTCGTCGCCGACGACCCCCGCGCCATCCTCGGCTCCGTCGCCGCCTGGGTGCTGGGCAACCCGGCCGAGGACCTGATGACGTTCGGCGTCACCGGCACCAACGGCAAGACCACCACGACCTACCAGCTCGACCACCTTCTGCGGGCCCTGGGCTGGACGGGCGGCCTCATCGGAACGGTCGAGACCCGCTCCGGCGACCGCGTCATCGCCAGCACGCTGACCACGCCCGAGGCCGCCGACCTCCAGGCGCTCCTCGCCGCGATGCGCGAGGACCACGTGCGCACGCTCGCCATGGAGGTCTCCTCCCACGCCCTGGCGCAGCACCGCGTGGACGGCATCGTGTTCGGCGTCGCCGGGTTCACCAACCTGACCCAGGACCACCTGGACTTCCACGGCGACTTCGAGACCTACTTCGCCACCAAGGCCGAGCTGTTCACGCCCGCCCGCGCCCGCCGCGGTGTCGTCACCGTCGACGACGCCTGGGGCGAGCGCATGGCCGCCGAGGCGCAGATCCCCGTGGCCACCCTCACCACGCTCCCGGGCAAGGACGCCGACTGGACCGTCACCGATGTCGAGCCGTCGGGCACCGGGTCCGCCTTCACGCTGACGCACCACGACGGGCGCACGCTGCGCACCTCCACCTCGCTGCCGGGCGGCTACAACGTCGCCAACGCGGCTCTCGCCGTCGCGATGGTGCTGGAGGGCGGCTCCGACATCCGTGACGTCACCGACGCCCTGGCGGCCGCCGACGGCCTGAGCGCCACCGTGCCCGGGCGCATGGAGGTGCTGGCCACGGCCCCGCGCGTGGTCGTGGACTTCGCGCACAACACCGAGGCCCTGGAGCTCGCCCTCGCGGCCCTGCGCCCCTCGACCACCGGAAAGCTTGCCGTCGTCTTCGGCGCCACCGGCGACCGCGACCCCGGCAAGCGCCCCTTCATGGGCGCCGCCGCGGTCCACGGCGCCGACGTCGTCTACGTCACGGACGACGACCCGCACGACGAGGACCCGGCCAAGGTGCGCACCGAGGTCCTGGCCGGGACCGGCGTCGACACGCCCGGCGACGGCACCCCCGGCAGCGGCACGCCGGGCACGGTGGAGACCGCGGACGACGGCGCCTCGCGTACGGTGGAGGTCCACGAGGTCGCCCCGCGCGCGGACGCCATCCGCGCCGCGATCCTGGCGGCCCGCCTGGACGACACCGTGCTGGTGGCCGGCCGCGGCCACGAGACGATCCAGGAGGTCGCCGGCGTGGACCACGTGCTCGACGACCGGGTCGAGGCGCGCGCCGCCCTGGCGGCCCGCACCGCCTGACTCGCACCACGGGCGCCACCCGAGCACCACGAGAGCACGACCCCGAGCAGGACCCTCAGCAGGACCTTGAGCAGGACCTTGAGCAGGACCCCAGGCAGGAGAGGACGACAGAGGCATGATCGAGCTGTCTGCGGCGCAGGTCGCCGCAGCCACCGGCGGGCGGCTGCACGCCGACCCGGACGTGACGGTCACGGGGGCGGTGATCATCGACTCGCGCCAGGCCGGGCCGGGTGCCCTGTTCGTGGCCCTGCCGGGGGAGCGGGTGGACGGCCACGACTTCGCGGCGCGGGCCGTCGCGGGCGGCGCCGCGCTGGTGCTCGCGGAGCGCGAGCTGGAGGGCCTGCCGACCATCGTCGTCGACGACACCCAGACGGCGCTCGGTGACCTCGCGCGCCACGTGCTGGCCACGGTCCGTGAGGCGGCGGGCACCGAGCTGCGTGTCGTGGGCGTCACGGGGTCGGTCGGCAAGACCACCACCAAGGACCTGCTGGGGCAGCTCCTCACGCCCGAGGCGGGCGACGTCGAGGACGCCGTGATCGTCCCCACGGGCTCGCTGAACAACGAGATCGGCCTGCCGCTCACCGTCCTGCGGGTCACGCGTGCCACCCGCTTCCTCGTCCTGGAGATGGGCGCGGACGGCGTCGGCAACATCGCCTACCTCACCGGCATCGCGCCGCCCGACGTCGGCGTCGTGCTCCGGGTCGGCGTCGCGCACATCGGCCCGTTCGGCGGCGTCGAGGCCATCGCCAGGACCAAGGGCGAGATGGTCGAGGGCGTCGTCGAGGGCGGCACCGTGGTGCTCAACGCGGACGACCAGCGCGTGGCCGCCATGGTCGACCGCGCGGCGCCCGGCACGGTCGTGCGCACGTTCGGCACCATCCCGTCGGCCGACGTGCGGGCCGAGGACGTGACGGTCGACCCGACCGGCCGCGCGAGCTTCACGCTGCGGGTCGCGGGCGGCGGCGACGTCGGCGAGCAGCACGTCCACGTCGCGCTGGGCCTCGTGGGTCCGCACCACGTGACCAACGCGCTCGCCGCGGCGACGGTCGCGCTGCGCCTCGGCGTCGCGGTCGGCGACGTCGCGGAGCGCCTCGCCGCCGCCACGCCGCGCAGCCCGCACCGCATGGCGGTCACCGAGCGGCCCGACGGCGTCACCGTCGTCGACGACGCGTACAACGCCAACCCCGACTCGATGAAGGCCGGCCTGCGCACCCTCGCGGTGCTCGCGGGCCGCACCCGCCGGTCCGTGGCGGTCCTGGGGGAGATGCGGGAGCTCGGTGACGGTGCGCGCGCCGCGCACGACGAGATCGGGCGCCTCGTGGTACGGCTGAACATCAAGCAGCTCGTCGTGGTGGGCGAGGGGGCGTACCACATCCACGAGGGGGCCATGCAGGAGGGCTCCTGGGGGTCGGAGTCGATCTACGTCCCCGACCTGGAGTCCGCCAAGGAGCTGCTGGACGAGCTGCTCGAGCCCGGCGACGTCGTGCTCGTGAAGTCGTCGCTCGGGTCCGGGCTCTGGGAGCTCGGCGACCACCTGTCGGCCGCCGCATCGTCGGCCGAGACCGCTAAGGACAACACCAAGTGATCGCGATCCTGGTCAGCGCCGCGGTGGCGCTGCTCGTCGCCCTGCTGGGCACCCCGGTCTTCATCCGGTTCCTGATCCACAAGAACTACGGCCAGTTCGTGCGCGAGGACGGCCCCACGGGCCACTTCACCAAGCGCGGCACGCCGACCATGGGCGGCGTCGTGATGATCGGGGCCACCCTGATCGGCGTCGCGGCCTCGATGCTGGTCTCCCAGCGGCTGCCGAGCGTGTCGGCGCTGCTGGCGCTGTACCTCATGGCGGGGCTCGGGCTGGTCGGCTTCCTCGACGACTTCACCAAGATCCGCAAGCAGCGGTCCCTCGGCCTGACGCCCCGCGCCAAGCTCATCGGCCAGGGTGTGGTCGGTATCTCGTTCGCCGTGCTCGCCCTGCAGTTCCCCAACGAGAACTCGCGCACCCCCGCGTCGACCAAGATCTCGTTCCTGCGCGACACGGAGTTCGACCTGGCGTTCGCCGGCGTCACCGTCGGCCTCATCCTCTTCGTGATCTGGGCCAACCTGCTCGTCTCGGCGTGGTCCAACGCGGTCAACCTGACCGACGGCCTCGACGGCCTGGCCACCGGCGTCTCCATCATCACGTTCGGCGCGTACGTGCTGGTCGGCATCTGGCAGCTCAACCAGTCCTGCCAGTACCTCGCCACGGCGGGGCCCCGCTGCTACGAGGTGCGCGACCCGCAGGACCTGGCCATCGTCGCCGCCGCGGTCACCGGCGCGTGCGTCGGCTTCCTGTGGTGGAACGCCAACCCCGCCAAGATCTTCATGGGCGACACCGGCTCGCTCGCCCTCGGCGGCGCACTGGCCGGCCTCTCGATCCTCAGCCGCACCGAGCTGCTCGCCGTGCTGCTGGGCGGCATGTTCGTGCTCATCGTCTCGTCCGTGGTGATCCAGGTCGGCTTCTTCAAGATGACCGGCAGGCGCGTGTTCAAGATGGCGCCGCTGCAGCACCACTTCGAGCTGTCGGGCTGGGGCGAGGTCACGATCGTCATCCGGTTCTGGCTCATCGCCGGCCTGCTCGCGGGCCTCGGCATGGGCATCTTCTACGCCGAGTGGGTCGCGTCGTGACGCAGGAGCCCGACACGCACGGCACCGTCGAGCCGCGCGTCCCGCTCGCCCAGGCCCGGGTCGTCCTCGCGGGCCTCGGCGTCACGGGCCGCGCGCTGCGCGGCGTGCTGGAGCCGCGGGTGGCGTCGCTGGTCACGGTCGACGACCGCGCCGAGGACGCCGACCACGGCGCGCTCGACGCGCCCGCCGCCGCGGCGGTGCTGGCCGAGGCCGACCTCCTCGTCGCCTCGCCGGGGTTCGCGCCCCACCACCCGCTGGTCGCCGCGGCGCTCGCCGCGGGCGTACCCGTGTGGAGCGAGGTCGAGGTCGCCTGGCGCCTGCGCGCCGACCGGCTCGGCACCGGCGCCCCGGCCCCCTGGCTCGGAGTCACCGGCTCCAACGGCAAGACCACGACCGTCGAGATGCTCGCGGCGATCCTGCGCGCCGCGGGCCTGCGCACCGCCGCCGTCGGCAACGTGGGCAGGCCGCTCGTCGAGGCGGCGCTCGACCCGTCGCTCGACGTGCTCGCCGTCGAGCTGTCCAGCTTCCAGCTCCACTTCACGCACACCGTGTCGCTCGAGGCGGCCGCCGTGCTGAACGTCGCCGCCGACCACCTCGACTGGCACGGGTCGATGGACGCCTACGCCCGCGACAAGGGCCGCATCTACGAGCAGGTCCAGGTCGCCTGCGTCTACAACGTCGCCGACCCGCGCACCGAGGAGCTCGTCCGCGAGGCCGACGTCGTCGAGGGGGCACGCGCGGTCGGGTTCGCGGTCGGCAGCCCGAGCCCCGGCGACCTCGGCCTGGTCGACGACGTGCTCGTCGACCGCGCGTTCCACGCCCCCGCCGACGACCCGGACCGGCGCAGGAGCGCCGCCGAGCTCGGCACGCTCGCCGACCTGCGGCAGCTCGGCGACCAGGCGGGCGTGGTACCGACGCACGTCGTCGCGGACGCGCTGGCCGCCGCGGCCCTCGCGCGCGCGCACGGCGTGCCCGCCGCCGCGGTGCGCGACGGGCTGCGCTCCTTCGGCCCCGGCGAGCACCGCATCCAGCGCGTCGGCGAGGCCGACGGCGTCTCCTACGTCAACGACTCCAAGGCGACCAACGCGCACTCCGCGGCCGCGTCGCTGGCCGGGTTCGCCCACGGCACCGTCGTCTGGATCGCGGGCGGCCTGGCCAAGGGCGCGACGTTCGACGACCTCGTCTCCTCCCGCGCCGACCGGATGCGCGCCGCCGTCGTCATCGGGGCCGACCCGGGCCCGCTGGCCGACACGCTCGCCCGACACGCCCCGAAGGTCCCTGTCGTCGTGATCGATCCCGGTGACACTGAGACCGTGATGCGCCGGGCGGTCGCCGCGGCACGGGACCTCGCCCAGCCGGGCGACACCGTGCTCCTGGCCCCGGCGGGCGCGTCGCAGGACCAGTTCGTCTCGTACGCCCACCGCGGGCAGGAGTTCACCCGGGCGGTGCGGGAGCTCACAGGAGGGACCACCGATGGCCACGACGGGAACGAGCCGCCGCGCGCCTGAGCAGTCGTGGCTGGGGCAGTGGAACTCCAACGTCACCAGCTACTACCTCCTGGTGGGCGCCACCGGCCTGCTCACCGTCATCGGCCTCATCATGGTGCTGTCCAGCTCCACCGTGACCTCCATCGCCGAGGGCGACTCCCCGTACGCCGCGTTCCTCGTCCAGGCCCAGTACGCGCTCATGGGTCTGCCCGTGCTGCTGGTCGCCGCGCACCTGCCCGTGCGCTGGTACAAGCGGCTGGCCCTGCCCGCCCTCCTGGTCGCGCTCGCGCTGCTGGTCGCGGTGATCTTCCTCGGCTCGGTGCGCAACGGCCAGCAGAACTGGCTGGTGCTCGGCCCGATCACCTTCCAGCCGTCCGAGCTGGCCAAGCTCGCGCTGGCGGTGTGGCTCGGCACCGTGCTGGGCCGCAAGCAGGCGCTGCTCGGCAGCTGGTCGCACGCGATCATGCCGGCGGTACCGGGCGCGGTCGCGGTGCTGGGGCTCGTGCTCGGCGGCGGCGACCTCGGGACGGCCCTCGTCATGGCGCTCCTGGTCGCCGGCGCCTTCCTCGTGGCGGGCGTCCCGTGGTCCCTGCTCGGGCTCGGCAGCGCGCTCGCGGCCTTCGTGGTCGGCTACGTGTTCATCATCCAGCAGGACTCGGGCGACCGTCTGCAGCGCATCATCGCGACCTATGGCGCCGAGTGCGACGAGGCCTCCGAGTGCTACCAGTCGCTGCACGGCCTGTTCGGGCTCGGGACGGGCGGGCTGTGGGGCGTCGGGCTGGGCGGCAGCCGCGAGAAGTGGAACTACCTGCCCGAGGCGCACAACGACTTCATCTTCGCGGTGATCGGCGAGGAGCTCGGCCTGTTCGGCACGGTGCTCGTGCTCGCGCTCTTCGCCGTGCTCGGTCTCGCCACCAGCCGTGTGATCCGCCGTCACCCGGACCCGTTCGTCAAGGTGACGACGGCGGCCGTCGCGTGCTGGATCGTCGGCCAGGCGTTCGTCAACATCGGCGTGGTGATCGGCCTGCTGCCCGTGATCGGCGTGCCGCTGCCCCTGGTCTCCGCGGGTGGTTCCGCGCTCATCACGACGATGGGCGCGCTCGGCATGCTGATCTCGTTCGCGCGGACCGAGCCGGGGGCTGCCAAGGCGCTCGCTGCACGCGGTAGCGTCGTCCGCAAGTCACTGGCCGTGCTGGGCGGCGCGGTCCGGAGACGGTAGAAATGTGCACGGCGGTCTGACTCGTGGCGACGATCGGTCACGGCAGCCGCTTCGACCCGCTCGGACCACGTCCGGGCGACGACGAGAAGGTGATGATGAGCTCAGCAGTGGTGTCGGTGGTGCTCGCAGGCGGCGGGACCGCAGGACACGTGAACCCCCTGCTCGCGGTAGCCGACGAGGTACGGCGGCGCGAGCCCGGTGCGCGCGTGCTCGCGCTCGGCACCACGACGGGGCTGGAGGCCGACCTGGTCCCTGCGCGCGGCTACGAGCTGCGGCCGATCCCGCGGGTGCCGCTGCCGCGCCGGCCCAGCACCGACCTGCTGCGCCTGCCCGGGAAGCTCGCCTCGGCGGTGCGCGCGGCGGAGGACGCGATCGACGAGATCGGCGCGCAGGCGGTGATCGGGTTCGGCGGCTACGTCGCGACCCCGGCCTACCTCGCGGCCCGTCGCAAGGACCTCCCCATCGTGATCCACGAGCAGAACGCCCGTCCCGGCCTGGCGAACCGGCTCGGCGCCCGCTGGGCCGCCCGCGTGGGCCTCACCTTCCCCGGCACGCCGCTGCGCGGCGGTGTGCTCACGGGGCTGCCGCTGCGTCAGGCGATCGCGGGGCTCGTCCAGCAGCGCGAGGCCGACGCCGCGGGCGTCCGCGCGCGGGCGGCCGCCGAGCTCGGCCTCGACCCGGCGCTGCCGACGCTCGTCGTCACCGGCGGCTCGTCCGGCGCCCTGAGCCTCAACCGCGCCCTGTCCGGCGCCGCCGGGCAGATCCTCGCCACCGGCGCTCAGGTGCTGCACCTCACCGGCCGCGGCAAGAGCGAGGAGGTGCACCAGACGCTCGCGGCGGCGGGCGTCGGGCCGGAGCGCTACCAGGTCCGCGAGTACCTCGAGCAGATGGAGCTCGCGTACGCGGTCGCCGACCTCGTCGTCTGCCGGTCCGGTGCGGGCTCGGTGGCCGAGCACGCCGCGCTCGGCGTCCCGGCCGTCTACGTGCCGCTGCCCATCGGCAACGGCGAGCAGCGCCTCAACGCCCAGCCGCTCGTCGAGGCGGGCGGCGGCCTGCTCGTCGACGACGCGGAGCTCACGCCCGACTGGGTCGCGCGGCACGTGCCCGCGCTGCTCACCGACCGGGAGCGGCTCGCCGTCATGGCGAAGGCCGCCCGGTCGACAGGCACGACCGACGGCGCCGCCCGCGTCGTCGATCTCGTCGAGGAAGCCGTACGGTCAGCAGGTACCGACACCACGGAGGTCAGCTCATGAGCACCCCGGTCACGGATCAGACGACGGACCACGTCGCCCGGCTCGGACGCGTCCACATGATCGGCATCGGCGGCGCGGGCATGTCCGTCGTCGCCCGACTGCTGGCCGGCCGCGGCGTGGCGGTGCAGGGCTCCGACGCCGCCGAGTCCGCCACGCTCGACGCGCTGCGCGCCGAGGGCGTCCAGGTCTGGGTGGGTCACGACCCGGCCCACCTCGCGGGCGTCGACACCGTGGTGATCTCGAGCGCCGTGCACGAGGGCAACCCGGAGCTGGCCGCCGCGCGGGCGCGCCGCCTCACCGTGCTGCACCGCTCGCAGGCGCTGGCCGCGCTCATGGAGGGCTCGCGCGGTGTCGCCGTCGCGGGCGCGCACGGCAAGACGACGACGTCCGCCATGATCGCCACCATCCTGCGCGAGGTGGGCCTCGACCCCTCGTACGCGATCGGCAGCACGGTGCGCACGGCCGACGGCGCGGCCCCGGGCGGCCACCTCGGCACCTCGGACGTGCTCGTGGCCGAGGCCGACGAGTCGGATGGCTCGTTCCTCAACTACACGCCGACCGTCGCCGTGATCACCAACGTCGAGGCCGACCACCTCGACCACTACGGCACGCCCGAGGCGTTCAACGGCGCGTTCATCCGTTTCGCCCGCCGTCTCGTGCCCGAGGGCTGGCTCATCGCCTGTGCCGACGACGAGGGCTCGCTGTCGGTGGGCGCCACCATCTGCGCGACCGGCGGCCACGTCATCACCTACGGCACGGACGCGACGGCGCGCGTGCGCGTCACCGACATCTCCACGACGCCGGAGGGCACGACGGCGGTGCTCCGCGGCGACGTGCTCGGCACCAACGAGCAGGTGGCCGACGGCGCGGGCGTCTCGGGCGACGTGCCGGGCATCCCGATGCGGCTGGCGGTGCCGGGCAGGCACAACGTGCTCAACGCGACCGCCGCCGTCATCGCGGCGGTCAAGCTGGGCGTGGACCCGCGCGAGGCCGTCGCGGGGGTCGAGGCGTTCGCGGGCACGGGCCGCCGGTTCGAGGAGAAGGGCGTCGCCGACGGCGTGCGCGTGGTGGACGACTACGCCCACCACCCGACGGAGATCCGCGCGGTCCTCACCGCCGCGCGCGAGATCGCCGACGGCGGCCGCGTCCTCGTGCTGTTCCAGCCGCACCTGTACTCGCGCACCCGCATCTTCGCCGAGGCGTTCGCCACCGAGCTGGCAGCGGCCGACGAGGTCGTGGTGACGGACGTCTACGGCGCGCGCGAGGAGCCCGACCCCTCGGTCACGCCGAACACGATCGTCGACCTGATGTCCGGGCACGGCTCCGCCTACGCGGTGCCCGACCGGCTCGACGCCGCCCACGCGATCGCCGACCTCGCCCGCCCCGGCGACGTGCTGCTCGCGGTCGGCGCCATCGTGCTGCAGTCGCTCATCACGCGCTTCGCGCAGCGCCGGGCCAGGGTGTTCGGCGAGACCGTGTTCGCCGACATGCGCGAGGAGTTCGTCGAGACGGTGACGTCGCTGCCGCTGTCGACGGTGGAGACGGCCGGGACGGGTGACCTCATCGCCCGCACGACGCGCGACGTC
>NZ_JABEMG010000053.1 GCF_013004695.1 Promicromonospora citrea
CCGCCGCCCCTGGCCTGGGCCGGCGGGGCGCTGGCCGTGGTGCTCGCGGTCGCCGCAGGGGTCACGGCGGTGGTCCGGCCGCGCAGCCGCGCACCCTTCGGGCTCGGCATGGCGGTCGCGGTGGTCTGCGTGGCGCTGCTGGCGCAGGCGACGGGCGACATCGCCGTGCTGCCCTGACCCCGCGTGCCGCCCTGACCCGGCTGGCGACCGCGGGCGGACCTGGGCACGCTGGACGCAGCCGAGGCAGGGAGGTCGCCCGTGGTCAGGACCGTCGACGCCGTCGTGGTGGGTGCGGGCCCGAACGGCCTGGTCGCGGCGAACGCGCTGGTCGACGCGGGCTGGGACGTGCTGGTGCTGGAGGAGCAGCCGGCGGTCGGCGGCGCCGTCCGCACCGCCGAGGTCGCGGCGCCCGGGTTCCGCACCGACCTGTTCAGCGCGTTCTACCCGCTGGCCGCCGGCTCGCCGGTGATCCGCGACCTGCACCTGGAGGAGCACGGGCTCGCGTGGTCGCGCGCGCCGTCCGTCCTGGCGCACGTGCTCGACGACGGCCCCGCCGCCGTGCTGCACGCCCTGCCCGAGGACACCGCGGCGGGGCTGGAGGAGCAGACCGCCGGGGACGGCGAGGCGTGGCTGCGGCTCTTCGCGGGCTGGACCCGGGTGCGCGACCCGCTGCTCGACGCCCTCTTCAGCCCGCTGCCCGCCGCCCGGCACGTCGCACGGCTGCTGCGCCGCCTCGGCACCGGCGGTGCGCTCGACCTGGCTCGCCTCGCCGTCCTGCCCGTGCGCCGTCTCGCCGACGAGACGTTCCGGGGCGAGGGCGGCGGCCTGCTGCTCACGGGCAACGCCATGCACGCCGACGTGCCCGCCGACGCGGCGGGCAGCGGCCTGTTCGGCTGGCTGCTGTCGATGCTCGGGCAGGACGTCGGTTTCCCCGTGCCGGTCGGCGGCGCCGGGGAGCTCGCCGCGGCGCTGGCCGCGCGCGTGCGGGCGGGCGGCGGCGTCGTCGAGACCGGGACCCGCGTCGAGCGGGTGCTCGTGTCCGGAGGACGCGCCGTCGGCGTGACGACGGCGCGCGGCGGGCGGGTCCGCGTGCGCCGTGCGGTGCTCGCCGACGTGAGTGCGCCCGCCCTCTACCGCGACCTGGTCGGCACGGCGCACCTGCCCGACCGCCTCGTGCGGGACCTCGACCGCTTCCAGTGGGACCACCCCACGTTCAAGGTGAACTGGGCGCTCGACCGCCCGCTGCCCTGGCGGTCGGCGGGCGCGCACGGGGCGGGCACCGTGCACCTCGGCGTGGACCGCCGCGGCTTCGTCGACGTCTCCGCGGCGCTGTCCAAGGGCGAGCCGCCCGACCGGCCGTTCCTCGTGCTCGGCCAGATGACGACGGCGGACCCCACCCGCTCTCCCGCCGGCACCGAGTCGGCGTGGGCGTACACCCACGTGCCGCACGGCACGGAGTGGACGGTGGACGCCGTGGCCGGGCAGGTGCGGCGTGTCGAGGACGCCCTGGAGCGCGCGGCGCCCGGGTTCCGCGACGCCGTCGTGGGCCGGTCGGTGCAGAGCCCCGCCGGGCTCCAGGCCGCGGACGCCAACCTCGCGGGCGGCGCGGTCAACGGCGGCACGTCGGCCGTGCACCAGCAGCTCTTCTTCCGCCCGACGCCGGGCCTGGGGCGCCCCGAGACGCCCGTCGCGGGCCTGTACCTGGCGAGCGCGTCGGCGCACCCCGGCGGCGGCGTGCACGGGGCGTGCGGGTGGAACGCGGCCCGCGTGGCGCTGGCGGCGGCGAGCCCGTGGGGCAGGCTCCCCCGGGCGCTGGCGCGCAGCGCGTGGGGACGCCTGCTGCAGGACGGGTGAGGCCCGCCGAGCTCAGTCCTGCGGCGCCCGGCCCTCGGCGAGGAGGGTCAGCCGGCGCAGCGTCTCGACGTTGCGCGGCCCGATGAGGGCGCTGCGCACGGGCCGCGGGATCAGCGCGCCCGGACCCTTCGTGGCGTCCTCGACGATCCGCACCACGCAGCCCGACGCCGCGGGCCGGACCTCGATGCGCACGGACGCCTCGCCCGCCGGCCAGCCCCGCGCCTGCAGCTCGATCGACCGCTCGGGGTCCCAGGAGCGCACGACCGTCTCGTCGTCGATCAGCACGGGCCACAGGCCGACCGAGTGCAGGATGCGGGTGCCGGGTCGCGGCCAGTCCGGGTCGACGGCGCGGATGCGCGCGGCGCCCACGACCCACGTGGAGTACAACCAGCCGTCCGCGAGCACCCCGAGGACGTCCTCGGGGGTGCATCGTGCGGCCCGCGTGACGGTGACCATATCCGTACGGTAGCGGGGACCGGGTCACCGGCAACCGTGAGGTGCGGGTGGGGGTGAGCCTGCTTAGGGTCGTCGCGACGGCTTCGAGGAGCGGAGCGCGCCCGGACGAGCACGGAGGCGCCCGATGACGGACCCCGACACCACCCACGGCACCACCCCCGAGCCGGTGCCCGACACCGCGCAGTCCGCGCCACCGCACGGCACGGCCCTGGTCACGGGCGGGACGAGCGGCATCGGCCTGGAGCTGGCCCGCGAGCTCGCGCGCCGGGGGCACGACGTGCTCGTCGTCGCCGACCGCGACGTCGAGGAGACGGTGCACCGCCTGCGCGAGGAGACCGGCGCGTACGTCACGGGCCTCGTGGCCGACCTCGCGCGGCCCGAGGGCGTCGAGGAGACGGTCGCGCGCGCCCGGGAGCTCGGGGTGCGCACGCTCGTGCTCAACGCCGGCGTCGGCGTGCACGGGCCGTTCACGCGCACGCCGCTGCAGGACGAGCTGCGCCTGGTCGACCTCAACGTCCGTTCGGTGGTGCACCTGGCGCACCGCCTCGTGCCCGACCTCGTCGCGGCGGGCGGCGGTCGGGTGCTGGTGACGTCGTCGATCGCCGCGACCATGCCGGCGCCGCTGTTCGGCACGTACGCCGCGTCGAAGGCGTTCGGGCGGTCGTTCGCGTGGTCGCTGCGCGGCGAGCTCGCGGGCACCGGCGTCACGGTGACCGCCCTGCTGCCGTCGGCGACGCGCACGCCGTTCTTCCGTGAGGCCGCGATGCAGCGCACCCACATCGGCCGGGCGCCCAAGGCGCGCGCCCCCATGGTCGCGCGGCAGGCGGTCGACGCGCTCCTCGACGGGCGCCCCGAGGTGCTGCCCGGTCTGCAGGCCAAGGCCATGGTCGCCGTCGCGACGGTCCTGCCGCAGCGCGCCCGCGCCGCGTTCCACGGCTGGTTCTACGCCCCGGGCGCCCGGTGACGACCGCGGTGCTAGCCTGTCTCGCATCGTGAGCACCTTCACCTGTCCCTGCTGTCGCCGCTGAGCGGTCGCCGACCCCGGCGACCCCGGCGCGATGCCTCGCGCCGCCCGACAGCAGGTCCAGCTCACGTCCCTCGCGCACGTCCTGTCCCTGGCCCGCCCCTTCCCCCGGCGGGTCCACGGGCCGTGGTGTCAGCGGGTCGCCGGACCGCCTCGTCGCCGGCGCACCCCTCACCACGAAAGGACCCCTGTCATGCCCGAGACCACGTCCGGCATCCCCGTGCTCGACCTGTCCCTGCTCGACGGCGACGCCGCCCACCAGGAGCGGTTCCGCGACGAGCTGCGCCGCGCGACCCACGAGGTCGGCTTCTTCTCGCTGGTCGGTCACGGCGTGCCCCGCGACCTGATCGACCGCGCCTACGCCACGGCGCGTGCGTTCTTCGCGCTGCCGGAGGAGCAGAAGCTCGCGATCGAGAACGTCCGCAGCCCGCACTTCCGCGGGTGGACGCGCATGGGCGGCGAGCGCACGCTCGGCCGCGTCGACCAGCGCGAGCAGATCGACATCGGCGCCGAGCGCACGCCCGTGCCCGCGGCCCCCGGCACCCCGGACTACTGGGTGCTCGAGGGCCCCAACCTCTGGCCGGAGGCGCTGCCCGAGCTGCGCGAGGTCGCGCAGGAGTGGCTGGCCCGGCTCGACGCCGTGGCCACGCGGCTGCTGCGCGCGTGGGCCGAGGCGCTCGGCGCCCCCGCCGACCACTTCGACGCCGTCTTCGAGCGCCCCTCCCCGCACCTGAAGATCGCCCGCTACCCGGGCGTCGCGGCGGCGGCGCCCGCCCAGGGCGTCGGGGCGCACAAGGACCTCGGGGTGCTGACGCTGCTGTCCGTCGAGGACGGCAAGGCCGGCCTGCAGGTCGAGAAGGACGGCGAGTGGCTCGACGTCGTGCCGCCCGCCGGCGCGTTCGTCGTCAACATCGGCGAGCTGCTCGAGATCGCGACCGACGGCTACCTCAAGGCGACCTTGCACCGGGTCGTCTCCCCCGCCCCCGGCACCGAGCGCATCTCGATCCCGTACTTCCACGGGCCCGCCCTCGACGCGCGCATCCCCGCGGTCGACCTGCCGGCCGCGCTGCGTGCGCAGGCGCCAGGGGTCACCCGGGACCCGGCCAACCCCCTGCACGCCGTGTTCGGCGAGAACTGGCTCAAGAGCCGCGTGCGGGCGCACCCGAACGTGGTCGAGGCGCGGCACCCGTACCTGCTCCGGACGGTCTGAGCCGCTCCGACCCGCCCGTTCGACCACCCGGAGATCCCCCGAGAGCCCCCGGCGCGACGGCCCCGCGGACCGTCGCGCCGGGCCCCCGCGTGTCCGCATGCTGATCCCGCATCGTGAGACATCCGGACCCAACCCTGGTCAAGGCCCGCTGCCGCGCCTATACCTCGCCCTCGCCACGAGATCCGCTCAGAGATCCGCCCCCGCCGCGAGGAGCCCACCATGACCGCAGAGCCCGCCGAGAACCTCGACCTGTCCGCGCTCGAACGGCTCCTGGCCCAGCAGGACGAACCCCAGCTGAGCCCCGCGGAGTTCAAGGCGGTGTTCCGCCGCCACCCGGCCGGCGTCGCCGTCGTCGCCCTCGCCCACGAGGGCCGCCCCGTCGGGTTCACCGCGACCTCCGTCATCTCCGTCTCGGCCGCGCCCCCGCTGCTCGCCTTCTCGCTCGCCGCGACGTCCTCGTCCTGGCCCGCCGTGTCCGCGGCCGAGACGCTCGCGATCAGCTTCCTGGCCGACCACCAGGACGACGTCTCCGCCCGCTTCGCCACGAGCGGCATCGACCGCTTCGCCGACGGCGGCTGGACCGCCCTGCCCACCGGCGAGCCCGTCGTCGACGGCGCGCTGTCGTGGCTGCGCGGCCGCGTCGTGCAGCGCACGCCCGTCGGGGACAGCTACCTCGTCTCGCTGCGTGCGCTCGCCTCGAGCCTGGCCGACACCGCCGCCCGCGCGGACCGCTCGCCGCTCGTCTACCAGGACCGCACCTACCACCGCCTGGGGGACGACACGGTCCTGTGACCCGCCGCCGGCCCCTGCGCCCGACCCTGCGCCCGATCCCGCCCGCACGCCCCACCGACGAACGGACGACCCCCATGTCCCATCCCGCGCCGTCCCACCCCGCGCCCCGCCCACCCGCTGGACCTGCCGCCCCGGCGTCCGCGGCCCCACCACGCCCCGCGCACCGCCGCCGCGGCACCGCGGCGCTCGCCGCGAGCACGGCTCTTGCGCTGCTCCTGTCCGGCTGCGCCGCAGGCGCCCGGGCCGACGACGCCCCCACCACCGGCGGCCTCGCCGCCGACGCGGAGCTGCCCACCGAGGTGCCGGCCGGCACCACGCTCGTGATCGGTGACCCCACCACGCAGAAGGCCTTCGAGCTCGCCGGCGAGGAGCTGACCGGCGACCTGGGCTTCGAGATCGAGTGGGCCAACGTGTCCGGCGGACCGCAGACCGTCGAGGCCTTCAACGCCGGCGTCCTCGACCTGGGGTCGGTCGCCGACATCCCGCCGATCCACGCCGCCTGGACGGGCCTCGACGTGCAGATCTACGCCACCCAGTACCGCGAGGACTGGAAGGAGCACCCGATCTACGAGCTCGCGGCGGCGCCCGGCGTCGAGCTCGACGCGCTGACCGACCTGCGCGGCCTGCGCATCGCCTTCAGCCCCGGCCAGGCCCAGGGCGCCCTCGTGCTGCGCGCCCTGCGCGCCGCGGGCCTCACCCAGGACGACGTCGAGCTCGTCGAGCTCCCCTCGACGGGCGACGTCTACCCCACCGCGCTCGCGGCGGGCGAGGTCGACGTCGCCCCCGTGGGCGGCACCGCGCTCGCGCGCTACCTCGACGGCTACGGCGCCGACGGCGCCACGTCGCTCCGGCACGGGTTGCGCGACGACCCGGGGCACCTGTACGGGCCGACCGCCGTCGTCCGCGACCCCGCCAAGGCCGCCGCCCTGCGGCGGTACGTCGCCGCGTGGGCACGGGCGCGCGTCTGGATCTACGAGCACCCGGAGATCTGGAAGGAGAAGTACTACGTCGAGGACCAGGGGCTGAGCGAGGAGGACGCGCAGTACCTCGTCGACACGGCCGCCCGGCCCGAGGTCCCCGCCGACCTCACCGACGGCATCGCCCGCACGCAGGAGACGATCGACCTGCTGGCCGGCGAGCTCGACCGGCCGCCGCTGCGGGCGTCCGGCCTGTTCGACGAACGGTTCGGCCCCGTCGCGGGCGAGGCCGCCGAGCAGGCCTGGGGTGCGCGATGACCGCCGTCGTCCAGGACCGCAGGCCCGCGCCCGCACGCACGGCCGCCCCGCCGGCCGACGTCCGCCCGCGCGTCCGCCGGCTCGGGCTGCGCCCGCCGGTACCGCTGGCCGCCGGGTCCGGCGTCGCGCTGCTCCTGGTGGTCTGGGCCGTCGGCTCGGCCACCGGGCTGATCGACCCCCGCGTGCTGTCCGCGCCGTGGACGGTCGTGACCACCGGCGTCGACCTCGCCGTCGACGGGCGGCTCGTGGAGAACCTCGCCGTCTCGCTCGGCCGCGCCGCGCAGGGGCTGGTGTGGGGCGTGCTCGCGGGCGTCCTGCTCGCGCTGCTGTCCGGGCTGAGCCGGCTCGGCGAGGCCCTGCTCGACGGACCGATCCAGGTCAAGCGCGCCGTGCCCAACCTCGCCCTGCTGCCGCTGCTCATCCTGTGGTTCGGCATCGGCGAGGAGATGAAGGTCGTCACGATCGCGCTCGGCGTGTTCATCCCGGTCTACATCCACACGCACAACGGCCTGCGGTCCATCGACAAGCGGTACGTCGAGCTCGCCGAGACGCTCCGGCTCGACCGGCGCCGGTTCGTCGCACACGTCGTGCTCCCCGGCGCGCTGCCCGGGTTCCTGCTCGGCCTGCGCTTCGCGGTGACCGGCTCGCTGCTCGCCCTCGTCGTCGTCGAGCAGGTCAACGGCACCGCGGGCATCGGCTACATGATGGAGCTCGCGCGCACCTACGGGCAGACGGAGGTCATCGTCGTCGGCCTGGTCGTCTACGGCGTGCTCGGGTACACCGCCGACCGCGCCGTCCGCCTGCTGCAGAGGAGGGCGCTGTCATGGCGACGCACGCTCGAGGACTGACCGGCGCCGCGGCCGGCGCCCCCACCGCGCCCGCCGTCGTCGTACGCGACCTGGTGCGGTCCTACGGGACGGGCGCCGGGGTGCTCGACGGGCTCGACCTCGAGATCGGCCGGGGCGAGTTCGTCGCCATCCTCGGCCGGTCCGGGTCGGGCAAGAGCACCCTGCTGCGGGCGCTCGCGGGCCTCGACCACGACGTGCCCGGCACCGGAACCGTCGACGTGCCACGCAACGTGTCCGTCGTCTTCCAGGACTCGCGGCTCCTGCCCTGGGCGCGCGTGCTGGACAACGTCGTGCTCGGGCACGAGGCGCCGCCCGTGCAGGCCCGCGCCGCCGGCATCGCCGCGCTCGCGGAGGTCGGGCTCGCCGGGCGCGAGCGGGCCTGGCCGAACGAGCTGTCCGGCGGCGAGCAGCAGCGCGTCTCCCTGGCCCGGTCCCTGGCGCGCAGCCCCGAGCTGCTGCTCGCCGACGAGCCGTTCGGTGCCCTCGACGCGCTGACCCGGCTGCGCATGCACGACCTCCTGCGTGACCTGCTGCGCCGGCACCACCCGACCGTCCTCATGGTCACCCACGACGTCGACGAGGCGATCGTCCTGGCCGACCGCGTGGTCGTGCTCGACAAGGGGCGGATCGCGCTCGAGCGGCGCACGCCGCAGGGCGTCGCGCGCCCCGGCACGCACACGAGCACACACGCCACCCTCCGCGCCGAGCTGCTGGACGCGCTGGGCCTCGACGCCGGGACCGGCACCACGACCGGCACCACCACCGACCGGAAGGACACCCCGTGACCCGTCCCACCGCGCACCACCGCCCGCACCACCGCCCGGGCCACCTCGCCCTCAACGCCTTCCTCATGAGCAGCGGGCACCACGAGGCGTCCTGGCGCCTGCCGGAGTCGGCACCCGACGCCACCGGGCACGACATCGCCCACCTGACCCGTCTCGCGCGGACCGCCGAGGAGGGCCGGTTCGACTCGGTCTTCCTCGCCGACGGACCCGGCCTGCAGGGCGACGTCGGGCGCCGCCCCTCGGGCACGCTCGACCCGCTCGTCGTGCTCACGGCGCTCGCCGGGGCGACCGAGCGGATCGGGCTGGTCGCGACGGCGTCGACCACCTACAACTCGCCCTACAACCTGGCCCGCCGGTTCGCCTCGATCGACCACGTCTCGGCCGGCCGCGCAGGCTGGAACGTCGTGACGACGGCGGGCCCGGACATCGCGCGCAACTTCGGGCTCGACGCCCAGCCCGCCCACGCCGAGCGGTACGCCCGGGCGGCCGAGTTCCTCGAGGTCGCGTTCAAGCTCTGGGACTCGTGGGAGGACGACGCGATCGTCGCCGACAAGGCCGCGGGGGTCTGGGCGGACAGCGCGAAGATCCATCCGCCCGAGCACGTCGGCCGGTACTTCTCGGTGGCGGGCGCGCTCACGGTGCCGCGCTCGCCGCAGGGCAGGCCGCTCATCGTGCAGGCGGGGTCGTCGCAGGACGGCAAGGACCTCGCGGCGCGCTACGCGGAGGCGGTGTTCACGGCGCACCAGACGCTCGGCGACGCCCAGGCGTTCTACCGCGACCTCAAGGACCGCACCGTCGCGGCAGGCCGCTCCGCGGACGACCTGCGCATCCTGCCCGGCATCGTGCCGGTCATCGGGTCCACCGAGGCCGAGGCCCGGGCCGCCGAGCGCGATCTCGACGAGCTGATCCTGCCCGAGTACGCCCGTCGGCAGCTCGCGCGCACGCTGCGCCTGCAGCCGGACGACCTGCCGCTCGACCGTGAGCTGCCCGCCGACCTGCCCGACGAGGACGAGATCGAGGGCGCCCGGAGTCGCTACACGCTGATCGTGCAGCTCGCCCGCCGCGAGCGCCTGACCGTGCGGCAGCTCATCGGGCGCCTCGGCGGCGGGCGGGGCCACCGCACGTTCGCGGGCACGCCCGAGCAGGTCGCCGACACGCTGCAGGAGTGGTACGACGCCGAGGCCGCCGACGGGTTCAACATCATGCCCGCCGTGCTGCCGTCGGGGCTGGAGCAGTTCACGGAGCACGTGCTGCCGATCCTGCGGGAGCGCGGGCTGTTCCGCACCGAGTACACGGGCACGACGCTGCGCGAGCACTACGGGCTCGAGCGTCCGGCGAACCGGTACGCGGCGGCCGCGGTGGGGGCGTGACATGGCCGACGACCTCCTCTGGTACATCCCGAACCAGACCCACCCCGGCCACCGCGGGGACGACGCGGACGCGGGGCACAACAGCCTGGCGACGCTCACGGAGCACGCCGCGCAGCTCGAGAAGCACGGGTGGGACGGCGCGCTGCTGGGCACGAGCTGGGGTCGGCCGGACACGTTCACGGTGGCCACGGCGCTGGCCGCGCGGACGACCACGTTCGAGCCGCTGATCGCCGTCCGCCCGGGGTACTGGCGGCCGGCGCACCTGGCGTCGTCGGCGGCGACGCTCGACCACCTCACGGGCGGCCGGGTGCGGATCAACGTCGTGTCGGGGCAGGACGACCTGGCCGCCTACGGGGACGCCGAGGGCGACCAGGCGGCGCGGTACGCCCGGACGAAGGAGTTCCTGCAGGTCGTGCGGAAGCTGTGGACGCAGGAGTCGGTGACGTACGCGGGCGAGCACTTCCGGGTGACGGGCTCGACGCTCGACCTGCGGCCCGTCGCCCGGCCGGGCCGACCGCACCCGCGGCTGTACTTCGGCGGGGCCTCGGCGGCGGCCGAGCGGGTCGCGGCCACCGAGGCGGACGTGCAGCTCTTCTGGGGCGAGCCGCTGGACGGGATCGCCGAGCGGATCGCGCGCCTGCGCGGGCTGGAGGCGTCGCTCGGCCGGGAGCACCCGCCGCTGGAGTTCGGGCTGCGCGTCACGACGTTCGTGCGTGACACCACCGAGCAGGCGTGGGCGGACGCCGAGGCGAAGGTCGCGCAGCTCGCCGCTCGTGCGGACCACGAGCACCCCGGCGTGCGGCGGTGGGGGCGGGCGTCCGCCGTCGGGCAGCAGCGGCTGCTCGAGCTGGCGGCACGGGGCGACGTGCTCGACGAGAACCTCTACACGGCGCCCGGCCGCGCCGGCGGCGGCGGCGCGGGCACCACGTGGCTGGTCGGCACCGCGCAGGAGGTCGCGGCGGCGCTGCGGCGGTACGAGGCGCTGGGCGTGACCCACTTCGTGCTCTCGGACACCCCGTACCTCCCGGAGATCGAGCGGCAGGGCCGCGAGCTGCTGCCCCTGCTGCGCGGCCCCGCCGGCGGCGTCGGGGTACCGCCCGGCCGGGGTCCCGGCGCCTAGGACTCGGGCGCGTACGCCTCCGTCCGCGCCGAGGCGTGGTCGCCGCCGACCTCGGTGCCGCCGCCGAACGTGTAGATCACGTCCCCGACGGTGGCGGCCCCGAGGCCGTGCCGCGGTGTGGGCAGGTCATCGACGGCGGTCCACGAGTCGGCCGCGGGGTCGTACCGCCAGACGTCGTCGTACACCTCGGGCTCGGGGTCGTGCTGCTCGCCGCCGAACGCGTAGATCGCGCCGTCGTGCACCGCGGCGGCCAGACCTCCGCGGGGCTCGGGCAGCGGGGCCGTCTCCGCCCAGGTGTCGCTCACCGGGTCGTAGACCTCGACGGTCGCGAGGTTCTCCTGGACGGCGGAGCCGTCGTCGGCGAGCGAGAACTCACGCCCGCCGATCACGTAGATCCGGCCGTCCAGCACGGCCGACGCCGCGCTGTTGCGGGCCGTGGGCGCCGGCGCGGCGGCGGACCAGCGGCCGGTGGCCGGGTCGAAGACCTCGGTGCTGTCGCTGTCGACGTGCGTCGTGAACGACGTGGCCCCGGGCGTCTCGGGTACGCGCCCGCCGATGACGTACACCCGGTCGTCCACGCTCTCGACGACGAACTCGGCGCGCGGCCCGGGCAGCGGGACGCCGTCGGACCACGTGTCGTCCTCGGGCGAGTAGACGAACGTGTCGGCCTCGGCGCGCCAGCGCGGGAACCCGCCGCTGAACCCGCCCACGGCGTAGACCGAGCCGTCCGCCTCGGCGAGCCCGACGTGGTGCCGGGCCGCCGGGAGCGGCGCGAGCCGGTGCCAGACGTCGTCCTGCGGGTCGTAGGCGTCGAAGTGGGCCGAGACCCCGGTGTTGGGGTTGAGGAGACCGCCGGCGACGTAGATGCGGCCGTCCACCGCCTCCGGGTAGAGCTCCTGGCGCTCGAGCGCCATGGGTGCCGCGTCCCGCCAGGGACCGCCGGCCGCTGCGTCGTCGTCGCCGGGCGCCGTGGGCGTGGCAGTGCAGCCCGCGGCCAGCAGCGCGGTCGCGGCCAGCCCTGCGGTGAGGCGCAGGGGGGCGGGGAGTGTGGGCTGTCGTGTCATGGGAGGCCCCTCGTGCCGGTGGGAGACGGGCCTCCAGCGTGCGGGACGGCGCACGCGGGAACCAGGGGACGCCGTCCCGCCCTGCGCCGTCCCTGGCTCAGCCCGGGAGCTGGGCGCCGTCCGGGAAGTCGGTGCTGCGCGACAGCTCGGCCCACGTCTGGATCTCCCGGTCGACGGCGGCGCGGCCGGCCGTGACCAGGCGCAGCCCGTCGGAGCCGAGCACGAGGTGCGCCGGCGGGTGCGGGGTCCCGGCGATCGTGAGGATCGCCTCGCCGGCCTTGCGCGGGTCGCCGAGCTGGTTGCCCGACGCGGCGAGGCGGTGCTCGCGGACCGGCGTCATCACCTCGTCGTAGTCCGGGATCGAGCGGTCGGAGCGGACCATGGAGCGGCCTGCCCAGTCGGTGCGGAAGGAGCCCGGCGCGACGGCGGTCACGTGGATGCCGAGGTGCGCCACCTCCTTGCCGACCGTCTCGAGGATGCCCTCCACCGCGTACTTGCTGCCCTGGTAGAACGACGTGCCGGGCACGGTGATGAGCCCGGCCATCGACGTGATGCCGATGATCCGGCCGCCGCGCCGCCGCCGCATGTGCGGCAGCACGGCCTGCACGGTCGCGACCGTGCCGTACACGTTGACCTCGAACTGACGCCGCAGGTCGGCCATCGTCGACTCCTCGAAGATGCCCTCGTGCCCGTAGCCGGCGTTCGCGACGAGCACGTCGATCGGCCCGACGGTCTCCTCGACGTCGTCGACGGTCCGGAAGACCGCCGCGTCGTCGGTCACGTCCAGGAGGCGGGCGACCGACCGGCTCGGGGCGAGCGCGGCGAACGCCTCGGCGTCCGACGGGCTGCGGACGGTGCCGACCACGGTGTGCCCGGCCTCGAGCGCCACCTCCGCGACGGCACGGCCCAGACCGGAGCTCACCCCGGTCACGAGGAACGTCTGGGGGCTGGGGTGTTCTGTCATGCCCTCGAATCTACACCCTGTCGATTTTTAGTCAACGTCCTGTCGATTATGATCGACGCCGGGTAGAGTGGCGGCCGTGGACGCAGTGGAGAGCCGTGGCCGACGCCGGCGCGCGACACCGACCAAGGGCGACCGGCGGGAGCGCGCCATCCTCGACGCCGCCGAGCAGCAGCTCGGCAGCGACGGGTACGACCGGATGACGGTCGCCACCGTCGCGCAGGCCGCCGGGATCACCCGCGGGGCGCTGTACTTCTACTTCGGCTCGAAGAACGAGGTGCTCGCGGCGCTCGTCGAGCGCACCGTCACGGCGCTCCGCGCCGAGATCGACGCGGCCGACGACGGCGCGCCGCCGGCGCAGGCCGTGCGGCAGGGGCTCGAGCAGACCGCCCGCATGTGGCGCGAGCACGGCACGGTCATGCGCGCAGCGGTGGAGCTCTCCCCCACCGTCCCCGCCATCGACGCCGTCTGGCGGTCCGCCGTCGAGGCGCTGGCCGACACGATGTGCCGGGTCGCCGAGCGCGCCGGCGCCCCCGCCGGCTCGGGCCCGCGGGACGCGGCCGCGGTGACGGGCGCGCTGGTCTGGATGACCGAGCGGGTCTTCTACCAGGCGAGCGCGAGCGCGGGACCCGACGCCCTCGACGGCGCCACGGACACCCTGTCGCACGTGTGGTCCCGCACCCTCGGCCTGGACCGCTGACGCCGCACGACCGCCAGGTGCGTCACACAGATCCGTCACACAGATTTGTCACACAGCTCGGACTTGTCGGGCGACGCCGGACGGATCTACGGTGGAGTAACTAGTTCGTCTACCTGGCGAGCTCCCACCTGAGAGGAACCCCCCATGTCCTTCCTGTCCAGCACCCGGCGCCGCACCCTCGGCGCCGCCATCGGCGTCGCGGCGAGCGCCGCGCTCGCTCTCGGCCTCGGCGCGGGCGCCGCGCAGGCCCACCCGGACCCCCACGGCCCGGGTCACGGCTCGCACGAGAAGCCGACGGTCGTGCTCGTGCACGGCGCGTTCGCCGACGCGAGCGGCTGGGGCGGCGTCATCGAGCGCCTCGAGCGCGACGGCTACCCGGTCATCGCCGTCGGCAACCCGCTGCGCGGCCTGCAGTCCGACTCGGACTACGTGCGCAGCGTCCTCGACTCGGTCGGCGGCGACGTGGTCCTGGTCGGCCACTCCTACGGCGGCGGCGTGATCACCAACGCCGCGTCGGGCGCCGACAACGTCGACGCGCTCGTCTACGTCGCGGCCTTCGCACCCGACCAGGGCGAGACGATCGGCCAGTTCAACGACCCGGAGCAGTACCCCGGCAGCCAGCTCGAGCCCGACGCGCTCGTGCTGCGCCCGTACCCGGGCGGCGTGGACGCGACCCTCGACCCGGCCGTCTTCCGCGAGGTCTTCGCCGCCGACCTGCCCCAGCGGCAGACGCGCATCATGGCGGCCACCCAGCGCCCGGCGAACGTCGCCGTGCTCGAGGAGGAGTCGCAGTCCGAGCCGGCGTGGAAGACGATCCCGAGCTGGTACCAGATCTCGACGCAGGACCACGCCCTGTCGCCGGTCGCCCAGCGGTTCTTCGCCGAGCGCATGGGGGCGCACACCTCCTCGATCAAGGCCTCGCACGCCGGGTACGTCTCGCACCCGGCCGAGACGGCCTCCGTCATCGAGCAGGCGGCCCGCGCGACGGACTGACCTCGTCCGGCGGCACGTCCGACGCCACGGTGCGGGCGCCCGGGTCCTCGCGGCCCGGGCGCCCGCCGTGCGAGCAGGGCGTGTTTTCACCCTCGGGGAGCGGTTAGGGTGCTGGGCGCACGCGGCGCTGCGGCGCCACCCCCGCGACCAGGAGTCACCGTTGACGCAAGCCGCCCACCACCCCCACGACACACCCCCTGAGCGCTTCGTCAGCGGTGACCCGTACACGCTCGACCCCGCGGCGGTGAAGGAGCCGCCGGTCGGCTGGCGCGCGTCGTCCACGTTCTTCGGCCCCGGCCTCATCGTCTCGGCGTCCGTGGTGGGCGCCGGCGAGCTCATCACGGCCACCTCGCTCGGCGCCCAGGCCGGGTTCGTGCTGCTGTGGCTCGTGGTCGTCTCGACCGTCGTCAAGGTCGCGGTCCAGACCGAGATGGCCCGCTACTCGATCGTCACCGGCGAGGGCGGCATGGAGGGCTACAACCGCGTGCCGCCGCGGCTGGGCCGCGTGAGCTGGGTGCTCGTCATGTGGGCGCTCATGGCGGTCAGCAAGCTCATCCAGACCGGCGGCCTGATCGGCGGCATGGCGGCCGCGCTGTCCGTGCTCGCGCCGCTCGGGTTCGCCCCGCTGCACCCGACGGCGGTGGCGATCTGGGCCGTCGTCGTCACCGTGCTCGCGGTCGCGACGCTCATCGCCAACCGGTACGGGCTCATCGAGAACGTCGCCACCGCGCTGACCATGGCCTTCGTGGCGGTCACCGTGCTGGTCGTGGTCGCCCTGCCCGTCACGGAGTACCCGTGGACGGGCGCGGACCTCGCGTCCGGGCTCGGCCTCCAGCTCCCGGTCGGCGCGCTGGGCATCGCACTGACGATGTTCGGCCTGACCGGCGTCGCGTCCGAGGAGATCACCGCCTACACCTACTGGTGCCTCGAGAAGGGGTACGCCCGCTGGTCCGGCCCGAACGACGGCACCGAGGCGTACCGGCGCCGCGCCCGCGGCTGGATCGCCGTCATGCAGAAGGACGCGATCGTGTCCTGGGTCGTCTACACGGTCTCGACGGCCGCGTTCTTCGTGCTCGGCGCCGCCGTCCTGCACCCGCAGGGCCTCGTGCCCGAGGGCAACGAGATGATCCTGACCCTCTCGGAGACCTTCGCCGGCGTGTTCGGCGACGCCGGGCGCGTCGTGTTCCTCGTCGGCGCGCTGGCCGCTCTCGGCTCGACCATCTGGGCGGCGATCCCGTCGTGGTCGCGCTCCTGGGCCAACGCGCTGTCGATCGTCGGCGTCTTCGACTGGTCGGACGCCCGCCGCCGGAACTTCTGGATGCGCGTGTTCATCGCCGCGCTGCCGACCGTCTGGCTGCTGACGTTCCTGTGGATCAGCTCGCCGCTCGTCATGATCATGGTCGGCGGCATCGCGGGCGGCATCTTCCTCGCGGCCGTCGCGGGCTCGGCGCTGTACCTGCGCGGGCGCATCGACCCCGCGCTGCGCGGGGGCCGGTTCGTCCACGTCGCGCTCGTGGTGAGCTCGCTGGCGATCATCGCGCTCGGGGTGTACTCGGTGGTCACGACGGTGACCGGGTGACCGCCCGCCGGGGGTGGGCCCGAGGTCCCCGGCGCGTGGGTCCCTGGTCACGACTTGGCCGCGCACGGCCCCGGATGTGACCTGCACGACCCTTTCACCCGTTAGGGTTCCGCCGTTGCCCGTCACCGTCTCCACCTCGGAGCGCCGACCCCCGCACCCCACCCAGGAGCACCCATGAGCTTCGCCGATCGCATCACCGCCACGAACGAGCTGATCTGGTCGATACCCCTGATCGCGCTCTGTCTGCTGGCAGGCCTGTACTTCTCGTTCCGGACCGGCTTCCTCCAGGTCCGGCACATCCCCGACATGATCGACCAGCTCAAGAAGGGCGAGAAGTCCGAGGACGGCACGTCCTCGTTCCAGTCGCTCATGATGTCGCTCGCGGGCCGCGTGGGCATGGGCAACATCGGCGGCGTCGCGACGGCGATCGCGTTCGGCGGGCCGGGCGCGGTGTTCTGGATGTGGACCTCGGCCTTCCTCGGCGCGGCGACGTCGTTCATCGAGTGCACGCTCGGCCAGATCTACAAGGAGAAGGACCCGGACACCGGTGAGTACCGCGGCGGCCCGGCGTACTACTTCGAGAAGGCCTACCGGCACAAGGCCAAGGGCCTGTCGCTCGGCTACGGCATCCTCTTCGCGTTCGTCACCATCCTGGCGATGAGCTTCTTCCTGCCCGGCGTGCAGGCCAACGGCATGGCCTCGGCGATCGACAACGCGTGGGGCGTGTCCCCCTGGGTCACCGCGATCGGCCTGGTGATCCTGCTCGGCTTCATCGTCATCGGCGGCGTCAAGCGCATCGCGAACTTCGCCGTCGTCGTGGTGCCCGCGATGGCCCTGCTCTACATCGCCATCGCCCTGGTGGTGTTCTTCCTCAACTTCACGCAGATCCCCGAGGTCTTCACGCTCATCTTCAGCAGCGCGTTCGGCGTGCAGCCGGTCTTCGGCGCCATCCTCGGCCTCGCCGTCAAGTGGGGCGTGCAGCGCGGCATCTACTCCAACGAGGCTGGCCAGGGCACCGGCCCGCACGCCGCGGCCGCCGCCGAGGTGTCGCACCCGGCCAAGCAGGGCTTCGCGCAGTCGTTCGCGGTCTACATCGACACGCTCTTCGTGTGCTCGGCCACGGCGTTCATCATCATCTCGACCGGCATGTTCAACACGTTCGCGGGCGAGGCCTGGCCGGGCGACGTCATCTTCCGCGGCGAGGGCGGCCTGGGCACCGACGTCGAGCCGGGCCCCGGCTTCGTGCAGCAGGGCCTCGACTCGGTGTTCCCGGGCGCCGGCCCGACGTTCGTCGCGGTCGCGCTCGCGTTCTTCGCGTTCACCACGATCGTCGCCTACTACTACATGGCCGAGACCAACCTGACCTACCTCACCCGCAAGATGAAGAACCGCCTCGTCGCACGCGGCATCCGGCGCGCGCTGCAGGCGCTCGTGCTCGTCTCGGTGGCCTACGGCGCCGTGACGACGGCAGGTGCGGCGTGGGGCCTCGGCGACATCGGCGTCGGCTCGATGGCGTGGCTGAACATCGTCGGCATCCTGTTCCTGCAGGGTCCCGCCCTCAAGGCGCTCAAGGACTACCGCGCCCAGAAGAAGGCGGGCCTCGACCCGGAGTTCGACCCGCGCAAGCTCGGCATCGAGAACGCCACGTTCTGGGAGCAGCGTGCCGACGCGCTCCAGGGCGCGGGCGGCGGGGCCGCGCTCGAGCGGGACTGAACCAGCCGCACGCGACGAGGCCGCCGGCGGCCGGCTCAGGCGCGCGAGTGGACGGTCACCACGTAGCCGTCGGGGTCGCGCAGCGAGAGCTGCCGGCCGAACGGACCGTCGAACGGCTCCTGCACGACCGGCACGCCCGCGGCCACGAGGCGCGCGTGCAGGGCCTCGACGTCCGGCGCACGGAACCATACGCCGACCCCGGCGCCCAGGGGCCCCGCGTCGAGGTCGACGCCGGGGAACGGCTCCCGCACCGCGAACGCCGTGCCGCCGGCCGAGAACACCGTCGCGGCGGGGGTGGTGCCCGCCAGGCGCGTCAGGCCGACGACCTCCTCGTAGAAGCGCGCGGATGCCGCGCGGTCCCGCACCTGGAACGAGACGAAGTCCGGTCCGGTCGTCGCCGTGGCTGCTGTGGTCATGGTCGTGCTCCTGCTCTCGTCGTCCAGCATGTGTCAACATGCTGACACTGGACAGGAGCATGTGTCAAACTGTTGACATGAACGACGACGCGCGCACCCCGGCGGAAGAGGTCGGCGTGCTCCTCAAGGAGGCTCAGTCGCTCCTGCACCAGCGCATGGACGAGCGCCTGCGCCCGCTCGGTCTGAGCGTGCCGCAGTACGCCTGTCTCCAGGCCCTGCGCGACTCGCCCGGCATCACCGGGTCCGAGCTCGCGCGGCGGGTGTTCGTGTCCCGGCAGTCGATGAACGTGCTGCTCCAGGGCCTGGCCGGGCGTGGGCTGGTCGAGCGCTCCGAGCAGCCGGGGCCACGCCGCGAGCGGGCGACGGTGCTGACCTCCGCGGCCGCGGGCCTGCTCGACGAGGCCCGCGGCGCGGTCGCCGGCGTGGCGGGCACGATGACCGACGGCCTGCCCGCCGACGACGTCGCCCGCCTGCGGGCGCTGCTGGCCGCGTGCCGTGACGCGCTCGCGGGCGCGCCGTCTACAGCGGACGGCCGCCCGTGACGCCGATGCGGTCGCCGGTGATGTAGCTCGACTCCTGCGACGCGAAGAACACGTACGCGGGGGCCAGCTCCGCGGGCTGGCCCGCGCGGCCCAGCGGCGTGTCGCCGCCGAACTGCTCGACCTTCTCGTCGGGCATGGTCGACGGGATGAGCGGCGTCCAGATCGGCCCGGGCGCCACCGCGTTGACGCGGATGCCCTCGGGCGCGAGCTGCTGCGCCAGCCCCTTGGTGAAGTTGAGGATCGCGGCCTTGGTCGTCGCGTAGTCGAGCAGCTGGGGGCTGGGCTCGAACGCCTGGACCGAGGTCGTGTTGATGATCGAGCCGCCCTCGCGCAGGTGCTCGAGCGCCGCCTGGGTGATCCAGAACAGCGCGTACAGGTTGGTCTTGAGCACGCGGTCGAGCTGCTCGGTGGTGATGCCGCGCAGGCCGTCGTCCTGCGACATCTGGTAGGCGGCGTTGTTGACGAGGACGTCGAGTCCACCGAGGCCGGCCACGGCGTCGGCCACGAGCCGGCGGCAGAACTCCTCGTCGCGGATGTCGCCCGGCAGCAGCACGGCCTTCCGGCCCGCCTTCTCGACCCAGTCCGCCGTCGTGCGGGCGTCCGGCTCCTCCTCGGGGAGGTAGGAGATCGCCACGTCGGCGCCCTCGCGCGCGAACGCGATCGCCACGGCCCGGCCGATGCCGGAGTCGCCGCCCGTGACGAGCGCCCGCTTGCCCGCGAGGCGCCCCGAGCCCTCGTAGGTCTCCTCGCCGTGGTCCGGCTCCTGTGACATCTCGCCCGTGCGGCCCGGCGGCTGCAGGTCGTCGGCGGGCTGCTCCGGGCCCGGGTGCTGGGTGGTGGGGTCCTGCTGCGTGGTCTGGTCCTGCGGTGTGGTCTGGTCGGACATGCGCCACTCCCCTCTCGGCGTCGTGCGGCCCGTCCAGCATCGCGGGGCGAGCAGGCACTCGCACCGGGAAGGCGCACGCCCACGGATCACCCGGCCCGCCGCGCGGCTCCGTCACCTGCCTCGTTGACAGCGGCCCCTCCTGCGCCTACTTTATCGATCCATACTTTATCGATAAAGTTCGCACCGTCAGGGCACTCGAGGAAGAGCAGCTGTGATCGATCGACTACCGGCCGGCCGCGTGCGCGAGCGTCGACTCGCGCACCACGACCCGCGCCGACATCACCGACTCCACGGGGTCGCCGCCGGGCACGCCCGTGTCGTGCGCCTCGACGCGCCGGAGCAGCAGCTCCATGATGCGCTCCGCCATCGTCTCGTTGTCGGGGTCGACCGTCGTCAGCCGCGGCACGAGGTACTCGCCCTCCGCGTCGTTGTCGAAGCCGATCACCTGCACGTCCTGGGGCACGCGCAGCCCGACGTCCGCGAGCGCGCGCAGCGCGCCCATCGCCGCGGCGTCGGTCAGGGCGAAGGCGCCGTCGAACGTGACGCCCGTCCGGTGCAGGCGCATGACGGCCTCGTAGCCGTCCTTGGTGGTGAAGCTCGCCGCGTCGACGACGAGCCGCTCGTCGACCGGGACGCCCGCCGCGGCGTGGGCCGCGCGGTAGCCGCGGGTGCGCAGGGTGGCCATGCTGTCGACGCCGCCGTCCGGCCGTCCGCCGATCAGCGCGATGCGCCGGGCACCGTGCTCGATCAGGTGGGTGGTGGCCAGCGACGCGCCGCCCACGTTGTCCATCATGACGTGGTCGAACTCGCCGGCCAGGCGCCGCTCGCCGAGCAGGACGGCGGGCACCTCGAGATGTGCGCGGCGCAGGTCCTTGATGCCGATCTGGACGGGGCTGAACACCAGGCCGGCGTAGGGCCGCACGCGCTCGGGCGTGACGGCGGCGAGCTCGCCCTCCCTGCTGGCACCGGTGCGCTCGATGATCACGTGGTACCCGCGGGCCAGCGCCAGGGTGTCCAGGCGCGCCGCGAGGTGCGCGTAGTACGGCCCGTCCAGGTGCGGTACCAGCAGGCCGATCGCCCCGCTGCGGCCCGCCCGGAGCTGGCGCGCGGTCGGGTTCACGCGGTAGCCCAGCCGGGCCACCGCCTCGAGCACGCGCGCTCGCGTGTCCTCGCTGGCACCTGGCCGCCCGTTGATGACGTTCGAGACCGTCATCGTCGAGACGCCGGCCTCGTGGGCCACGTCGCTCATCTTCACCACGCCGACCATCATTCCACCCCGCGCGGGCCGGACTCCCCCGGTCCCGTCGGGGCGGCACCCAGGCTCTGATCGAGGAGGATCCGGACCGCCGTGAGACAGCTGCTCTATTCCAAGAGGCTCGCGCCCTATCTGTTCATCCTGCCCTTCCTGGTGACCCTCGCGGTCTTCTGGGTCGTGCCGCTGAGCCGTTCGTTCGTCATGAGCACCCAGGAGGTGCTCTACGGGCAGGGGACCTTCATCGGTCTCGCCAACTACGAGCGCCTCTGGGGCGACCGCATCTTCTGGCAGGCGCTGTTCAACAGCGTCCGCTACATGGTGCTCACGCTCGTGCTGCTCGTCCCGATCCCGCTCGTGCTGGCGGCGCTGGTCAACTCCAGCATCGGCAGCGCCCGGATCAAGGGCTTCTTCAAGGCGTCGATGTTCGTGCCGGCGCTGACGTCCGTCGTCGTCGCGGGCATCGTGTTCCGGCTCATCTTCGCGGAGTCCGACTCCGCGATGATGAACCAGGTGGCCGAGTTCTTCGGGTTCGGCCCGGTGCGCTGGCTTCGCGGCGACATCACCGGCCTGGTCGCGCTGCTCGCCATCGCGCTGTGGCGATGGACCGGCGTCAACATGATGTACTTCCTGGCCGGCATGCAGGCCATCCCCTCGGAGTACTACGAGGCGGCGTCGATCGACGGGGCGGGCAAGGTCCGCCAGTTCTTCCACATCACGCTGCCGAACCTCCGGCCGACGATCGTCTACGTCGTCACCATCAGCGTGTACGGCGGCCTGGCGATGTTCCTGGAGAGCTTCATGCTCTACGCCGGCAACAACTCCCCCAACAACCAGGGCCTGACGGTCGTCGGCTACCTCTACCGCAAGGGCATCGAGGAGAACGACCTGGGCTTCGCGTCCGCCGTCGGCGTGGTGCTGCTGCTGCTGGTCATGGCCATCAACATCTCGTACCTCACCGCCAGCGGCACGTTCAAGAAGGAGGCCGCGTGATGGCCGTGCAGCAGACCACCGCCCGGCCGGCCCCCGGTCGCACCGGCCCGGGCCGTGAGCCCGGCCGGCGCAGCATCGGGCCCACGGCCGCCGGCTGGATCCAGAGCGCCTTCCTCGTCGTCATCGCGCTCATCGCGCTCGTGCCGATCCTCGCGATCTTCGTGGGCACGTTCCAGGACGGCAACGAGCTGATCCGGCGCGGCATGACGTTCGCCGTCGACCCGACGTCGCTCAGCCTGGACAACTACGTGCTCCTGTTCACCGACTCCGGGCCGTACTTCCGGTGGTTCGGCAACACGCTGCTGCTCACCGTCGCCCAGGTGGCGGGCACGCTGCTGGTGAGCGCGTTCGTCGCCTACGGGTTCGCGATGTACGAGTTCCGCACCAAGACGCTGTGGTTCATCGTCGTCCTGCTCGTCATGACGGTGCCGTTCGAGATGCTCATGCTCCCCCTGTACGTGCAGGTCAACGACATGGGGCTGGCCGACACGTACGCGGTGATCGTGCTGCCGTTCCTCGCGGCGCCGGTGACGATCTTCTTCTTCCGGCAGTACTTCCTCGGCATCCCCAAGGAGATCCTCGAGGCCGGGCGGGTCGACGGCGTCAGCGAGTTCGGCATCTTCTTCCGGCTCGTGCTGCCGATCGCCAAGCCCGCGCTCGCCGCCATGGCGATCCTCAACGGGATGATCTGCTGGAACAACTTCCTCTGGCCGCTGCTGGTGCTGCGCAGCCCGGAGAAGTTCACGCTCCCCATCGGCCTGAACACGCTGCTCACGCCGTACGGCAACAACTACGAGCTGCTCATCATCGGGGCGTTCTTCTCGCTCATCCCCGTGCTGATCCTCTTCCTGGCCTTCCAGCGGTTCTTCATCGAGGGAATCACCGCCGGAGCGGTCAAGGGCTGATTTTTCCCACCCCCACAACCACGACACACACGAACGGAGAAAGAGATGACACGGCTACGGACAGCGACGTCCACGCTCGTCGCCGCACTGGCGGTCACGGCGCTCACCGCGTGCGGCGGAGGGCAGTCGCAGGAGCCCTCGGTCAACGCCGACGGCTCGACCACGCTGAACATGTGGACGTTCGCCGACGTCCACGCGGCGTACTACGAGGAGATGGCCGAGAAGTGGAACGAGGCCAACCCCGACCAGGAGATCCAGCTCGAGGTCACGGTCTACCCGTACCAGGACATGCACAACAAGCTGCAGCTGGCCGTGAACTCCGGCGAGGGCCTGCCCGACGTGGTGGACATCGAGGTCAACAAGTTCGCCAACTTCGTCAAGGGTGAGAACCCGCCGCTGATGGACCTCACCGAGGCCGCGGCGCCGTACGTCGACGACGTCGTCCAGGCCCGCCTCGACCTGTACAGCAAGGACGGCACGGTCTACGGGTTCCCGACCCACGTCGGCGCGTTCACCAGCTTCTACAACACCGAGCTGCTCGAGGACGCGGGCATCGACTACACGACCATCAAGACCTGGGACGACTTCAAGGAGGCCGGCGAGAAGTACAACAAGGAGACCGGCAAGGCGTTCGGCGTGGCCAGCACCGGCGTCTTCTTCCTCGAGCCGCTCATCACGGCCCAGCTCGGCGGCCAGTACATCGGCGACGACGGCACCGTGCAGGTGAACAGCCCCGAGGTCGTCGAGACGCTCACGATGCTGCAGGAGATGCAGGACGCGGGCGCCATCTCGACCATCCCCGGCGGCAGCCCCGACTCCGAGGAGGCGTACGGCGCGATCAACGACGGCGACTACGCCGCCATCGTCTACCCGGCCTGGTACACCTCCCGGTTCGTGGACTACATGCCCGACCTCGAGGGCAAGGTCGCGATCGCGCCGGCGCCCGTCGTCGAGGGTGCCGAGGTGCAGACCATCGGCGGCGGCGGCACCGGCGCGGCCGTGCCCGTCGTCTCGCCGAACAAGGAGCTGGCGGCCGACTGGCTGGCGTTCGCCAAGCTCTCGCCCGAGGCGAACGTCGCCGTCTGGGAGGTCCTCGGCTTCGACCCGGTGAACATGGCCGTGTGGGAGGACGAGGAGGTCACCCAGAACCCCGAGAACAAGTTCAACAAGTACTTCCAGACGAACATGTTCGACGTCCTCAACGAGGTCAAGGACGGCATCGGGCACCTCGACTCGTTCACCGACCCGAGCTGGCCGACCGTCGACGACACGTTCCGCACCGTCACCCTCAACGAGATCTACGAGAACGGCACGCCGGCCCAGGAGGCGCTCGACCAGGCGCAGGCCGACCTGCAGAACCAGCTCGGGCAGTAAGTCCCCTGCACGCCCCGTCCCACCATCCCGAGGAGCACATCACCCATGCTGTCCGCATCCGTCACCATCGACCCGGCGTTCGTCGTCGGACCGGTGCGGCCCCGTACGTTCGGCTCGTTCGTCGAGCACCTGGGCCGCTGCGTGTACACGGGCCTGCACGACCCGGAGCACCCGACCGCCGACGCCGACGGGTTCCGCGGCGACGTCGTCGACCTCACGCGCGAGCTGGGGGTGACGACGGTGCGCTACCCCGGGGGCAACTTCGTCTCCGGCTACCGGTGGGAGGACGGGATCGGACCCGTGGACCAGCGGCCGCGCCGGCTCGACCTCGCGTGGCACTCCACCGATCCGAACCTCGTCGGGGTCGATGAGTTCATGCGGTGGTGCGCCAAGGCCGGTGTCGAGCCGATGATGGCCGTCAACCTCGGGACGCGGGGCGTGCAGGAGGCCCTCGACCTGCTCGAGTACACCAACGTGCCCGGCGGCACCGCGTGGAGCGACCGCCGCCGGGCGAACGGCGCCGCCGACCCGTACAAGGTCAAGATGTGGTGCCTCGGCAACGAGATGGACGGCCCCTGGCAGGTCGGCCACAAGACGGCGCACGAGTACGGGCGGCTCGCCGCCGAGACCGCGCGCGCCATGCGCATGATCGACCCGGACCTCGAGCTCGTCGTGTGCGGGTCGTCCGGCTCGCAGATGCCGACGTTCGGCGACTGGGAGCGCGTCGTGCTCAGCGAGTCGTACGAGCACGTCGACCACGTCTCGGCGCACGCCTACTACTGGGAGGAGGACGGCGACCTCGCCTCCTTCCTCGCGTCGTCGGTCGACATGGACCACTTCGTCGACGCCGTCGCCTCGACCGCGGACGCCGTCCGCGCCGCGGGCAAGCACGACAAGCGGATCAACATCTCGTTCGACGAGTGGAACGTCTGGTACCAGAAGCGCGCCGAGTCGCGGCCGCCGTCGGGCGACGACTGGCCGGTGGCACCCGTGCTGCTGGAGGACCGGTACAACGTGGCCGACGCCGTCGTGGTGGGCAACCTGCTCATCTCGCTGCTGCGGCACACCGACCGGGTGCACGCGGCGTCCCTCGCGCAGCTCGTCAACGTGATCGCGCCGATCATGACCGAGCCGGGCGGGCGGGCGTGGCGGCAGACGACGTTCCACCCGTTCGCCCTCACCGCGCGGTACGCCGCCGGCGAGGTGCTGCGGCTGGCCGTCGACGCCCCGGTGCAGGAGACGGCGAAGTTCGGCGACGTGCCGGTGCTCGACGCCGTCGCCACGCACGACCCGGAGACGGGCGGCGTGGTCGTCTTCGCGGTGAACCGGTCGCTCACCGACGACCTGGCGCTCGACCTCGACCTGCGGGGCTTCCCGGGTCTGCGGGTCGCCGAGGCCGTGACCCTGTCCAACCCCGACCACACCTGGTCCGCGACGGCCGACGACGCCACGTCGGTGCTGCCGCAGCCCAACACCACCGCGAAGGTGGCCGACGACCGCGCCCAGGTGACGCTGCCGCCGGTCTCGTGGTCGGTGGTGCGGCTCGAGAAGATCTGACCGCCCTCCCCCGCGCGGATCGCCGGCCTCCAGCCCGTCCAGCCCCAGCGCGACGACGTTCACCGGGTCGTCGAGCGCACCCTCGGGCAGGTCGTACCCGTGGGCCCGGGCGAACTCCCGCATCGGCTCGGTGTCGATCATGCCCGGCACCAGGGCCGTGACCTGCGTGCCCTGCCCGGCCAGCTCCATCCGCGCGGCGTTGGTCAGGCTCCACTGCGCCGCCTTGGCCGCCGCGTAGGCGGAGTTGCCGTCGACCGTCTGCCAGGCCGCGCCCGACAGGACGTTGAGCACCGCGCCGCCCCCGTTGCGGGCGAGCACCGGCGCGAACGCCCGGATCATCGCCAGGGTGCCGAAGTAGCTCGACTCCATCGCGAGCCGGATCGACGCGAGGTCTCCGGTCACGAGGTTGCCGCCGTCCATGAAGGCGGCGTTGTTGACCAGCACGTCGACGTCCCCCGCCGCCGCGGCCGCCGCCTCGACCGAGGCCGCGTCGGTGATGTCCAGCCGGAGCACCTCGGCCCCCGGCACGTCGACGAGCTCCGGCCGGCGCGCCGTGGCGTACACCTTCGCGCCGCGGCGGAGCAGCTCCGTCGCGAAGACCCTGCCCAGGCCCCTGTTGCTCCCGGTGACCAGCGCGGTGGCGCCCTGTAGCTCCATGGTGCTCCCTCTCTAAGATGACCGATCGGTCATGTTGACGGGTGGAACGGTAGGCACAACATGACCGAGCGGTCAACTTGCTAGGCTCGGGGGTGTGAGACCCGCCGCCACCCCCGCCGACCCGGCCGCCGCCGTCGTGACGCCCGAGACCAGCCCGCCCGGAACCGTCCTGCCCGACGGCGGACGCCCCCTGCGCGCGGACGCCGCGCGCAACCGCGAGGCGGTGCTCACCGCGGCCGAGGAGGAGTTCGCCGCGCGCGGGCTCGAGGCGTCGATCTCCGCGATCGCGCGGCGCGCCGGCATCGCCAAGGGCACGGTGTTCCGCCACTTCGCGACCAAGGAGGACCTCGCCACGGCCATCGCGGCGCGGCACGCCCGCGAGCTGACGGCGATCGCCCGGCGCCTGCGCGGGTCCACGGACCCCGAGGCGGCGCTCCTGGAGTTCCTCACGGAGGCAGCGGGCAGGCTCCAGCGCCGCCGGGTGGCCGTGCTCATGACCGTGCCGGCGCCCGGCTCCGAGCTCGACCGCCTGCAGCGCGAGGTGCACGACGCGGTGGTCCCGCTCGTCGACGAGGCGCGGGCGGCCGGCGTCCTGCGCGAGGACGTCACCGGCACGGACGTCTTCCTGCTCATGTGCGCGCCCGTCCACACCGTCGACGCGCTGGCCGACCCACCGCCCGAGCTCTGGCGCCGCTACGTCGGCGTCGTCTTCGACGGCCTGCGGCCGGCCGGTGCGAGCCCGCTGGCGCACCCTGCGCCCACCTGGCGGTGACGCGGCGGTGACCGGCCGGCCGCCCGCGGAGCTCGTCGCACGCTCCGGATCCGCCGAGGCACCCGTCGAGCTGGCGGGCAGCCTCTGGCTCCCCGACGGCGATGCCGCCGCCCTCCTGGTCATGCACCCCGGGTCCGGGCCGTCCGACCGGGACAACGACGTGTTCTTCCCGCCGATCCGGGCGGCGCTCCTGCGGGCCGGCGTCGCCGTCGCGTCCTTCGACAAGCGCGGCGTCGGCCGCTCCACCGGGTCCTGGCAGGAGGTGGGGATCGAGGAGCAGGCCGCCGACCTCGGCGCCGCGCTCGAGGCGGCCGCCGCCCGGGTGCCCGACGTCCCGGCCGGCATCTTCGGGCACAGCCAGGGCGGCTGGGTCGCGCTCGAGGCGTCCCGCCGCGGGAGCCCGGCACCGGCGTTCGTCGTCACCAGCTCCGGCCCGGCGGTCCCCGTGCTGGAGCAGGAGCGCAGCTCGGCGCGCAGCGCGGTCGCCGCCCTGCCCGCGGCGGACCGGGAGGCTGCGTACGCCACGGCCGACGCGGTGCTCACGCTGGCCGAGGACGGCGCCCCGTTCGCCGACCTCGTCGCCTGGGTCGCCGCCCATCCGGCCGGGACGCGAACCCTCGCCCGCGCCTGGGGCGACGCCGCCGAGATCACCGAGGAGGAGTGGACCCACCTCGTGCGCCTCGGGCGGTACGACCCGGTGCCGGCGCTGCGCGGCCTGGCCGTGCCGCTGCTGGCCGTCTTCGGCGAGGCGGACACCGTGACGCCCGTCGCCGCGAGCGTGGCCGTCCTGCGCCGCGAGGTGGTGCCCCGCCTGCTCACCACCGTGGTGCTGCCCGGCGGCGACCACCGCATGGGAGCCACCGCGGGGGGCGCGTTCGTGCCCGGCTACCCCGACGTCGTCGTCGCGTTCGCCCTCGACGCCGCGGCACGCCGGGCCCGCTGACCCTCAGCCCTCGCGCCGGCCCTCCAGCCGGCCCGCCGCACGGGCCGCCTGCTCGCGCATCGTCGCGGTCGTCAGCTGCACCCAGCGCGCGACGACCTGCAGCTCCTCCGGCGTGAACTGCGCCGTCACGCGGCCCATCGCCGTGCCCATCTCGGCCAGCGCCGCCCGCACCTCGGGCGGCGGCGACGCGGTCGCCTCGATGACGAGCCGACGGCGATCGGTCGCGTGCCGCGTGCGCCGGACCTGACCGGCCTGTTCGAGGCGGTCCACCAGGCCGGTCACCGCACCGGCCGTCAGCCCGGTCCGGTCGGCGAGCTCGCGCGCCGACACCGGCCCGTCCCGCCGGACGATCCCGAGCGCCTTGTGGTCGGCCGCCGAGAGTCCCGACAGCGCGCCCAGCGCCTCGTGGAACATCACGACGGCATCGCTGAGCTCGCTGCCGAGCCGCGCGCCCGGGTCCGAGGTCGTTGACACGTCACCATTGTGCACCGCACCATATAGTTTAGTTCACTCAACCATTCATCTGACCGTAGGAAGTGCGCCGATGAGCACCACGACCACCCGGCCGCCGGCCTGGGCCGAGGCCACGTCGATCCTGGGCGAGGCCTGGCGCTTCTTCGTCCGCCACCTTCCCGTCGTGCTCGCTCTCGGCGTGCTCGCCTCGGCGCAGCGGTTCCTGTCCGTCGGCGGTCTGGCCCCGTGGGCGGGCGGCGCGGCGGGCGAGATCTTCACCGGCGCCGTGCGGGTCGTGTTCGTCGTGTGGGTGGTGCGTCGCCTCGCCCGGACGCACGGGATCGACTGGTCCCGTGCGGGCGAGCGGTGGTCGGCGTGGTTCACGCGGCACGGCAGCGCCGTCCTGGCGAGCCTGGTGTACCTGGCCGCGCTGCTGCTCGTCGCCAAGGTGGTGCCCGACGCGCTCGCCGGCCGGGTCGGCGGCGTCGACCGGCCGACGTACCTGGCCGCGGAGCTGGCGATCAAGAACGTCACCGTCATCCCGTTCACGATGATCTGGATGACGCTCCTGACCGTGGTCCGGCCGGTCGCCGAGGGGGGCGACCGGGAGGACTGATCCCCTAGCTGCAATGCCGGGAAGTTAGGGCGTTGAGGTTGGTGTCAAGATCTCGCGGTCGGTCGTGAGAGTTACCTGTATCGGGTAGGTCTTGTGGTCGATCGCGGGGCCGCGGGCGTTGTACTTGCTGATCGCGCG
>NZ_JABEMG010000054.1 GCF_013004695.1 Promicromonospora citrea
GCGCACGGCCACGGCGGTGCCGGGCGGCGGGGGCCGCTGGGCCGCGCTGCCGGCGCGCGAGACCGACCCGACGGTGCGCGCCCACGCGCTGACGCAGGTGCTGCTCGAGCGGCACGGTGTGCTCACCCGGTCCGGGGCGGCGGCCGAGGGCGTCGGCGCGGGCTATCGCGACGTCTACCGCGTGCTGTCGGGTCTCGAGGAGCGCGGCGCGGTGCGCCGCGGGTACTTCGTCGAGCACCTGGGCGGGTCGCAGTTCGCGCTGCCCGGTGCCGTGGACCGCCTGCGCGTGGACGCGCAGGACAGAACCCGGCTGGTCGAGGCGGAGCTCGAGACCGTCGAGCGGGCGCGGTCCGACGCCGGCCCCCACGGCAGCGTCTCGGTCCCGGGGACGAGCGGACGGGGACGGAACGGCTCAGGACCGACCGGCACAGGACCGACCGGCACCGCGACGACCGGGACGGTCGTGCTCGCCGCGATGGACCCGGCCAACCCGTACGGGGCGGCCCTCGCGTGGCCGGCGGGCCCGGCCCAGGGGGCCGCGCGCGACGGGGCGGACGACGGAACCCGGGGAGGAGCCCAGGACGGCGGCCCGGGCGAACGGGCCACCACCCACCGGCCGGGGCGCAAGGCGGGCGCCGTCGTGGTGCTCACGCACGGCGACCTGACGCTGTTCGTGGAACGCGGCGGGCGCACGGTGCTCTCGTTCACCGAGAACCCTGCCCGCCTCGCGGGGGCCGCCGCCGCCCTGGCCCGCACCGTCCGCGAGGGCCGGCTCGGCCGCCTCACGGTCCAGCGGGTCGACGGCGAGGGTGCCCTGGAGGCCGCGCGCCGTCAGCCGGCGGCGCGGGCACTCGTCGAGGCCGGGTTCGCGATCACTCCGCGAGGCCTGCGGATCGCCGCACGCTGAGCGCGAGCAGCGGGCCGGGGTCCTCGGCGGGGCCCTCCCGGTCGATCGTGGCGCCGAGCAGGAACAGGAAGCCGATCATGATGACGAAGCCGATGCGCTCGATGAGGCCGAAGGCGAAGATCCCGGAGTCGGCGAAGAAGACGAGCGACAGGTGCACCACGAGGAAGAGGGCGACCACGGTGCCCAGCGCCCGGGCCGCGGCCCGCAGGCCCTGCGGGAGCGCCGAGCGAGGCTGACGGATCGAGCGCTCGAGGCTGAGGCCGACCATCGGGAGCACACAGAACGCCGTCGCGGCGCTGACCCGGTGGATCAGCGCGGACATCGACACGGTGGCGGAGTCGGGCGGGTCGGTCGGGAACGCACCGACGAGCACCATCGCCACCGCGAAGACCACCATGGCGGCGGCGGGGACCGGCCCCGCCGCGAGGCCGGCCCGGTACATGCGGACCGTGAGCAGCAGGCCGAGCGCCGCGAGGATCAGTCCGCCGGCCAGGATGAGCTCGCCCCCGCCGGGGACGAACGCGTACCAGCTGATGGGGTCGAGCACCGGGTCGACGACGGACGCGCCCACCACGTGCGCCGCGACCATCGGCAGGAGCGCCGTGGCACCGAACCAGCCGACCGTGCGCGTGCTGCGGGTGGTCAGGGGTGCGGTCGGATCCTCGGGGTGCCGCTCCAGGTCAGCGACGTTCACGGTCATGAGGCATAGCCTGTCCGACCGCGGGACGGGAATCCATCGGGTTTCCCCCCGACCCCACCCTGAAGTTCCCGGGGGTCAACCCCCGGAACGGCGGAATTCCGCGGTTCTTCCCGGCGCATGTCGTTATCGGGGTGATATGTCCGCTCATCGACATCACCCGCGCAGGGTCCCACTACGCTGGAGGCCCACGACGAGGGGAGCATCCGTGCCGGAGGGCGACGTCCTGCGTCTCACCGCCGAACGCCTGACCGCCGCCCTGCGGGGCCTGCCGCTGGTGCGTGCCGAGCTGCGGTGGCCCAGCGCCGGGGCGGCCCGGCTCACCGGCGCCACCGCGCTGGAGACCGCCGCGTACGGCAAGCACCTGCTCACCCGGCTGGACGACGGCCGCACCCTGCACACGCACCTGCGCATGGACGGCTACTGGCGCATCCATCGCACCGGCTCACGCGAGGCCGCCGCCCGGCACCCCGCCATCCGCGCCGTGCTGGCCACCGACGCGTGGACCGCGACCGGCTGGCACCTCGGCATGCTCGACCTGGTGCGCACCCACGACGAGCAGCGGGTCCTCGCGGGGCTCGGCCCGGACGTCCTGGGCCCCGACTTCCCCCGCACAGGTCTGCCCGACGCCGCGACGCGGATGGTCCGCGACCCGGCGCGCCCGCTGTGCGCCGTCCTGCTGGACCAGCGGACCGTGGCGGGCCTCGGCACGATCTGGATGGCCGAGTCCCTGTTCGCCCGGCGGCTGTGGCCGTGGGCGCCCGCGGGCGGCCTGACCGAGGAGCAGCGGTACGACCTGCTGCGCACCGCCCGCCGGCTCATGGAGCGCGCCGTCGCCGTGGGGCGGGCACGCGGCCTGGGCGGGGTCGAGCTGCACGTGCACGGGCGCGCGGGGCGGCCCTGCCACCGCTGCGGCAACCCCGTCGAGGAGGGCGTCGCCAACGAGAAGCCCTACGAGCGACCCGTGTTCTGGTGCCCCGTGTGCCAGCACCCCGTCTCCTGACGGCCGCCCCGGCGCAAGGAGCACCGGCGCGACCGCCCGCACGCGCACACAGGCCTGGGCGGGACCCTCCGCAGAGGATCCCGCCCAGGCTCTGGCTCGCTGCTGCCCTGTCCGCTCCCGCCAGCTCAGCCGACGGGCGCGAGGTCCGACGGCGCGACCTCCCGCCGCGCTGCGGTCCGGTCGCCTCCCCGAGCCAGGAGCCCGGCGACGAAGTCCGCCGGGATGGTGTCGGGGATCTGGAAACCCTCGGCGACCGCCACGCGGTCGCTCACCTCACGCAGCACCAAGGACAGCGGCACGTCGAGCGCCTCGCAGATGGAGCCGAGAAGCTCGGACGACGCCTCCTTCTGCCCTCGCTCCACCTCGCTGAGGTACCCCAGCGACACACGTGCCGCCGACGAGACCTCCCGCAGGGTGCGCCCCTGACGCTGCCGCGTGTCACGCAGCACGTCTCCGATCTCTCGCCGTAGTACGACCATCTCGCGCCCCCTCTCGGTGCCTGTCACTGTCCTCACGCCCTGCCCTCCGGGGACCGGACGCGTCGTGCGTGTGGTGCGTCCTCCCTGAGCCGAGGTCGTTCTACCGTACCCCGTGCTCATGGAGTTCTTGCGCCGGCTCCGGGTGGTCGGCCTGTTCGTGATCACACCGGAACCAACGTCGTGGTGACGAGCCTTGTTCCCGAAGGGGCGGTTCGTCAAGCCCTGTGCAAGATTAAGCCAAGAAGTTTCACTTGTCTGTAACTTCGCGGAGGTCGCTCCTCGGCGTGTCGAAATTTTCACCCCGGGGCTCGCTGACGAGCGCGGACGCCAGCTCGAGGACGCCGCGGACCGCCCCCTCGATCACTGCGGGCCGGTCCCCGGTCAGGTCGAGCCGGTGCACCTCGGTGACGACGGGGGTGCTCGCCGCGACGAACACCACTCCCGGCGGCTGCCCGTCCTGCGGGTCGGGACCGGCGACGCCCGTCGTGGCGAGCCCCACGTCCGCACCTGTCGCGGACCGGACGCCCGAGGCCATCTGAGCCGCGACCGCCTCGTCCACCGCGCCGCGCTCGGCCAGGAGGTCCGCGTCGACCCCGAGCAGCCGCGCCTTGAGGTCCGTCGCGTAGGCGACGACGCCGCCGCGTACCACCCGCGAGGCGCCCGGCACGGCCACGAGGGCCGCCGTCACGCGCCCGCCGGTGAGCGACTCGGCGACCCCGATGGTCCACCCCCGCGCCGCCGCCGCGGCGAGGAGGTCACGCGCGGTCATGCGCTCGCCGTGCGCGCCCGGGCGTCACGACGGATCCGCCAGCCCTGGTAGACGTAGTCGACGCCGGTCACGACCGTCACGGCGAAGGCCGCCACGAGCACCACCCAGGCGACCACGGTGAGCCAGTCGAGCCCGAGCCCCTCGCGCGGCAGCAGGAACAGCGGGATGGCCACGCTCTGCAGCACGGTCTTGAGCTTGCCGCCCCGCGACGCCGGCATGACGGCGTACTTGAGCATCCCCATGCGCATGAAGGTGATGCCCAGCTCGCGCGCCAGGATCACCACGGGGATCCACCACGGCAGCTCGCCCAGGGGGATCCAGAGCAGCACCAGGGCCGCGCCCACGAGGAGCTTGTCGGCGATCGGGTCGAGCAGCTTGCCCAGGTCGGTGATGAGACCGCGCGAGCGGGCGAGATACCCGTCCACCTTGTCCGAGGCGGCCGCGACCACGAAGATCGCCGTCGCCACGAGCCGCCAGGTGACGTCGTCACCGCCCTGCGCGAGCAGCGCCCAGGCGAAGAACGGGACCATGGCGATACGGATCATCGTCACGATGTTCGCGATGTTCCAGGGCGACGGGGGGTCGGTGACCATTCCTCAAGCCTAACCGCGCACGGGGCGCCCACCGACCGCCCACCGGACCGCCCGCACCACGCCTTTGGTCGCCGGACCCGGCCCGCTCGCCTACCATCCGGACGTGACCTCAGCCCGCACCAGGCGGCTCCCCGTGTCCCTGCCGTCCTTCCGGCTCCTCCCGCTCGTCCTCGCCTGCACGCTGGCCGTCGGCACCACGGGCTGCACCATCGATCCCGGTCCGAGCAGCGCGGCCGAGCCGTCCGCGAGCACGAGCCCCTCGCCGTCCCCGAGCCCGTCACCGACGCCCCAGGACGTGCGGTTCACGCTGCTCGCGGCGGGCGACGTGCTCCCGCACGGGCCGGTGAACGAGTCGGCCCGGACGGCTGACGGGTTCGAGTACTCGCCGCTGCTGGCGGGCATCGACCCCTGGGTGGAGGCCGCCGACCTCGCACTGTGCCACCTCGAGGTGCCCGTCGCGCCGCCCGGCGTCACCCCCTCGGGGTACCCGGTGTTCCGCGCGCCCCACGAGGTTGTCCGGGACCTGGGCGAGCAGGGCTGGGACGGCTGCTCGACGGCGTCCAACCACGCCGCCGACGCCGGTTTCGACGGGCTGGCCGCCGCGCTCGACGCCCTCGACGCCGCGGGCATGGGCCACGTGGGCACCGCGCGCGACCGCGAGGAGTCCCTCGCGCCGCAGCTCTACGAGCTGACGCGGGAGGACCGCACGGTCACGGTCGCCCACCTCGCGGCCACCTACGGCCTCAACGGGTTCGAGCCGCCGGAGGGCGAGTGGTCGGTCGACCTCATCGACACCGACCGGATCGTCCGGCAGGCGAAGGAGGCGCGGGCCGCCGGCGCCGACCTCGTGGTCGTGAGCCTGCACGACGGGTACGAGTACGTCACCGAGCCGACACCCCACCAGCAGGAGGTCACCGAGGCCCTGGCCGGCTCCCGGCAGGTGGACCTGGTGATCGGGCACCACGCCCACGTGCCGCAGCCGATCACGCGGCTCGAGGGCGGCCCGGGCCGGAAGGGCATGTGGGTCGCCTACGGCCTCGGCAACCTGCTCTCGAACCAGGGCCCGGACTGCTGCGTCCTGGCCACGACCGCCGGGCTGATGATGGTCGCCGACGTCGTGCAGCGGCCGGGCAAGCCGGCGCGCGTGACCGGCGTGCGGTGGGCGGCCACCACGGTCGACCTGGCCGCGGGCCACCGTCTGCGCGGTACGCGCGAGGCGATCGCCCACCCGGACCAGGGCACGCTGTCGGCCGGTGACCTCGAGCAGCGCCTGGCGATCGCGCAGGACGCCGTCGGCGACGCGGTGGACGAGCTGCGCGAGCCGCCGCTCCCCTCGGGCGAGCCCGAGCCGCGCGTCGTCCCGCGCACCCTCTGAGCCCGGCCCGGCCGGGCGCCGCGGGATCGCTGTCAGGGCACCTGGCGCACCGCGTCGGCGTCGTCGTGGTACTCGGCGGCGGCCGGCGGCAGGTGGCCGTCGGTGCCGTCCGCGTACGGGTCGCCGCCCGCGTCGCCGTCGCCGCCGGCCGCCTGGTCGAAGACGGGGGGCGGCTGCTCCCCACGGATGAGGGCGAGCGCGGCAGGCAGGTCGTCAGGCGTCACGAGGACGTCGCGCGCCTTCGACCCCTCCGAGGGACCCACGATCTCGCGGGACTCCAGGAGGTCCATGAGGCGACCTGCCTTGGCGAAGCCGACGCGGAGCTTGCGCTGCAGCATGGACGTCGAGCCGAACTGCGTGGTGACCACGAGCTCCGCCGCCTGCAGCAGCAGGTCGAGGTCGTCACCGATGTCCTCGTCGATCTGCTTCTTCGCCGCGGCGGGCGCGGTGACGTCCTCGCGGTAGACGGGCTTGAGCTGGTTCTTGACGTGCTCGACGACCTCGTGCACCTCGGACTCGGTGACCCAGGCGCCCTGCACGCGCATCGGCTTGGCCGCGCCCATGGGCAGGAAGAGCGCGTCACCCTGTCCGATGAGCTTCTCGGCGCCGGGCTGGTCGAGCACGACGCGCGAGTCGGCCAGCGACGACGTCGCGAACGCGAGCCGTGACGGCACGTTCGCCTTGATGAGCCCGGTGACGACGTCGACGGACGGACGCTGGGTGGCCAGCACGAGGTGGATGCCGGCCGCGCGCGCGAGCTGCGTGATGCGCTGGATGGAGGCCTCGACGTCGCGCGGGGCGACCATCATGAGGTCGGCGAGCTCGTCGACCACGACCAGCAGGTACGGGTAGGGCGCGATCTTGCGCTCGGAGCCGGGCAGCGGCTTGACCTTGCCCGCGCGGACGGCCGCGTTGAAGTCGTCGATGTGCTTGAAGCCGAAGGCCGCCAGGTCGTCGTACCGGGCGTCCATCTCGCGCACGACCCAGTCGAGGGCCTCCGCCGCCTTCTTCGGGTTGGTGATGATCGGCGTGATGAGGTGCGGGATGCCCTCGTAGATCGTGAGCTCGACGCGCTTGGGGTCCACGAGGATGAGGCGCACCTGCTCGGGCGTCGACCGCATGAGGATCGAGGTGATCATCGAGTTGATGAAGCTCGACTTGCCCGCGCCGGTGGCGCCGGCGACCAGGATGTGCGGCATCTTCGCGAGGTTGGCCACGACGTAGCCGCCCTCGACGTCCTTGCCCACGCCCATGACCATCGGGTGCTCGGTGCGCCGAGCCGCGCTCGAGCGCAGCACGTCGCCGAGCACGACCGTCTCGCGGTCGGAGTTCGGGATCTCGATGCCGATCGCGGACTTGCCCGGGATCGGCGAGAGGATGCGCACGTCCGCGCTCGCCACGGCGTAGGCGATGTTGTTGGACAGGGACGTGATGCGCTCGACCTTGGTCTTGGCCCCCACCTCGACCTCGTAGCGCGTGACGGTCGGTCCGCGCGTGAAGCCCGTGACCTTGGCGTCGACGCCGAACTGCTCGAACACCCCGGTCAGCGACTCGACCACGCGGTCGTTCGCGGCCGACCGCGCCTTGTGCGGCGGGCCCTGGACCAGGAGCTCCTCGTCCGGCAGCAGGTAGACGGTGTCGCCCTCGAGCATGGGCTGCACGCCGCGCGGCACGGGGCTGCTCGCCTGCGGCGGGCGCGGGCCGTCAGCGGGAGCGGCGGGCTCGCCGTCCGGGCCGAGGACGCCGGGGCCGATGGCCGGGGCGCCCGTGACCTTGCCCGCCGACTCGTGCGTCGGGATCCGCTGCGTCGTGGCCTTGCCGGCCTTCGCGGCGCGCTCGGCAGCCTCGACCTCGGCGGCCTTCTCGAAGGCCTCGTCGCCCACGAAGCCCGCGAGCCGCTCCTTCTCGGCGGCGATCTCCTGCTTGGTGCGCCGCTTGCGCCGCTTCGGCGCGGGCTTGCCGTCGTGCGCGGACACGCCCTCGGCGAGGGGGAGGCCGTCCTCGCCGTCGGCCCCCGCGTCGCGGTGGTTGCCCGTGAGCCGGTCGTAGAGACCACGCAGGCGTGCCGGGATGCGGTGCACCGGGGTCGCCGTCACGATGAGCACGCCGAAGAAGCCGGCCAGCACGTACAGCGGGATGGCGAACCACTGGGTCAGGCCGGTGACCACCGGTGTCGCGAAGAGGAAGCCGATGACGCCGCCGGCGTCCTGCACCGGTGCGAAGCCGTCGGCGGGCGAGGGCAGGTCCGCGCTGATGTGCACCAGGGAGCACGTGGCGACCACGAGGAAGCTCAGGCCGATGGCCACGCGCCCGTTCTGCTGGGACCGCTCGGGGTGGCGCATGACGCGCACGGCGAGCCAGACCAGCAGCACCGGCAGGGCCACGCCCGCGATGCCGAACGTGCCCGCGACGACCGCGTGCACGCCGTCGCCGAACGCCCCGTCGATGCCCCACCACTCGCGCGCCGCGACGATGACCGCGACGGCGAGCAACGCGAAGCCGACGCCGTCGCGCCGGTGGTCCGGTTCCAGTTCCTGTCCTCCCTGCCCTCTGGCCTGCCCTCTGGCGCCCTGCGCGCTCTCGTCGGTGTCCTGCACCGGGCGCGGACCGGCGGCCCGCGCGGCCCCGCCCACGGCGTGGGCCATGCCCATCCAGACGCCGCGCACGGCGCGGACCGGCCACGGCGGGCGGGACGGCACCGACGCAGCCTTCTGCGCCGGGCGGGCAGCCCCCCGGCGCTGGGTCGATCGCTTCGACGCTGCGGTCTTGGGCCTGGCGCTCTTCGCGCCCTGCCCCGTTCCCTTCCCGGAGCCTCGCCGGGCCGACGTGCGGGTCGCCATGATGCCGCCACGGTAACCGCGCACGACGGCCCGGCCCGGGAACCCCTCGCGGTGTGTCCTGGACCGGGCCCGTGTCCGGTATGTGGTGACTGATCGCCGCTGGTGCGCCGCGGACTTTCCGGTCAGGACAGGAGCAGACCCAGCCCGAGAGTGACCACGCCGGCCGCGAGGACGACCGCACCGACGGGCAGCAGCACGACCGCGCGGTTCGGCGTCGTGCGCCCCTGCCCCATGGCGGAGAAGAAGAACCCGGCGGGCAGCAGGATCGCCGCGCACAGCACGCCCGTGCCGGCGAGCCAGCGCAGGAACCCGGTCAGGGTCGTCGCCTCGGCGAGCAGCAGGCAGACCAGGCCGAGGACCACCAGCACGCCCGCATGGGCGTGGCCCGCGCGGAAGAAGCTCTTCTGCAGGTCGGTGGCAGCCACGCGCTCGCCGAGCGCGCCGGCGAACACCCGCACGAGGAAGAAGCCGCCCGACTCGATCCCGACGACGGTCAGCAGCACGATGCCCGCCGTGACGCGGGCGGGGTCGGAGAGCTCGAGCACGGTTCCTCCTGGGGTCGAGGTTTACGAACGGTGTTATCAAACATCGTTCGTCAACCCGCGTCAAGGTGCTTAGACTCGCGGTATGGCCCGTCCCCGACTGCACGACGACGCCCTGCGCACCCGACTGCTCGAGGTCACCTCGCGCGTCATCTCGTCGGACGGCGAGACCGCCGTGACCGTCCGCAAGGTCGCTGCCGACGCGGGGACCAGCGCGTCGGCCGTCTACGCGCTCTTCGGCTCGCGCGAGGCGCTGGTCGAGGCGGTGAGCGACGAGGGGTTCCGTCGGTTCGCGCACGAGCTCGCGGCCGCGGGCCGGGGCGCCGACCCGGTCGAGGACCTGCGCGCGCTCGGCCGGGCCTACCGGCGCTTCGCCCTGGCCGACCCCCACTACTTCCGGGTCATGTTCCACCGGGGCGTCGCCCCGTCGGGCGGTGACCCGGCGCGGGCCGTCGAGCAACCCACTTTCCGCGTGCTGCACGCCGCGGTCGCGCGCGTGCTCGACGGCGCCCCCGACGACCGCGTGCTGGCCGCTGCCGTCGGGCTGTGGGGCCTGGTGCACGGACTGGTGTCGCTCGAGCTCGCCGGGCTGCTGCCGGGCGACGAGGCCACCCGGGCCGAGGCGTTCACGCAGGCGGGCGCCACGGTGGCCGAGGCGCTGCTGGCCGGCTGACCTGCCTACGCGGCCGAGCGCGCGCCGTCCGGGTGCGGCACCTCGCGGTACACCCGCACGGAGGCCACGAGCAGCCAGGCGAAGCCGACCACCACGGCGAGCCACAGGCCCGCCATCCCCGCGGGACCGAGGGCGACGCCGCCGAGGAAGCCCCCGAGGACCACGGCGCCCGCGACGCGCGACCAGGCGGCGCGCCCGCGCTCGCCCCGCCGCGCGAGCCACCCGCCGAACAGGATCGCGGCCACCGCGACCGCGACGAGACCGACACCGCCGGAGGCCAGGTGCAGGATCCCCGACGCGCTCGGCACGGTCGCGCCGTCCTGCCCGGGCGGGAAGCCGGACAGCGGGTCGGGCCGGAAGACCGCACCCGCCACCATCCCGACACCGTAGGTCGCGACGCCGATGCCGGTCCCCCGTGCGCCGGCCCGGACCGTACCGACTCCGGCGACGAGGACCATGAGCCCGCTCAGGCCCAGGTTCACCACCTGCATCCACCCGCCCTCGCCGAGCATGAGGGCGCTCAGCGGGTGGCGGGCGAGGTCGAACCCCTCCCGCGTCAGGGCCAGGACCAGTCCGACCACAAGGTAGAACGGTCCAGCCACCACGCCCCAGCCGAGCATCGACCGCGTGACGGCGGCCGCCGTGTCGAACCCCGTGCGCTGCGTCATCTCGTCCTCACTCGTCTCGCCGCCTCTGCGGCCTCGCGCCGACCGGGTGCCGGGCGTCCCTGGGGAATGGACGACGCAGAGCCCGGAAACTGAGCGGCGGCGGGATCGGGCCGCGACGGGCGCCGGGCCCGGCGAACGACGGCGCCCCGCCTCCCTCGCAGGGAGACGGGGCGTGGCGCGGGCGGCCGGACCGAGGTCAGGCCTCGACGACCACCGGCACGATCATCGGCTTGCGGCGCAGCCGCGTGGCCACGAACCGGCCGATGGTGCGGCGCATGATCTGCTGGAGCTGGTGGGTGTCCGTCGCGCCGCCCGCGATGGCGTTCTCGAGCGCGGAGGACACCTCCGGGAGCACCTTGTCGAACACCGACGCGTCCTCGGCGAGGCCCCGGGCCAGCACCTGCGGCGGCGCGAGCACCTTGCCCGTCGCCGTGTCGATCACGGCGAAGACGGACACGAAGCCCTCCTCGCCCAGGATCACGCGGTCCTTAAGCTCCGCGTCGGTGATCTCGCCCACGGACGAGCCGTCGACGTACACGTAGCCGCACGGCACGGCGCCCACGACGGACGCCTTGCCGTCGACGAGGTCGACGACCACGCCGTCCTCGGCGAGGACCACGCGGTCGGCCGGCACGCCGGTCTTGACCGCGAGCGCCCCGTTGGCCACGAGGTGGCGCACCTCGCCGTGCACCGGCATGACGTTGCGCGGCTTGAGGATGTTGTAGCAGTACATGAGCTCACCGGCCGAGGCGTGTCCGGAGACGTGCACCTTGGCGTTGCCGCTGTGCACGACGCGCGCGCCGAGGCGGGTCAGACCGTTGATGATGCGGAAGACGGCGTTCTCGTTGCCCGGGATGAGCGACGAGGCGAGGATCACGGTGTCGCCGAAGCCGACCTGGACCTTGTGGTCGCCGTTGGCCATGCGCGACAGCGCGGCCATCGGCTCGCCCTGCGAGCCCGTCGACATGTAGACGATCTGGTCGTCGGGCACCGAGTCGGCCTTCTTCAGGTCGATGAGCACGCCCGGGGGCACGTCGAGGTAGCCGAGGTCGGCCGCGATGCCCATGTTGCGCACCATGGAGCGCCCCACGAGCGCGACGCGGCGGCCGTGGGCGTGCGCGGCGCCCAGCACCTGCTGCACGCGGTGCACGTGCGAGGAGAACGATGCGACGATGATCCGCTTGTCGGCGTGCGCGAAGACGTTGTCGAGCACGGGGCCGATCTCGGCCTCCGGCGTGACGAAGCCCGGCACCTCCGCGTTGGTCGAGTCGACCATGAACAGGTCGACGCCCTTCTCGCCGAGGCGGGCGAAGGCGCGCAGGTCGGTGATGCGGCCGTCGAGCGGCAGCTGGTCCATCTTGAAGTCGCCCGTGTGCAGCACGGTGCCCGCGGCGGTGGTGACCGCGACGGCGAGCGCGTCGGGGATCGAGTGGTTGACCGCGACGAACTCGCAGTCGAACACGCCGAGCTGCTCCCGCTGGCCCTCCTTGACCTCGAGGGTGTACGGCTTGATGCGGTGCTCCTTGAGCTTCGCCTCGATGAAGGCGAGCGTCAGCCGCGAGCCGACCAGCGGGATGTCCCCGCGCAGCCGCAGCAGGTACGGCACGGCGCCGATGTGGTCCTCGTGGCCGTGCGTGAGCACGATCGCCTCGACGTCGTCGAGACGGTCCTTGATGTAGTCGAAGTCCGGCAGGATCAGGTCCACGCCGGGCTGGTTGTCCTCGGGGAAGAGGACGCCGCAGTCGATGACCAGCAGCTTGCCGCGGTGCTCGAGCACCGCCATGTTGCGTCCCACCTCGCCCAGGCCGCCGAGGGCGACCACGCGGAGCCCGTTCTCGGGCAGCGCAGGGGGGAGGGACAGTTCGGGGTGAGGATGACTCACGTGGCCTCCAAGGCCTCGTTCCAACAGTGAAGTATCAGTGCCCGACGGCGGCGCTCGCCTCGGCGAGCTCGCTCACGGCGGGCAGGGGTGCGCCCTGCGGCGTCAGGAGCCCCGCGTCGACGAGCGCGGCGCGCACGGCGACGACCTCGTCGTCCGACGCCGCGACGTTCGGCAGGCGCAGGAAGCGGTTGGTGGTGACGCCGAGCAGCTCGACGGCGGCCTTGGCCATGACGGCCTGGGCACCGGTGCCGTTGAGCGCGTCGATGACGCCGGTGGTGCCGCGGAAGACCTCGACGGCGCCGGCCAGGTCGCCGGCGTCGAACCGGCGGACCACCTCGGCGAACTGCGCGCCCACCGCATGGGCCGCGACGGAGACGATGCCCGCGCCGCCCACGCTGAGGAAGGGCAGCAGCATGCCGTCGTCGCCCGAGTACCAGGCGAGGCCCGTCTCCGCGAGCAGCTTGCTCGCCGCGTACACGTCGCCCGTCGCGTCCTTGGTCGCGACGATGCGCGGGTGCTGCGCGAGGCGCAGGTAGGTGTCCCGGGAGATGCGCACCACGGTGCGCCCCGGCACGTCGTAGAGCATGACGGGCAGGTCCGTCGCGTCGGCGACCGCCAGGAAGTGCTGGTACAGCCCTTCCTGGCTGGGCCGCGAGTAGTAGGGGGACACGACCAGCAGGCCGTCGGCGCCGGCCTCCGCGGCCTGCTCGGCCATGCGGATCGCGTGCACCGTGTCGTTCGAGCCCGCGCCCGCCACGACGGCGGCGCGGTCGCCCACCGCCTCCACGACGGCGGCGACGAGCTCCTCCTTCTCGGGCGTGTGCGTGACCGGCGACTCACCGGTGGTGCCGGACAGGACGAGGCCGTCGTTGCCGTCGTCGACCAGCTTCTTCGCCAGCTTGGCCGCCGCCTCGAGGTCCACGACGCCGTCGGGCGTCATCGGGGTGACCATGGCGGTCAGGACCGCGCCGAACGGGCGCGCGGGGCCGGTGGGAAGAACCATGGCACTACCGTACCGTTTACCGCCCGGTTCACCGCGTTGTCCACAGCCCTCCCGATGCCCTGGACCGGTCCCGGTCAGGGCCCCTCGGCGAGCAGCCGTCCCAGCGCGTCGACGGTGTCCGTGACGTCGACGGCGCCCAGCCGCAGGACGCCGGGCAGCCGCGCCACGGACGCGAGGCCCGCGGCGTAGGCGGCCGTCCGCGCGGGGTCGAGGTCCGCCCGGTGGGCCGCCGCGTCGGCCCGCACGCGCTCCGCGACGACCTCCGGAGGCGCCTCGAGCACCACGTGGACCAGGCGCGCGCCGGCGTCCTGCGCGACGTCGGTGAGGCGGCGCACCTGGTCGGTCCGCGCCACCAGCTGCGGCACGACGACGTCGCGCCCGCCGCGCAGGTGCTCGGCCGCCATGGCGAGCCCGAGGGCGCGCGCGAGCCCCGCCGTCTCCCCCGCCGGGCCGCTGACCAGGGTCCGGACCACGTCCATGTCGAGGCACAGCGTTCCCGGGCGCCGGGCAGCCCAGACCGCCGCGACGGTCGACTTCCCGACGCCCGGCAGCCCGTTCAGCAGGACGAGGTCGGTCACCGCTCGACGAGGACGCCGTCCTCGTCGGCGTACACCATGGCGCCCGGCCGGAACACGACGCCGCCGATCTCGACCGGCTCGTCGAGCACGCCCGCCCCCGTCTTGGCCGACTTGCGCGGGTTGGTGCCGAGCGCCTTGACGCCCAGCGGCAGCCGGCCGATCGCCGCCGAGTCGCGGATCGCGCCGTGGACGATCGCCCCGGCCCAGCCGTTCTCGACCGCCGCCGCGGCGATGAGGTCGCCCATGAGGGCGCTGCGCAGCGAGCCGCCGCCGTCGACGACGAGGACGGCGCCCTCACCCGGGGTCTGCGTCACGGCCTTGACCAGGCCGTTGTCCTCGTGGCAGCGCACGGTGCGCACCGGTCCGGAGAAGGCACGTACGCCCCCGAGGTCCCGGAGCTGGACGGCGAGGGACGCGAGCACCTCGCCGTGCTCGTCGTAGAGGTCGGCCGTCGCGGTCATCGTGATCCTCCGTATCGCACGGTTGCTCCTGGGCGTGGCCGCGACGATACCCGGTCGCACCGTTCTCCCGCGAGGGCCGGTCGCGTGCACCTTGCGCCCCCGTGGATACTCGGAACTATGACGGCGACGACGCTCTCCCCCGCCCTCGTGGCGCACCTGCCCACCGGCCTCCTCGTCGACGGGCACTGGGGCCCCGCGGCGGACCGGTCCACGTTCGAGGTCGCCGACCCGGCCACCGGCCAGGGAATCTTCGACGTGGCCGACGCGACACCCGCCGACGCCCTCCGCGCTCTCGACGCCGCGCACGCCGCCGCTCCCGCCTGGCGAGCCGTGCCGCCCCGCGAGCGCTCCGAGCTGCTGCGCGCCGTGTACGCGCGCCTGGTCGCGCGCGCCGACGACATCGGGGCCCTCATCACCGCTGAGGCGGGCAAGCCGCTGGCCGAGGCACGTGCCGAGGTGGTCTACGGCGCCGAGTTCCTGCGCTGGTTCGCCGAGGAGGCGGTGCGCGCCGACGGTCTGGTGCGCCGGGCGCCGTCGGGCGGGAACACGCAGTACGTGAGCCGCCGGCCCGTGGGCCCGAGCCTGCTCATCACGCCGTGGAACTTCCCCATCGCGATGGCGACCCGCAAGATCGCGCCGGCGCTGGCCGCCGGGTGCACCGTCGTGGTCAAGCCGTCCGAGCTGACGCCGCTGACGACGCTCCTGGTCGCCGAGATCGTCCGCTCGGAGGCCGAGGAACGCGGTCTGCCGACAGGCATCGTCAACGTGGTGCCGACCACGCACGCGGCCGACGTGACCGGCCCCCTGTTCGAGGACCCGAGACTGCGCAAGGTCTCCTTCACCGGATCGACCGGTGTGGGTCGCACGCTGCTCGCGCAGGCGTCGGCCAACGTGCTGCGCAGCTCGATGGAGCTGGGCGGCAACGCCCCGTTCATCGTCTTCGCGGACGCCGACCTCGACGCCGCCGTCGAGGGCGCCCTGATCGCCAAGCTCCGCAACTCCGGCCAGTCCTGCGTCGCGGCCAACCGCTTCCTCGTGCACGACTCCGTCGCACGCGACTTCGCGGACCGGTTCGCGCGGGCCGTGGGCGAGCAGGTCACCGCGCCGGGCACGCAGCCCGGCGCCCAGGTGGGCCCGCTCATCTCGGAGGCGGCGGTCGAGAAGGTCACGGGGCTCGTCGACGACGCCGTCGCACAGGGCGCCCAGGTCCTCACCGGCGGCTCGCGCCTCGACCGGCCGGGGCACTTCTTCGAGCCGACCGTGCTCACGGGGGTCAGCGCCGACGCCACGATCGTGACGGAGGAGATCTTCGGCCCCGTCGCCCCGGTCGTGCGCTTCGGGTCCGACGACGAGGCCTATGAGCTGGCCAACTCCACCCCGTACGGGCTGGCGGCCTACGCGTACACGACGTCGCTCGCGCGGGCGCAGCGCGCCATGGAGGACATCGAGGCCGGCATGATCGGCATCAACCGCGGCCTCGTGTCCGACGCCAGCGCCCCGTTCGGCGGCGTCAAGGCGTCGGGCCTGGGGCGCGAGGGCGGCGACGTCGGCATCGACGAGTACCAGGAGACGGTGTACGTGGCGCTGTAGCGCGCACGGGGCGCCGCGGCGCACACGCGTCCGCCCGGCGGGACGCCGCCGCGCCGTCCGCCGCGCACGGCGTAACCTCCCCGCGTGAACGTCCCCTCCAGCACCCCGGCCGTGCGTGCGGCCGTGCGCCAGGGCGTGAGCGTGTCCGTGGCCACGGGCCTGTACGGCGTCTCGTTCGGCGCGCTGTCGGTCGCCGCGGGCGTGGGCCTCGCGCCCACCATGGCGCTCAGCCTGCTCATGTTCTCCGGCGGGTCGCAGTTCGCGCTCGTCGGCGTCGTCGGCGCCGCGGGCACGCCCGTCGCCGCGATCGCCACCGCCACCCTGCTCGGCCTGCGCAACACCCTCTACGGCGCCGTCGTGTCGCCGCTGCTGGAGGTCCGGGGCTGGCGCCGGCTGGCCGCGGCCCAGCTCACCATCGACGAGTCGACGGCGGTCGCCGTCGCCCAGCCCGAGCCCGCCGCCTCGCGGGCGGGGTTCTGGGTGACGGGCGTGGGCGTCTTCGTGCTCTGGAACACGTTCGTGCTGCTCGGTGCGCTCGCCGGCGACGCGCTCGGCGACCCGCGGGCATGGGGCCTCGACGCGGCCGCCGCCGCGGCGTTCCTCGCGCTCGTCTGGCCCCGCCTCGCGCCGCGCCGCGCACAGCTCGTCGCCGCGCTCGCCGTCGTCGCCACCGCGGCCCTCGTGCCGTTCGTCCCGCCGGGGATCCCCGTGCTCGCCGCGGCCGCCGTGGCGGTCGTCGTGGGACTCGTCGCACCGCGCGGCCCCGGGGCGGCGGGCGGGCCCACCGACGCCGACGACACTGACAGGGAGGCCGTCCGATGACCGCAGCAGCCCTCTGGACCACCGTGCTGGTCGCGTCGCTGGCCTGCTTCGCGCTCAAGCTCGCCGGCCACCTCGTGCCCCGCTCGTGGCTCGCCTCCGAGCGGGTCTCGCGCGTCACCACGCTCGTCACCGTCGCGCTGCTCGTCTCGCTCGTCGTCGTCCAGGGCTTCGCCGACGGCCGCGCCCTCGTGGTCGACGCGCGGGTGCCTGCCCTCGCCGTTGCCGCCCTGGCCCTCGCGCTGCGCGCTCCGTTCATCGTGGTCGTCTTCCTCGCCGCCGCGACGGCGGCCGGGCTGCGAGCGCTGGGCTGGGGCTGACCCGGGACCGCGCGGGCCGGTCGCGACAGCAAGCCGTGACGGCGGGACTGCGACCGCCCCAGAGGTCTCGGTAGGGTTGCCGGATGGCACTGTTCCGTGAGACCGCCGACGTGTCCGTCCGGCCTGCCGTCCCGGGCGACGAGTCCGCGGTGACCGACGTCCAGGTCGCCGCCTGGCGCGCCACCGGCGTGCTCGGCGAGGGCGTCATCGAGGCCCTCGACGTCCCCGCGATGCGCGAGCGCTGGGCGGACGCCATCGGCTCGCCGCCGGGCCCCGGCTTCGCCGTCTTCGTGGCCCTGGAGGGGCCGGACGTCGTCGGCTTCGCCGCCGTCTCCCCCGGCCAGGTGCTGTCCCTCGAGGTGCTCCCCCGGGCGCAGCGCGCCGGCCACGGGTCACGGCTGCTCGCGGCCGCCGTCGACCGGCTCCGTACCGACGGCGCCGACACCGTCACGACCTGGGCGCTCGCCGACGACAGCGCCCGCGCCGCGTTCCTCGGGTCCAGCGGCCTCGGCGAGGACGGACGCACCCGCACGCTCGCGACCGGCCCGCGCGAGATCGTCGAGCACCGCTGGTCGGCGCAGATCTGAGGGAGCGCCCGCACCGACGTCATCAGGTTTCACGCCCGTGTGACAGTCCCGTGACACGGCCTTGCGACCATCGGCCGCATGGGGATCCGCACCGAGTACTTCGCCGCGCCGACCGACGAGGCGGCCGCGTCGGTGCTCGACGTGCCCGGCGGCCCCAGCGAGCCTGACCTGCGCACGCACCAGCCACGGTTCGACGCCGTCGTGCTGCCGTCCGTCGACCCGTTCGTCATGCTCGGCGGGCTCGCCGGCGTCCTGTCGGGGCGCCCCTACCGCGAGGTGACCGCGCACCCCCGCCACGGCGCGCTGGTGTGCGACAGCGGCGAGGAGGGCCCCTGGGTGGTGTCCGTCGCGCAGCCGCTGCTCGACGACCTCGCCTCGGCCGGCCCGGCGCGGCTGGTCGAGGCGGCCCGCGCCTGGTCCGGCACCGGCGGCCCGACGGCGCCCCGCCGGAACCTCGTCGCCGCCCTGCTGCCCCTGGCGGCGCTCGCCACCCGCGCCGCCGACGCCGGGCACGGGCTCTACTGCTGGACGAGCCTGACCGACTGACGCACGTCCGCGCCGTCCCCGCCGCCCGCACTGCGAAAACGATGTACACGAAGCGGTGGACAGATGCTTCACTTGGCCCGTGGCCAGCACCCGTACGTCCCTCTGGCGGACGCTTGTCGAGCTCCGTGGCAACCCGCGCGCCTGCGTCTGGACCGAGCCCCTGTGGGGCCTGTCCATGGCCCTCGTGCTCCCGTACGCGTCGGTGTACATGCTGGCCCTGGGCCTGCACGACGCCCAGATCGGCTTCCTCGCCACCGTCGGCATGGTCTCCCAGGTCGTCTTCGGCCTGGCGGGCGGCATCATCACCGACCGTCTCGGCCGGCGCGCCACGACCGCCTGGTTCGACGTCGTCGCCTGGGTGATCCCGTGCATCCTGTGGGCCGTGGCGCAGGACTTCTGGTTCTTCCTCGCGGCGTCGCTCGTCAACGGTGCCCTGCAGGTGACGCAGAACTCGTGGGACTGCCTCATGGTCGAGGACGCCGAGCGGCACCAGCTCACGCGGATCTACTCGCTGGTCAAGGTGGCCGCCGACTGCTCGGCGCTGTTCGCGCCGATCGCCGCCGTCCTGGTCGCCCAGCTCGGGCTGGAGCCGGCCGCCCGCATCCTGTACGTCAACGCGGCCGTGGTCATGACGGTCAAGATCGTGTGGCTCTACCTGTGGTCGCACGAGACGCGTCAGGGCAGGGTGCGCATGGCCGCCACGCGCGGCCAGAGCGTCTGGACCCTGCTGGCCGGCTACCGCGGGGCGCTCGGGCTGCTGCTGCGCTCGCGCGGGTCGCTCCTCGCGCTCGCCGTCGCGGCGCTGTTCGCGGCGGTGACGCTCGTCAACGGCACGTTCTGGCAGGTGGTCGCCAGCCAGCACCTGCACGTGCCGGACGCCCTGCTGCCGTTCTTCCCGATGGTCCGCTCGATCCTGTCGGTCACCTTCTTCTTCACGCTCATCCCGCTCATGACCGCCGCGGCGGACCTCAAGCGGGCGACGCTGTGGGGGTTCGGCGTGTACCTGGCCGGGCAGCTGCTCCTCGTCGCGATCCCGGCGGCCGACGGCGGCGCGACGCCCACGACGTACGCGTTCCTCGGCCTGTGCCTGCTGCTCGACAGCTTCGGCGCGGGCATGCTGTTCATGCTCTCGGAGTCGCTCGTGGCGCTGCACGTCGACGCGGGCGAACGGTCCCGCGTCATGGCGCTCCAGCGCACGGTCATCATGCTCGCCGCGGCGCCGTTCGGGTGGATCTCCGGCTGGCTGTCCGGGATCGACCGCACCTACCCGTTCGTGCTCACGGCGGCGCTGCTGGTGGTGGGTTTCGCGCTGGTGCTGGCGCGCTGGGTGCCCACGGACGGACACACCGAGCCGGTCAGCGCGTGACGCCGCCCGCCGCGTCGTCGCGCGGCGCGGCGTCGGCGTCCCCGCCCGTGTGGCCGTTGCCGCGCCGTGCCAGGCGCATCGCCAGGTAGAGCACCGCGCCGAGGGCGAGCAGCGCCCCCGCCCGCAGCCACGTCGCGCCCGACTGCTGGCTCAGCAGCAGCACGCAGCTCGCCACACCCAGCCACGGCACCACGGTCACGACGCGGAAGTGCTCGTGCTCCACGTGGTCCTTGCGGAGCACGAGCACGGCCACGTTCGTGCTGATGAACACGAGCAGCAGGAGCAGCACCACCGTCTCGGCGAGGGCCGCGAGGTCGCCCGTGAACACGAGCACCATCGCGACCAGCGTCGTGGCGACGATCGCCGCCCACGGCGTGCGGCGGCCCGGCAGCACGCGGTCGAGGACCGACGGCAGGAGCCGCTGCTCGGCCATGCCGTAGGCGAGGCGGCTGGACATGATCATGGTGAGCAGCGCCCCGTTGGCGACGGCGATGAGCGCGACGAGGGAGAACAGCCACGCCGGCACGCCGCCGGCCGCCGAGACGACCTCGAGCAGCGGGCCGGTCGACCCGGCGAGCGTCTCCGGGTCCACCACCGTGACGGCGGCGACACCGACCGCGAGGTAGACGACGCCCGCCGTGACCAGCGCACCGAACAGCGCCCGCGGGTAGACCCGCCGCACGTCCTTGACCTCCTCGGCGACGTTGGCGGAGGTCTCGAAGCCGACGAACGAGTAGTACGCGAGGATGGCGGCGGACAGCACGGCCAGCGCGGGCGTCACCCCGTCGGCGAACTGCACGGCCCGGCCCGGCTCGCCGTCGCCCCGGCCGAGCACGACGGCGGCGAGGACGACGATGAGCACCAGGCCGCCCACCTCGATCACCGTCATGACGACGTTCGCGCCGAGCGACTCCTTGATGCCGCGCGCGTTGAGCAGGGCCACGGCGGTGAGGAAGAGCAGCGCGACGAGGCGGTCGGGGGCGTCGACGAACGCGGCGAAGTAGTCGCCCGCGAAGGCCAGCGAGAGGCCCGCCGCGCTGGTGACACCGGCCGCGAGCATGGAGAAGCCGACGAGGAAGGAGACGATCGGCTGCTTGAAGGCTCGCTCGGCGAACACGGCGGCGCCGCCCGCACGCGGGTACTTCGTGACGAGCTCGGCGTAGGAGCCGGCGGTGAGCAGGGCCAGGCCGAGCGCGACGAGCAGGGGCAGCCACACCGCGCCGCCGACCTCGCCGGCCAGCTCGCCCACGAGGGCGTAGACGCCGGCGCCGAGCACGTCGCCGAGGATGAACAGGTAGAGGAGCCGGCCGCTGACGGTGCGGTTCAGGCGCGTGCTCGGCTCGTTCGCTGTCGCTGTCATGACGTGAGCGTCGCACCGGGCGCGGCTGCTCGCAGGACGAACGGCGGCCCGGAGCGCGTCACGGCCGTCCGGGGGGACGGCGTCAGCGGCGGTACAGGCCGGCCGCCGTCCGCAGCGCCGCGCGGGCCCTGCCGCGGTCGCCCGCCGCGTCGTAGGCGAACGCGAGGTTGTACCAGGCGCGCCAGTCGTCCGGGTCCTCCTCGACCGCGGCCCGCCGGGGCTCGAACGCCGCGTCGGCGGCGGCGCGGTCGATGCGGCCGCCCGGCGAGCGCGGCAGGTCGTCGACGGGCAGCTCGCCGTCGGCCGCGAGGGTGTCGGCCATCCGCTGGACGGTGGCGGCGAGCCGGTACTCGCGCGCGATGAGCCCGATGACCAGCAACGGGATGACGAGCACGCCGACGCCGATGCCGATGAGCAGGGGCTCGCCGCTGCGCAGCATCGCCAGACCGCGGCCCGCGATCTGCCAGACGTAGAGCGCGAGCAGCGCCGTCACCGCCAGCGCGCCGGGCAGGCCGCGCGGGATCCCGCGGCGCGACCGCGGGCCGCCGTCCGCTCCCGCGGCGCCGGGTCCGCCCTCGGACCCGCTCACGACAGGTCCAGCACGTGCTCGAGGCCGACCGTCAGCCCCGGGCGCGAGACCACCGAGCGGATCGCGAGCAGCACACCGGGCATGAACGACGCCCGGTCGAACGAGTCCTGCCGGATCACGAGCTGCTCCCCCTCGTTGCCGAACAGGATCTCCTCGTGCGCCACGAGGCCGCGCAGCCGCACGGCGTGCACCCGCACGCCGTCGACGTCGGCGCCCCGGGCGTCCCAGCCCGACTCGGTCGCGTCCGGCGACGGGCCACGGCCCGCCTCGGCGCGCGCCGCGGCGATCGCCGCGGCGGTGTGCCGCGCGGTGCCGGACGGCGCGTCGACCTTGTTCGGGTGGTGCAGTTCGACGACCTCGGCGGACTCGAAGTAGCGCGCGGCCTTGGCCGCGAACGTCATCGCCAGCACGGCCGAGAGGCCGAAGTTCGGTGCGATGAGCACGCCGAGCGCGCCCGTGCCGCCCTGCCCGCGCGGGGACAGCTCGGCCAGGTGGGCGGCGACCCGGCCGCGGGACGCGTCGTCCCAGCCGGTGGTGCCCACCACGGCGTGCGCCCCGGCGTCGAGCACCGCGTGCACGTTGGCCTCGGTGACGGCGGGCACGGTGAAGTCCACCGCGACGTCCGCCCCGGCGAGCGTCTCCGCGGAGACCTCGTCGCCGCGCCCCAGCCGGGCGACCAGCTCGAGGCCGTCCGCGGCCTCGACGGCCGCGCACGCCTGCGTGCCCATGCGGCCGCCCGCCCCGAGCACGGCCACCTTGATGTCACTCACGATCCACCCCTTGCTCCCGCTGACGGTTCAGTTGTCGGACGGGCCCACGCGCACGATCGAGCGCGGGCGCGCGGCCAGGTCCTGCGCCAGCGCCTGGACGTCCGCGGCTGTGACGGCCTGGATGCGCTCCAGCGACTCGGCCAGGGACAGCAGCTCGCCGTAGACGAGCTCGGCCTTGCCCAGCCGGCTCATGCGCGAGCCGGAGTCCTCCAGCCCGAGCACCGTACCGCCGGACAGCTGCCCCACGGACCGCTTGAGCTCGCCCTCGGTGATGCCGTCGTGCGCCAGCTTCTCGAGCTCCTCGACGAGCAGCTCGGTCACCTGGTCGGCCTTCGCCGTCGCGCAGCCCGCGTACAGGCCGAACGTGCCGAGGCCGCCGTGCGCCGACGCGAAGGAGTACGTCGAGTACGCGAGCCCGCGCTTCTCCCGGATCTCCTGGAACAGGCGCGACGACATCCCGCCGCCCAGCACGGCGTTGAGCACCGACAGGGCGAAGCGCCGGTCGTCCGTGGCGGAGATGCCCGTCGAGCCGACGATGATGTTGGTCTGCTCGACCGGCCGCACGATCATCTGCTCGCTGCCGACGTCGGGCACCCCCTCGCGGTCCTCCGTCCCGGCGCGCCGGCCACGGGGCGCGGCCGCGGCGTCGAGGTCCCAGCCGCCGTCGGTCAGGGCCTGCGTCACCTGCTGCACGAGCCGGTCGTGGTCGATGCCGCCCGCCGCGGTCACCACGAGGGTCTCCGGGCGGTAGTTCCAGCGGTAGTGGTCCCAGACGGCGTCCCGCGGGACGGCGTTGATGGTCTCGGGCGTGCCGCCGATCGGCCGGCCCAAGGCGTGGTCGCCCAGCACGGCCGCGGTGAACTGCTCGTGCACGACGTCGGTCGGGTCGTCGTCGTTCATCGCGAGCTCTTCGAGGATGACGCCGCGCTCGGTCTCGAGCTCGTCGGAGTCGAGGCGCGCCGAGGTGACCATGTCGGCGATGACGTCGACCGCCATCGGCAGGTCGGAGTCGAGCACGCGCGCGTAGTAGCACGTGTGCTCCTTGCCGGTGGCCGCGTTCGCCTCGCCGCCCACGGCGTCGAACGCCTCGGCGATGTCGAGCGCCGTACGCCGTGCGGTGCCCTTGAAGAGCAGGTGCTCCAGGAAGTGCGTCGAGCCGAAGTGGCCGTCGGTCTCGTCCCGGGAGCCGACGCCGATCCACGCGCCCACCGTCGCCGAGCGCTGGCCCGGCGGTGAGCTCGGCACCGGGCTCGCCCGAGGGGACGAGCGGCAGGTGCCAGGCCATGTCAGGCGTCCGCGGGTGCGGGGGTCTCGACGGCGTCGGCCGACGCCGACTCCTCCTCGTCGGTGACCGCGACCAGCGAGAGCTTGCCCCGCGGGTCGATCTCGCCGATCTCGACCTGGACCTTCTGGCCGATGGAGAGCACGTCGTCGACGTTCTCGACGCGCTTGCCGCCCACGAGCTTGCGGATCTGGCTGATGTGCAGCAGACCGTCCTTGCCCGGCGACAGCGAGATGAACGCGCCGAACGACGTCGTCTTGACGACGGTGCCGACGAACCGCTCGCCCACCTCGGGGACGTGCGGGTTGGCGATCGCGTTGATCGCCGCGCGGGCGGCCTCGGCCGAGGGGCCGTCGGTGGCACCGATGTACACGGTGCCGTCGTCCTCGATGGAGATGTCCGCGCCCGTCTCCTCCTGGATCTGGTTGATCATCTTGCCCTTGGGGCCGATGACCTCGCCGATCTTGTCGGTGGGGACCTTGACGGTGATGACGCGCGGCGCGTTCGGGGACATCTCGTCCGGGACGTCGATCGCCTCGGCCAGGACCTCGAGGATCGTCAGGCGCGCGTCGCGGGCCTGGTTCAGCGCGGCGGCCAGGACCGACGCCGGGATGCCGTCGAGCTTGGTGTCGAGCTGGATCGCGGTGACGAACTCCTTGGTGCCCGCGACCTTGAAGTCCATGTCGCCGAAGGCGTCCTCGGCACCGAGGATGTCGGTCATCGCCGCGTAGCGGGTCTCGCCCTCCACGGTGTCGGACACGAGGCCCATGGCGATGCCCGCGACAGGCGCGCGCAGCGGCACACCGGCGTTGAGCAGGGACAGGGTGCTCGCGCACACCGAACCCATCGACGTCGAGCCGTTGGAGCCGAGCGCCTCGGACACCTGGCGGATCGCGTACGGGAACTCCTCGCGGCTCGGCAGCACCGGCACGAGCGCGCGCTCGGCGAGCGCGCCGTGGCCGATCTCGCGGCGCTTCGGGCTGCCCACGCGGCCCGTCTCACCGGTCGAGTACGGCGGGAAGTTGTAGTTGTGCATGTAGCGCTTGCGCGTCTCCGGACCGAGCGAGTCGATCTGCTGCTCCATGCGGAGCATGTTCAGCGTGGTGACGCCCAGGATCTGGGTCTCGCCGCGCTCGAAGATCGCCGAGCCGTGCACGCGGGGCAGCACCTCGACCTCGGCCGAGAGCGTGCGGATGTCCGCGAGGCCACGGCCGTCGATGCGGACGCCCTCGGTGAGCACGCGCTGGCGCACGAGCTTCTTCTGCAACGAGCGGAACGCCGCCGACAGCTCCTTCTCGCGGCCCTCGAACTGGCCGTCGAGCTGCTCGTGCAGGCGGGCCTTGATGTCGTCGAGCGTGCCCTCGCGCTGCTGCTTGTCCGCGATGGTCAGCGCCTCGCGCGTCGGCTCGGTGACGGCCGACTCGACGGCGGCGTAGGCGTCGTCCTGGTAGTCCGGGAAGAGCGGGAACTCCTGCGTCTCCTTGGCGGACTGCGCGGCGAGCGCCGCCTGCGCGTCGCACAGGGCCTTGATGAACGGCTTGGCCGCCTCGATGCCCTCGGCGACGACCTCTTCGGTGGGGGCCGCGACGCCGTCGTTCTTGATGAGGTTCCACGCGCCGTCGGTGGCCTCGGCCTCGATCATGGCGATCGCGACGTCGTCACCCACGACACGGCCGGCCACGACCATGTCGAAGACCGCGCGCTCCTTGTCGGAGTACTTCGGGAACGCGACCCACTGGCCGTCGACCAGCGCGATGCGCACGGCACCGACCGGGCCGTCGAACGGCAGGCCGGAGATCTGGGTCGACGCCGACGCGGCGTTGATCGCCAGCGTGTCGTACGCGTCGTCCGGGTGGATCGCCATGACGGTGATGACGACCTGGACCTCGTTGCGCAGGCCCTTCACGAACAGCGGGCGCAGCGGGCGGTCGATCAGGCGGCAGGCGAGGATCGCCTCGGTCGAGGGACGGCCCTCGCGGCGGAAGAACGAGCCGGGGATGCGACCCGCGGCGTACATCCGCTCCTCGACGTCCACCGTCAGCGGGAAGAAGTCGAACTGGTCCTTGGGCTGCTTGCCCGCCGCCGTCGTCGACAGCAGCATGGTCTCGCCGTCGAGGTACGCGGCGACGGAGCCGGCGGCCTGCTTGGCGAGGCGCCCGGTCTCGAACCGGACGGTGCGGGTGCCGAAGCGACCGTTGTCGATCACGGCCTCGGCGAACTGGATCTCGGGACCCTCCACGGGTGCCCTCCTTGTTCTCTCGGGACGCCCCCGCACCCGACGGTCATCGATCGAGGCCCACCGAGCCGCCGCGGTGCGGGTCGCTCGGGAGGCCACTACCGAGGACCGGACGAGGTCGCGGGTGGCGCTGTGGGTTGTGTACTACAGCATCTCACCAGACCAGCCCGGCCCCCGCAGCGGGGGCCGGGCTGGGCGGTGACGAGGTCAGCGGCGCAGGCCGAGCTTCTCGACGAGGGCGCGGTAGCGCTCGATGTCGATGCTCCGCAGGTAACCCTGCAGGCGACGGCGCTGGCCGACCAGGAGGAGCAGACCACGACGGCTGTGGTGGTCGTGCTTGTGCTCCTTCAGGTGCTCGGTGAGGTCCTTGATGCGCTGCGTGAGCAGCGCGATCTGCACCTCGGGCGAGCCGGTGTCGCCCGGCTTGGTCCCGTACTCGGAAATGATCTGCTGCTTCGTGGCAGTGTCGAGCGGCATGGCTCTCCTTCGGTGTCGTTGCGCGGTGCTCCGGGACTGCTTCACCGGGGCGCTCTCGATCCGCGGCCGTTCAGACGGCGGTACAACATTACCAGTGGTCAGCCGCCTCGGCTGCCGCCGCGTGATGAGACCTCCCGCACGTCGCGCCACCTCACGCGCCGTCGTGCCCCGCGTAGCCCTTCCCCGTGACGTCGCGGCGGAACCTCGGCAGGCCCGCCTCGTCCTGCCCGACCGGGAACACGCCGGCGAACGCCAGCAGGTCGGTGATCGTCGTGACGAGCCGCCCGTCCTCGAACCGCACGCCGTAGCCGGGGTTCCAGTCCCCGCCCGGCCGCCGCAGGTACGAGTCCGGGTCCAGCCGCAGCAGGTAGAGGAACGTCTCGACCAGGATGCGGCTGCCGACCTCGCCCAGGAAGTTGCCGTTGCCCTGGACCTCTGCCTCCTTGAGCACGTAGTACCACAGCGGCGTGCCGTCCAGGTCGTCGAGCGCGCCGACCACCTCGGGCGACGCGTCGCGGCGCAGCTGCTCGGGGGTGAGCGGGCGCACCCGCAGGGCCTCGGCCACGGCCTCGCCGGTCGGGACCGCGAGCATGTACCCGCGCAGCAGGTTGCGCTGCGCGAGCTGCTTGAGGAGCGCCTTGACCGGTTCCGGGGCGCTGTTGCCCTCGTTGAGCAGGTCCCCGAGCCCGTCGGCGAGGAACGGGTCGATCTTGCGCGCCATCCGGAACGTCAGCGGGTCGCCCTTGTCCGTCAGGCGCGGCCACTCGACCGGCCAGTTCGACGGCAGCGCGGGCAGCGGGTTCGCCGGGTCCGGCGAGAGCCCGCCGTTGCCGGTGAACCGGAAGAGCTGGTCCAGCGTGGCGACCCCGCCCGGCCCGCCGCCGGTGAAGTTGACGTTGAAGTCGTACGCTCCGCGCACCATCGAGTGCCCGAACCGGAACGCCGCGACGGCGAACTCCAGCGGCATCGCGGTCCGCCGCGCCGGGCGGAACAGCGTCGGCCCCTCGGCCAGCACGGCGTCGAGCACGCCCGCCTTGGTCAGCGTCCGCAGGTAGTCGTTCACCACCAGCCACTGGTAGTGGAACCGCACGAGCTGCTGCGCACGGTCGAACAGCGAGCGCCGCGTGCCGGCGAACCACGGCTCGTGCCGCGCCACCCAGTCCACGACCGCGTTGTGGAACCGGATCATCGCGACGTGGAACTGCGCCACGACCAGGTTCTCGTCGTTGCGGCTGTCGGGGATCAGCGGCAGGCGCTCGCTGCCCGGCTCGGTGCTGCGCGGGAGGTCCCGCTGCGGGTCGTCGCCCGGGGCCACGAGCGAGAACGGGCCGATCGGCTCCGTGCCGACCCGGCCGAGCCGCAGCTTGGCCGAACCGGGCACGTACGCCGCCTCGCTCCGCGTGGTGCCGAGGTCCTTCTCGCCCGGGAACCGCGGGCCCGACCCGTACAGGCTGTCGAGGTCGAGCAGGGGGTTGCGGCCGTTGTGCAGGCTGCGACGCACGGCTCCGGGGCGGAACGCCCGGAACGGCTCGGACACGATGTCGCCGAGCGCCTGGTCGCCACCGGGGCCGGAGCCGTCGTCGGGGCCGTTGGTGTTGAGCGTGATGTCGTGGTCGATGAACTGGCCCCAGTAGGTGTAGACGGACGGGACCGTCGAGTCGCGCGACGGCGCGGGCGTGGCGGGCGGCGTGGTGGGCGGCGCTGCCGCCGGCTCGATCATGCCCGCCCCGAGGCGCAGCAGGGCGTCACGGGTCGCGTCCACGGCGTCGCCCACGGGCAGGTGAGCCTCCGGGAACCGGCGCGCCAGGTGGTGGAACAGGTAGTCGAACGACGTCGTCGCGTCGAACCGGTGCTCGCGCAGGTCACGCCGGACCGCCGCCTCGGTGCGCGGCATGAGGGTGGCCGTGCTGTCGTGCGGTGCGGCGCCGTCGGCGGGGGCGGACGGCACGAACACGCCGCCGTGGCCGATCCGGCGGACGGTCCGCCCGGTCGGGGTCTGCGCCAGGTCGACCGCCTCGTGCGGGGTGTTGTCGGGGTCGCCCTGCGGCGGCGCCTGGGTGGTCTGGGCCATGATCCTCTCCTTGGCTGGGGTGGGCTGCTGGACGAAGGCCTTCCCCCAGGAGGAGCGTCGGCGCGGCGCCCCGTGACCGATCCCACGCCGATCGAGGACTCATTCGGCCAGGGCCGAAGCGTGTATCAGGAGGCCTGCCTCACCGCGTGCGTCGGGCGTGCCCCGCCCACAGCACGGCCCCCACGGCGAACGCCGTCTGGACCGCGACCAGCGTCGGCGACGCCGTGCCCACGACCGCCGCCACCGCGAGCGGCAGGGTGCCGAGGAGCGCGAGGTCGGGGCCGGTGGCCTGGTGCAGCACGAGCCCTGTGGGCACCGCGCCGGCGGGCGTGGCGAGCATCGGCACGTCCCACGGCACCGGCCCGCGGTAGGCGGCGCGCACGGCGGCAGCCCCGAGCACGACGGCGGCAGGGGCCGCCGTCCCGGCCCAGGCCCAGCCCCCCGTGGCCACGACGGCCGCGAGCAGCACCGCC
>NZ_JABEMG010000055.1 GCF_013004695.1 Promicromonospora citrea
TCGCGTCGCTGGCCCTCACGGGGTGCGGCGGCCCGGACGAGCCCGCGCCCGCGGTGTCGGTGCCGGGGTCGGCGTCGCCGTCCGGTGCGCCGACGACCGGGCCGACCGACGCCGCGAGCCCGGGCGACGACACCCCCGCACCCGCCGCGTCGGCGACGGAGACGGCGTCAGGCCCGCCGTTCCCCGCGGACACCCGGCCCGACACCGCCGAACCGACCGGAGAGGGCGAGACCTTCCTGTCCGTCACGGACGTGCGGGTCGCGGCCCATGACGGGTACGACCGCGTCGTGCTCGACCTCGACGGCACCGGCAGCGGGAGGCCGGGCTGGCGCGTCGAGTACGTCGACCAGGCCTCCGACGACGGTTCCGGCCACGCCGTCGAGGTGGACGGCGACGCGATCCTGCGCGTGTCGGTCTCGGGGACGGCGGCGCCGACGGACAGCGGCGTCGCGGAGTTCTCGGGCGACCGGGTCGAGCCCGACGAGACCGAGTCCGTCGAGGAGATCGTGTACCGCTACTGGTTCGAGGGGTACACCACCGCGTTCCTCGGCATCGACGACGGGGAGCGCCCGTTCCGGGTGTTCCTGCTGGAGGACCCGGTGCGGGTGGTCGTCGATGTGCAGCACTGACTAGCCGGCCGCCTCCGACTTCTGCGGGCGGTTGAGCAGTGTCGCGGCGAGCTCCTCGACCGGCAGCGAGCCGTCGAGCACCGCGACGACGCCCGCCGTGATCGGCATCTCGACGTCGTGCGTGCGCGCGAGCTCCAGCACCGACTGCGAGGACTTCACGCCCTCGGCGGTGCCGCCGGTCGCCTCGATGGCCTCGGCGAGCGGCAGCCCCTCGCCGAGGTGCTTGCCGAGGCGGTGGTTGCGCGACAGCGGCGACGCGCACGTGGCCATGAGGTCGCCCATGCCGGCCAGGCCCGCGAACGTCGTCGGCTCGGCACCGACCGCGAGGCCGAGGCGCGTGATCTCCACGAGCCCGCGCGTGATGACGGTGGCGAGCGTGTTCCAGCCGAAGCCGCGGCCCTGGGCCATGCCGGCGGCGAGCGCGATGATGTTCTTGACCGCCCCGCACAGCTCGACGCCCACGACGTCGGTGTTCGTGTAGGGGCGGAAGTACCCGGTCGAGCAGGCGGCGGCCACGAGCTGGGCCGTGGCCTCGCTGCGCGAGGCGACCACGGTCGCCGTCGGCTGGCGGGCCGCGATCTCGGGCGCGAGGTTGGGCCCGGAGACGATGGCGACGCGCTCGTCGGTCAGGTCCAGCACCTCGGCCATGACCTGGCTCATGCGCTTGTCGGTGCCGAGCTCGACGCCTTTCATAAGGGACACGACCACGGCGTCGGGCTCGACGAGGTCCTTCATCGCCTCGAGCGTCGTCCGCGCGACCTGCGACGGCACCGAGACGACGACGAGCGACGCACCCTTGAGGGCGACGGCGGCGTCGGTCGTGCCGCGCATGGCGGGCAGCTGCACGCCGGGCAGGTACTTCTCGTTGCGGTGCGTGCGGTCGACGGCGTCGAGCACCGCGGGGTCGCGGCCCCACAGCGTGACGTCGCAGCCGGCGTCTGCCAGGACCATCGCGAACGTGGTGCCCATCGACCCGGCACCGAGCACGGCGACGCGGGGCTGCGCGGGGGCTGCCGGCGCGCTCACGGGCGCTCCACGGGCGGGTAGGTCGTCATCTTCACCTCGTAGTCGGGGTGCTTGCGCAGGTCGAACCGCGGACGGGGGGCCTTCTCACCGCGGATCTGCTCGAGCTCCGCGGTGATGCCGTCCATGATGCGGCTCGTGGCCTCGCGCAGCGTGGCGCTGTCGATCGGCCGGTCGTACAGGTCGCTGAGGTCGACGGGCGGCCCGGTGCGGATGGTCACCGTCCGGCGCGGCCACGGCCACCGCGGGAAGCCGTACCGCGGCATGATCTCGGTGACGCCCCACTGGGCGATCGGGAGCACGGGCAGCCGCGTCGTCAGCGCCATGCGCGCGACGCCGGTCTTGCCCTCCATGGGCCAGTAGTCGGGGTCCCGCGTCAGGGTGCCCTCGGGCAGGATCGCCACGCAGGCGCCGTCGCCGAGCTGGTTGGCGGCCTCCTGGAGCGACTCGGTCGCCCTGGACGACTCCCGGTCGACCGGGATCATGTTGGTGCCGCGCAGCGCCCAGCCGGTGAGCGGCGAGGTGAACAGGCCCCGCTTCGCGAGGATGCGGGGCTCGCGGCCGTTGTCGAAGAGGTAGTGCGCCAGGGTGAGCGCGTCGAGCTCGGTGACGTGGTTGGCCGCGGCGATGAACCCGCCCGTCTCCGGGAAGTTCTCCCCTTCCCCGCCCTTCCAGTCGTACTTGCACAGCGCGAACATGATGTTCCGGACGATGAACGCGATGAAGCGGTACATCCGTGACTCGGGGCGTGGTGTCGACACGGCCGAAAGGATACTCGGCCGGGCCGGCATGCCCGGCAAGGGCCCGGTAGGCGCTGAGATCTGGTGTGCGCGCCGAGATCTGGCGGCGCACAGCCAGATCCCGACGCAGACACCAGATCTCAGCGGGCGCAGCGAGCCCGGGGCCCGCACCCGAGGCAGGGCTCAGCCGCGCTGGACGTCGGCGCCCAGGGCCTCCAGCTTGTCCTGGAAGTTCTCGTAGCCGCGGTCGATGAGGCCGATGCCGCGCACCGTCGACTGTCCCTTGGCCGCGAGCGCCGCGATGAGGTGGCTGAACCCGCCGCGCAGGTCCGGGACCTCGATGTCGGCGGCCGAGAGCGGCGTCGGGCCGGAGACGACGGCCGAGTGGTGGAAGTTGCGCTGGCCGAACCGGCAGTCGCGCCCGCCGAGGCACTCGCGGTAGACCTGGATGGTCGCGCCCATCTTGCGCAGGGCGTCGGTGAAGCCGAACCGGTTCTCGTAGACCGTCTCGTGCACGATCGACAGGCCGGTGGCCTGCGTGAGCGCGACGACGAGCGGCTGCTGCCAGTCGGTCATGAAGCCGGGGTGGACGTCGGTCTCCAGCACGATCGACTTGAGGTCGCCGCCGGGGTGCCAGAAGCGGATGCCGTCGTCCTGCACGTCGAAGCGGCCGCCGACCTTCCGGAAGGTGTTGAGGAAGGTCATCATCTCGGGCTGGGTGGCGCCCTTGACGGTGATGTCGCCGCCGGTGGCCAGGGCCGCGGAGGCCCAGGAGGCGGTCTCGATGCGGTCGTTGAGCGCGGTGTGGCTGTAGCCGTCGAGGCGGTCGACGCCCTCGATGCGGATCACGCGGTCGGTGTCGACCGAGATGATCGCGCCCATCTTCTGCAGCACCGCGATGAGGTCCATGATCTCGGGCTCGATCGCGGCGCCGGAGAGCTCGGTGACGCCGTCGGCCCGGACGGCGGTGAGCAGGGTCTGCTCGGTGGCGCCGACGGACGGGTACGGCAGGGAGATCTTGGTGCCCTGCAGCCGGCGCGGGGCCCGCAGGTGGATGCCGTTCGGCCGCTTGTCCACGACGGCGCCGAACTGGCGCAGGATGTCGAGGTGGTAGTTGATCGGGCGGTCGCCGATGCGGCAGCCGCCGAGGTCGGGGATGAACGCCTCGCCGAGCCGGTGCAGCAGCGGGCCGCAGAACAGGATCGGGATGCGGCTGGAGCCCGCATGGGCGTCGATGTCGGCGACGTGGGCCGACTCCACGTTGGACGGGTCGAGGTCCAGGATGCCCGCGTCGGTGTCGTACTTGACGTTGACACCGTGCAGGTCCAGGAGTCCGGAGACGACCTTGACGTCACGGATCTGCGGGACGTTCCGCAGCACGCTGGGGGTCTCCCCCAGCAGGGAGGCCACCATCGACTTCGACACGAAGTTCTTGGCGCCTCGAACGGTGATGGTCCCGGTCAACGGGTTGCCGCCGTTCACATACAGCAGATCGTTCATATCCTCGTCGTCGTCTCGTTCGTTCCGATGCTGGACTGGCGTGCGGGCCGCGCGGGCCCTCTGGGGCGCCCGGACGATCCTTGCCCCTCGTCGCCGGTCGTGCCAACACGCGCACGGACGGGAGTATTCACCGTTCACCACACCTTCACGCGCGACGCACCGACCCGCAGGGCGACACGCCGGAGCCCCCAGGGGCTGCGGTGACGCCCGTCAAGCCCCTGACCATCTAATGAGACGGGGTTCCCGGATCGCGGACAGGTGCTTAGTGTCGAGCGCATGAGCACCTCTGCCTCGTCGAGCCGCACCACCTCGCCCGGTGCGCAGGACCAGCCGGCCGGCAACTCCCGCGGCCGCGTCGTCGTCGCCTCCCTCATCGGCACGTCGATCGAGTTCTACGACTTCTACATCTACGCGACCGCCGCGTCGCTGGTGTTCCCCGCGCTGTTCTTCCCGAACGCCGAGGACCCGACCACGCAGCTGCTCTCGTCCTTCGCCGTCTTCGGCGTCGCCTTCGTCGCCCGCCCGCTCGGGTCGGTGCTGTTCGGGCACTTCGGGGACCGCATCGGCCGCAAGGCGACGCTCGTGGCGTCCCTGCTCACCATGGGCATCGCGACCGTGCTGATCGGCCTCATCCCCGCGGCCTCGACGCCCGGCTGGGGCCTCGCGGCACCGGCCGTGCTGGTGCTGGCCAGGTTCTGCCAGGGCCTCGGTCTCGGCGGTGAGTGGAGCGGCGCCGCCCTGCTGGCCACGGAGAACGCGCCGCAGGGCAAGCGCGCCGTGTACGGCACGTTCCCGCAGCTCGGCGCCCCGATCGGCTTCATCCTCGCGAACACCGTCTTCATCGCGCTGTCGACCACGCTGACGACCGAGCAGTTCGCCGCGTGGGGCTGGCGCATCCCGTTCCTCGCGTCGGCGATCCTCGTCGTCGTCGGCCTGTGGGTGCGGCTCTCGCTGCTGGAGACGCCGGCGTTCCGGAAGGTGCTCGAGGCCGAGGCCGTGAGCAAGGTGCCGGTCGCGCGCGTGTTCCGCAGCTCGTGGAAGCAGATCGTCTCCGGCACGTTCATCATGCTGGCCACGTACGTGCTGTTCTACCTGATGACGACGTTCACGCTGAACTACGGCGTCGCGCCGACCGCGCCCGAGGACGGCTCGCCCGCCGGCCTGGGCTACGAGAAGGTCGACTTCCTCTGGATGCTCATCCTCGGTGTCGTGTTCTTCGGCGTCTTCACGCTGCTCTCCGGGCCCATGGCCGAGCGGTTCGGCCGCCGCAAGCACCTCGTGTGGACGACGGTCGCGATCGCGGTGTTCGGCGCGCTGTTCGTCCCGCTGTTCGCCGGGGGCACGTTCGGCGTGCAGACGCTGCTCATCATCGGCTTCACGCTCATGGGCCTGACCTTCGGGCCGATGGCGGCCGTGCTGCCCGAGCTGTTCCCCGCCAACGTGCGGTACACGGGCTCGGGCATCGCGTACAACCTGTCGTCGGTGCTCGGCGCGGCGGTGGCGCCGTTCATCGCCGTGTGGCTGTGGGCGAGCGCCGACGGGTCGCCCGTGCTGGTGGGCGTGTACCTCACGGTGATGGCGCTGATCACGCTGGTGGCCCTGCTCCTGGAGCGGGAGACCCGCGACGTGGACTACGAGGCGAACGTCTCGGCCTGACACGGCCGCCACCGCTCACGGCCCGCCGCCCCGGCTGCACCCGGGGCGGCGGGCCGTCGCTCGTCCTCGCCGTCGCGCGCCGGACGGTCGACACCTCTAGGCTTGGTTCGTCGGTTCACCTGGACAGCCAAAAGGCCCGCCGGTGACGACCGACGGACCCAGTGGAACTGCTCGAACGGAGCGACCTGCCTCCGCCTTCGAGAAATACGCTAGCCCGCCTCGGAGGCACGCACAAGATGACGACGGCCGCTGCCGCTCCCCCCTCGATCACGCGGTGGATCAGTCCGCCACGCTTCGCTCCGTACGCGCTCGAGGCCGCCGGGAACGTCCGGCACGCTGTGCGCCTCTACGACTGGAACCGCGAGCTGTCGGGCGCGGTGTACGAGCTGCTGCACATGTTCGAGGTCGCGCTGCGCAATGCCATGGACGAACAGCTCTGCGAGTGGAACGCACAGCAGCCACACACCGACGGCTCAGGCTTTCATGCGGATGCCTGGCTCCTCGATCCCGCCCCGCTGCTGAACCGGCTGACCAGGAACGGCCAGGACATCCACAAGGCGCGCCGCCGGGCGACGGCAAGCTCGCAGTCCCGGCTGCCGAACCGGCCGATCACGCACCCGGACGTGCTCGCTCAGCTCTCGCTCGGGACCTGGCGCTACCTCCTCCCCAACCGGGACGCCGGCCGGCAGCGTCTGTGGGACGACGCCCTGCGGCACGCGTTCCCGCAACTGACCGCACCGCCGCGGGTACTCACGGCCAAGGTTCACGACATCCATCTGCTGCGTAACCGGGTAGCGCACCTCGAGCCCCTGCTGCGCACCCAGGTGGTACGCGCTCGCCTGACAGACGTGCTCGCGGTACTTCGCGCGATCGACACCGTTCCCGAGCAGTGGGCCGCCGGACACCAGCGGGTGACCCAGGTGCTCAAGGCGCGCCCGCGCTGAGCTAGCGTGAGCGGGTGGAGATCGGGGCCGTCGTCGCAGCCGGGGTGGCCGTGCTCGTCGGTGCCGGGCTGCAGCGGGTCGCCGGGATGGGGCTCGGGCTCGTCGCCGCACCCGTGCTCACCGTGCTGCTCGGCGCGTCGGTCGGCGTGCTGGTCAGCAACGTCGCCGCCATCGCGACGGCGCTGCTCGTGCTCCGCGCGCTCCGCGACCGGGTCGACTGGCGGCGCGTCGGCACGATCCTCCCGCTCATGCTCGTCGGGTCGCTGCTGGGCGCCCTGACGGTCCGTGAGGCCGACTCCGCGTGGCTCGACGTCATCGTGGGCGGCTCCGTGCTCGTCGCGCTCGCCGCGTCGGCGCTGCTGCGGCGTCGCGTGCGGATCAGCGGGCGCCCCGTCGCCGTCCTGACCGGGCTCGCGGCGGGGTTCATGAACACGACGTCGGGCGTCGCCGCGCCGGCCTGGACCGCCTACGCCCTGGCGACCCGCTGGGACCACCGGTCGTTCGCCGCGACGATGCAGCCGCTGCTGCTGGTCATGAACACCATGTCGGTGGCGACCAAGCTCGGGCTGGGCGCGATCCCCGCGCACGCGACGCCCGCCTGGTGGGTGTGGCCGGTGCTGCTCGCGTGCGTCGGCGCGGGCGTGCTGCTCGGCACGGTGCTGTCGCGCCGGGTGCCGACGCCGGTCGCCGCCCGGATCGCTCTGCTGGTGGCGCTGGCGGGCGCCCTGACCGCGCTGGTGCGGGGCCTGCTCACGGTGTGGTGAGCCGGCCCCGCCTCAGTCCTCCTCGGCGAACACCACGTCCCGCCTGCGCCGGATCGCCGGGAGCACGGCGACGACGAGCGCGAGCACGGCCAGGCCGAGCAGCGCCGCCGAGATGGGGCGCGTGACGAACACCGTCGGGTCACCGTGCGAGATGAGCAGCGCCCGGCGCAGATGGTTCTCGAGCAGCGGCCCGAGCACGAAGCCGAGCAGCAGCGGCGCGGGCTCGCAGCCGCACCGCACGAGCACGAAGCCGCCGACGCCGAGCACCGCCATCACCAGCACGTGGAACGGGTTCTGGTCGATCGCGTAGGTGCCCGTGCAGGCGAACGCGATGATCGCGGGGAACATCACCGAGTACGGCACGTCCAGGAGCTTCACCCACACCCGGATCAGGGGCAGGTTGAGCACCACGAGCAGCGCGTTGCCGATGAACATCGAGGCGATGAGCCCCCACACCAGCTCGGGCTGCGACCGCATGACGCCGGGGCCGGGCTGGATGCCCTGGATGATGAGCGCGCTGAGCAGCAGCGCCATCACGGGGTGCGCGGGCAGGCCGAGCGCGAGCAGCGGCACGAACGACGTCTGCGCCGCCGCGTTGTTCGCCGACTCCGGGCCGGCGACGCCCTCGATCGCGCCGCGCCCGAACTGCTCCGGGTGCTTCGAGAGCCGCTTCTCCGTGGCGTAGGCCCCGTACGCGGCCAGCACGTGGCCGCCGCCCGGCAGGACGCCGAGCACCGAGCCCAGGCCGGTCGCGCGCAGCACGGGCCCGACCATCCGGCGCCGGTCCTCCCGCGTCGGCCAGAGGTTCTCGACCTTGGACGCGACCCGGACGCGCGTGCGCGGGTCGTGCAGGTTCTTGAGGATCTCGGCGATGCCGAACACGGCGACCGCCACCGACACGAAGCTCAGCCCGTCCCACAGCTCGCGGACGCCGAACGTGAACCGTGGCACGGCCGTGTACAGGTCCTGGCCGATGGTCCCGAGCAGGATGCCGAGCACGATCATCGCGAGCGCCTTGACCGCCGACCCGCTGGCGAGCGCGATGGACGCCACGAGGCCGAGCGCGACCACCGCGAACATCTCGGCCGAGCCGAACGTCAGGGCCGCGGCCGCCAGGGGACCCGCCGCGGCGGCCAGCACGAACGTGCCGACGACACCCGCGAAGAACGACCCGAGCGCCGCCGCCGCGAGCGCCACGCCCGCACGCCCCTGCCGCGCCATGGGGTGCCCGTCGATCGCCGTGACGGCCGACGACGACTCCCCCGGGATGTTCAGCAGGATCGCGGTCGTGGACCCGCCGTACTGCGCGCCGTAGTAGATGCCGGCCAGCATGATGATGGCCGACGTCCTGTCGTCGAACCCGAAGGTCAGCGGCAGCAGGAGCGCGATGGACGCCGTCGGGCCGATGCCGGGCAGCACGCCGACGGCCGTGCCCAGCGCGACGCCGAGCAGGCAGAACAGGATGTTGTGCAGGGCCAGCGCCTGGGTGAAGCCGAGCGCGAGATTGTCGAGGAGTTCCATCTCACCCACCCAGCCAGTCGCCGAAGAGCGGCAGGCGCAGCTGCAGCGCCAGCACGAAGATGACCCAGGCCAGGACGGTGAGCCCGAGCGCCGTGACGATCGTCCGGAGCCAGGGGACGCCGCCGCGGGCGAGCGCCGCGAGCAGCACCGAGCCGAAGATCGCCGGGATGACGCCCAGACCGTCGACCGTCAGGGCGAAGAAGACGATCGCCCCGGCGATCATCACGACGGGCCGCCACTCCAGGCCGGCGAGCGGTCGCAGGTCCGGCTGCTCGACGGCGGCGCCGTCGCCGTCGGCCTCGGCCTCGGGGTCGGGGCCGGAGCCGGGGTGCGCAACGTCCGACGGTGGCGCGTCCGGGGCGACGTACGCCTTGACGACGCACGCCACGCCGAGCACGGCCAGCACCAGGCCGAGGACCAGCGGCAGGTAGCCCGGCCCCATGTCGAGCAGGTCGCCCAGCTCGTAGCCCAGCGCCCCGACGGCGAACGCCGCCCCCAGCACCACGAAGATCACGCCCGCGACGAGGTCACCCGTCGAGCCGGGCCGGAGCGTGCGGATCTCAGCCTCCCTGCGTGCCGATGACGTCGCCCCAGGTCGCGATCTGCTCGGTGAGCAGCTCGGTGTGCGCCTCGGGGGTCGCGCGCTCGGCGTCGACGGGTGTCGTGCCCAGCTCGGCCATCTGGTCGATCACGGACTGGTCCTCGAGCGCGACCTGCAGCGCGGCGGTGAGCTTCTCGACGACCTCGGGGGGCGTCCCGGCCGGGACGTACAGGCCGTGCCACACGGAGACCGCGACGTCGGGCTGGCCGGCCTCGGCCGTGGTCGGCAGGTCGGGGAGGGACTCGATACGCTCGGGCGTCGTCACGGCGTACGCCTTGACGGTCCCCTCGGTGATCTGGCCGGTGGTGTTGGTGGTCTGGTCGCACATGAAGTCGACCTGGCGGCCGACCAGGTCCTCCATGGCCGGGCCCGTGCCGTCGTAGGGCACCACGGTGACCTCGACGCCGAGCGCCGTGGTCAGCAGGCGGCCGCACAGGTCGGACGCCGCACCCTCGCCCGCCGTCGCCATGGTGACCTCGCTCTCGTGCTCCTGCACGTAGGTGACGAAGTCCTCGAACGTGTCCGGCTCGAAGTCGCTGCGCGCGATGACCGTCATCGGCACCTCCGTGACCAGGCCGACGGTCTCGAAGTCCTCGACCGGGTCGTACGCCAGCTGCTCGCCGTACAGGGCGGGGGCCGTGGACATGCCGATGTGGTGCATGAGCACCGTGTAGCCGTCCGGGTCCTCCGCGGCGACCTGCCCCGCGCCGACCGTGCCGCCGGCGCCCTCGACGTTCTGCACGACGAGCTGGACGCCCAGCTCCTCGGCCATCGGCTCGGCGATCATGCGAGTCACCGTGTCGGTGGGCCCGCCGGCGGCGAACGGCACGACGACCTCGATGTCGTCGTCCGGGTAGGAGGCCGGGTCGTTCCCGGCCCCGGAGGAGCAGGCGGCCAGGACGAGGCTCAGGCCGGCCAGCGCTGCGCTGGTCGCGACCACCTTCCGGGGTCCGACGGGGTTCATGTCCGTCTCCGATCGTCGTTGATGCGGCAGGTCGCGGAGCCCAGGGGGGTGAAGCAGGCTCGCGAGCGCGACAGTACCGCCACGCATGTGACATCCGCCACAAAGGGCGCGCGGCTTGACCGAACGGTGACCTCCCACCCTCGCCCCGCCGAGGTAGTCATGGGGCGAGGTAGTCATGGGGCGAGGTAGTACTACCTCGCCCCATGACTACCTCGGCGGGGAGGGAGCTCAGTCCTCGGGCCCGCCGACCGGCGGCTCGACGACCGCGCGGGCCGGGCGAGCGGCGTCGTACCGGAGATTCACCTGGTCGCCGACGGCGTGCCCGCCGCCCCAGGTGACCTCGGTCAGCGTCCGCTCGCCCGCGAACGGGTGCCGCCAGCTGACCGTCGTGACCGTGCGCGGCCTGCCGTTGACCGTGACGCGGTCGGACGTGCGGACCGCGGTGACGATGCCCGTCGCGCGCTCGCCGGTGGCGGCGAGGCGGTCGCGCGCCCCGGCCCGCAGCCGGGCGGCGAGCACCGCGGCGCCGGCGCCGGCGAGCGCCACGGCGACCACCGCGAAGATCGTCTCGAGCCAGTACCCGTACCGGGCGTCGAGCCGCGCGTCGGCGGGGTCGGCAGGGTCGTACAGCACGGTGACGCGCTCGCCGACGTCGTGGCGCGGCGGGTTCGTCGCCACGCGGTCGGTCAGCTCGTAGGTGCGCCCGTCGACGTCGTAGGCGACCTCGGCGCGGTAGGCGTCGTCGTCCTCGTCGAGGCCCACGACCACCCCCTCGGCCCGGCCGGCGTCGGCGAGGAAGGCGGCGGTGCGCACGCCGAGGAACCCGGCGGCGGTACCGAACGCGGCCGCCATCACCAGCAGGACGACCGCCACGACGACAGGGGCGCGAGAGCTCATCCGCGCATCGAACCACGACAGCCGCGGCGGACAGAGCACCCGGGTGACCGGGTGTCGGTGGCGGCCGGCATGCTCCGCACCGTGGGCCTGATCACCGACTACTTCCTCGCCGCCTCCGACGCGGCGGCGGCGCAGCACCTGGACACCGGCGTGTACGACGTCGGCCTCGACCCGGCCGACGTGCTCGAGGCGAAGGGCGTCGACCCCTTCGTCATGCTCGGCACCCTCGAGTCGATGCTGACGCCCGTCGCGTACGAGACCATCTCGGCCGACCCGACGCCGCCGGTGGCGATGGGCGAGAGCGGCGAGCACGGCGTCGCGCGGGTGCGCGGCACGCTCACCAGCGCCCTGGCCGGCCTGACGCCGGAACGCGTGCCCGAGGTGGCGGCGGCGTGGGGGCGCACCGAGGAGTTCGGCGACGACCCGGACGAGGCCGGGCCGGCCGGCTTCCTCGCTGACCTGACGGCGCTCGCCCGCCGCGCCACGGCCCAGGACAGGCACCTGTACTGCTGGTTCTCCGTCTGAGCCCCCGCACATGCCGAGGTAGTCGTCTGGCGAGGTAGTACTACCTCGCCACACGACTACCTCGCCACGTGACTACCTCGCCACGTGACTACCTCGCCAGGTGACTACCTCGGCAGGAGCTGGGCCAGGAGGGCGTGGCTGTTGGCGCGGACGAAGGCCTTGAGCGCGAGCGGGACGAGGTCGACGTCGGCCAGCGCCTCGTCGTCGTGCAGGTCGACGTGCTCGACGTCGTACGTGCCCCGCACGGGCTCCTCGAACTCCGGGCCGGAGCGCAGCGCGAGGTCCATCGTGTCGAGCCGCGCGAGGAAGTAGTGACTGACCGCGACGCCCGCGTCCTTGGGCTGGGAGGTGACGAACACCTGGCGCACGACGGCCGCCGTCGCACCCAGCTCCTCGCGCAGCTCGCGGTGCAGCGCGGCCTCGACGGAGGCGTCGTCGGCCTCGACGGTGCCGCCCGGCGTGACCCAGTACGGTGCACGCCCCGGCACGGTGCGCTTGATGAGCACGAGCCGGCCGTCGCCGTCGAGCAGGATCGCCCGCGCCGCCTGGCGGGTGACGACGGGCGGCGCGGCGGCGGGCACGTCGTCGACCACGGGCGCCTGGCGCAGGTAGCCCTCGAAGAAGGGGCCGCCCGCGGCGTCGAGGGTCGCGCGTGCGACGTCGATCATGGCCTGGTCGTCGTACCGGGCGGCGAGCCAGCGGCCCGCGAAGCCGGGGTCCCAGGCGCGCAGCTCGCGCAGCAGCCACTTGCCGCCGCCGTCCCAGCGGCCGGCCGCGGCCAGCGCGAGGTGGCCTACTCGCTCCCACAGCACCGAGCGGACGACGTCGGCCTCGCCGAGGTCGCGCGCGTACGCGAGGTCGTCGAGCAGGTCGGTGACGCCGTAGCGCGCGTCCTCGAGCGTCGCCTCGGACGCCGGGCCGGGCCCCGCCTCGACGAGCGCGCGGCACTCGGCCTGCAGCGCGGCGACGAGGTCGCCCGAGCCGGCGACGGGGACGCCGGTCGCGATCATGCGCGCGAGGGTCGGCTTGCGGCGCGCGGTCTCGTTCGCGATGAACCAGCGGTGGCCCGCCTCCGTGTTGACGAACAGCTCGACCGGCCAGCCCCGCCAGCGGACCGCGTCGCGGTGGCCGACGGCGCCGTCCGGCACGCACACGACGATGTCGAGGTCGGAGCCGGGGGTGCGCGCACCCGGGTCGAGCACGCTGCCGGCCAGCAGCGCCCAGCGGGCGTCGGGGTAGCGGTCCGCGATGAGGTCGGTGGCATCGGCGACGGGGTCCACGGCCGCCATCCTCCCCCACGTCCCGCCGGAAACCCATTCCCCCCGTGAACCGGCCGGGACCAGGCGCGTCAGGGATCAGCGGGCGCCGTCGGCCCGGACGCGCTCGTAGTGCCTGCGCGCCTTCATGCGGTTGCCGCACAGCGCCATCGAGCACCAGCGCGCCCGGTTGGGCCTGCTGTGGTCGAGCAGGAACCGCGCGCACTCCGTGTTGGCGCACGGGCGCAGCCGCCCGGGGCTCTCGCGGCGCACCGCGTCCCACGCGAGGACGGCGCGCACGGCCGGACGGCGCTCCTCGTCCGCCTCGAGCTCCCAGGCCACGCCCTCGTCGCCGACGACGGCGCGCCGGTGCACGCCGTCGAGCAGCGGCGCCAGCGCGGACGGTGCCGCCGACCCGCGGACGAGGCCCTGCAGCGCGTCTCGCGCGGCGGCCGTGGCGGCGAGCTCCCCGGGCGTGCCGCGCCCGCCGCGGGCGCGCAGCCACGCGGCGTCGAGCTCGTCGCGCGGCGCGCCGTCGACCACGGGCGTGCTGTTGAGCAGGTCCAGCAGGAACGTCTCGTCGGTCATACCTAACCCCCAAACCTCGCTTGACAGGTTACACGACGGCGTGCTGTGGTTCTAACCACCAAAACCACTATTGAAGGGTTAGAGACATGACCGCCGTCCACCACCGCTGGGCCACCGTCGCGGGTCACCGCCTCTTCTACCGGGAGGCCGGCCCCGCCGACGCCCCCGTGATCGTGCTGCTGCACGGCTTCCCCGCCGGCTCGCACATGTTCCGGGACCTGGTCCCGCGTCTCGCCGGCCGCTACCGCGTCGTCGCGCCCGACCACCTCGGGTTCGGGTACTCCGACGCCCCGCCGGCCGAGGACGTCGACTACACGTTCGACGCGCTCGCCGACCTCACGCAGGGCCTGCTCGCGCAGCTCGGCGTGCGTCGCTACGCGATCTACGTGCAGGACTACGGCGCGCCCGTGGGCTGGCGCCTCGCGCTGCGCGACCCGCAGGCGGTCACCGCGATCGTCACGCAGAACGGGAACGGCTACGACGAGGGGTTCGTCGACGGCTTCTGGGCGCCCGTGCGGGCGTACTGGCACGAGCGGACGCCCGAGACGGAGGCGGGCGTGCGCGGCGCGCTCACCCTCGAGGCGATCCGTTGGCAGTACCTGACGGGCGAGCCCGACCCGTCGCTGGTCAGCCCGGACACGTGGCACCACGACCACGCCCGGGTCTCCCGCCCGGGCAACGACGCGGTGCAGCTCGCCCTCTTCGCCGACTACGCGACGAACCCGCCCCTGTACCCGGAGCTGCACCGGTACCTGCGGGACAGCCGGGTGCCCGTGCTGGCGGTGTGGGGCCGCGGCGACGAGATCTTCGGCCCCGAGGGCGCGACGGCCTTCGCCCGCGACGCGCACGAGCCGGAGATCCGCCTGCTCGACGGCGGGCACTTCCTGCTCGAGAGCGCGGGCGAGGAGGTCGCCCGGCTGATGCTCGACTTCCTCGACCGGCGCCTGCCGGCGCCGGCCTGACCCAGCGGGCGCCTGACCGAGCGGACGCCCGACCGGGCAGACGCCGTCAGGGCGCCGCGACCGGCCCGTACACCGCGGCGGGCGCACCCGTGACGAGGGCCCAGTACCGGTCCCCGTAGGACCAGTGCCACCACTCGGTCGGGTAGTTGACCAGGCCGGCCGCGCCCAGCGCGTGGGCCAGCACCTCGCGCAGCGCGCGGGCCTCCGGCGTGATGTCCGGCGAGCCGAAGTAGCACCGGCCGCCGGACTGCTCGGGCGTCGCGTCGATGGGCGTGCCCATGTCGAGCGGGCCGTTCTCGTCCGCGAGCGTGAGGTCGGTCGCGGCGCCCGCGACGTGCGGGGCGACGGCGATCGGCGACACGAAGCGGCTGGTGAGCACCTCGAGCTCGGCGGCGTCGACGCCGGGGTGCTCGGCGAGCACCTCGCGGGCGTAGGTGTCGATGATGCGCTGCTGGTCGGCCGGGTGCCGGTGCCCCTCGACCACCTCGAGCCGCAGCCCGTCGGGCAGCAGCTCCTGGGCGTGCTGGAGGCGGAGCGCCACCTCGGCGCGCACCAGGGCGCCCGCGGGCCCGAACGACGCGTCGAGCGCGACGAGCGGCTCGCCCGACTCCTGGACCTCGATCGCCGACACGCGGCCGTCGGACAGGAGCACGATCTCGCCGTCGCCGTCCGGCGCGGGCAGGGTCGCGACGCGGGGCGTGCCGGCGTGCGGGGCGGACGTCATGGTGCCTCCGTGAGGTCGGTGCAGGCGCGGAGCCCGTCGAGGTTGTGCCGCGCGAGGTCGGCCTGCCAGCCCGTCAGCGGCAGCGGCCGGCCGGTGTCGCCCGTGACGGTCGGGACGAACTCGGAGCGGGTCACCTCGCGGTCCCTGACGGTGAGGCGCAGCACGCCCGCCCGGGCGCTGTAGGGCTCGTGCAGGCCCGAGCTGTACCAGAGGAAGTTGCCCAGCCCGTACGCGACGTACGCGCCGTCCAGGTAGCCCTCCGCCTGCAGCACGTGCGCGTGCGCGCCCACGATCACGTCGGCGCCCGCCTCGACGAGGCCGCGCGCGAACTCCTGCTGCCGCCCGGTCGGGCACGCGTCGTTCTCCGCGCCCCAGTGCGGCAGGACGACGACGAGGTCGCTCGTGGCCCGCGCCTCGCGCACGGCCGCGTACGCACGCTCGGTGTCGAACGCCATCGCCATGCCGGCCTGGTCGGGGGTCGCTGCCCACTCCTCGGCGAGGTCGTCCACCTGGCTGAAGGCGAGGATCGCGACGTCGACGCCCTGGACCGTGCGGTGCAGGGGCGTGAACGCCTCGTCGGCGTCCTGCCCCACGCCGACCGTGCCGAGGCCACCGGCCTCGGCCTTCTGCACGGTGTCGAACAAGGCCTCGCGCCCGTAGTCCATGGAGTGGTTGTTGGCGAGGCTGACGACGTCGATCCCCGCCTCCGTCAGCGCGGGCACCGCGGCGTCGGGCGCACGGAAGAGGTACCGCTTGTCCTCGGCCCGGCCGCGCGTCGAGATCGGCGTCTCGAGGTTGACCATCGTGAGGTCGCCGTCGGCGAGCTCGGCGGCGACCGGGCCGAACGTCGTCGCCGGGTCGTCCAGCAGCTCCGCCACGCGGTCCTCGAAGTGCACGTCGCCCGCGAAGGTCAGGGTGATCTCGGGCGGGTCGACCGGCTCGGCGCCGGACGCACCCGCGGCGCAGCCCGCCACGGTCAGCAGCGCGAGGCCCGCGGCGAGCGCGGTGACGGGACGGGTGCGCGGGCTCAACGGTCCACCTCCGCGTAGACGGGTGCCGGCGGCTCGGACGGGGGGCCCGCGCGCCGCCCGAGGCGACGGGTCACCAGTCCCACCAGCAGGTTCACGACCACGCCCGCCACGACGACGAGCGCGACGAGCAGCACGGGCTCGAGCACGGCGACGGCGTACTGCGGCGCGGCGCCGACGTGGCCGAGGCGGGCCAGCAGCAGCCGGTCGGCCAGGGCGAGCACGGGGACGTGCAGGAGGTAGATCGCCACGGCGGCCGTGCCGATGCGGCCGATGCCGCGGTCGCCGAACCGGCCCGCGCCGAACCGCGCCACGAGCGTCAGGGCGAACGGCAGCACCGCGAGCCCGGCCACGACGACGGCGAGGTGGTCGGGGAAGCGAGGCACGCCGAGCACGGCGGCGCCCACCAGGGCGACGGCGCCGCGCTGCAGGACCGTGCCCCACCCGACGTTCTCGCCGAGCCGGTCGGCCATCGAGCCCAGCCGGAGCCCGACCAGGAGGAAGACCAGGTAGGTCACGGCGGGCGTGAGCAGCGTGAGCGCGGCCAGCGCCGGGATCAGCACGCCGGACGGCAGCCGCCACGTGAGCCGCGCGACCACGGGGGCGAGCGCGAGCGACCACAGCAGCGAGTACTCGGGCGGCGGCAGCACCACCAGCGGCACGATCTCGGCCAGCCCGCGGGCGGGGATGCCGGTGAAGCCGGAGTTGAACCGCCGCAGCACGGCGAGCGTCACGCCCAGCCACGCGACGTGCGCCACCAGGAGCGGCAGCACCCAGCCGAGCAGCAGCGAGCGCCAGCTCGCGATGGCGGGCTGCTCGACCCCGCGGCCGAGGGCGGTCAGCAGGAGCGGCAGGCCGAGCACGCCGAGCACGGCGCCCGCCCACCACCACAGGACCGGCACGGGCAGGTCGATCACCCAGGCGACCTGCAGGTAGTGCCGCTCGACGACGAAGGCGGTCACGACGGCGAGCACGCCGACCGCCGCACCGGTGGTCCGGGTCACTGCTCCGACCCGTGCTGGGACTCGTACCGACGAGGCACGCGGGCTCCGATCCCCGTGAGGATGTCGTTGGTGTTGGTGCCGGCCCACCGCGCCCAGTCGTGCACGGTCGGCTCGCCGTGGTCGCCGGGGCCGAACATGACGGCGACGTCGCCCGCGCGGACGGGCAGGTCGCCGACGTCGAGGACCACCTGGTCCATGGCGACGCGGCCGGCGACCGGGCGGCGCACGCCGTTGACCAGGAACTCGGCGACACCGGCCGCCTGGCGCGGCACGCCGTCGGCGAACCCGAGCGGGACCAGGGCGAGGGTCGTCTCCTTGCTGGTCACGTAGTCGAGGCCGTACCCGACGCCCGTGCCGGCGGGCACGCGCTTGGTGAGCAGCACCTGGGCGCGCACCGTCATCGCGGGGCGCAGCCCGTGCGTGGCGCCGGGCACCGGCTCGACGCCGTACAGGCCGATGCCGATGCGCTGCAGGTCGAACCGGCTGTGCGGCACGCGCAGCGCGGCGGCCGAGTTCGCGACGTGCACGATCTCGGGGTCGAGCCCCGCCTGCGCGGCCTGCGCCCGGGCCTGGTCGAAGGAGACGAGCTGCTCGGCCAGACCGTTCAGCTCGGGCTCCTCGGCGCCGGCCAGGTGCGACCAGATGCCGCGCACGTGGACGGCACCGGCGCGGTGCAGCTCGGCCGCGCGCTCGAAGACGCGCGGCCAGTCGTCGACGAGCGCGCCACCCCGCGACATGCCCGTGTCGAGCTTGAGGTGCACGTTGGCGACGTGCAGCGTGGCACGCGCCGCCTCGGCGACGGCGTCGAGCGCCGCGACGCTCGCGACCGAGACGTCGATCCCGGCGAGCAGCAGCTTCTCGAACGTCTCCCCCGGCGGGTAGAGCCAGATGAGGATGGGCGCGGTGACGCCGTCGGCCCGCAGCGCGAGGGCCTCGGCGGGGCTCGACACCCCGAGCCAGCTCGCGCCGCCCGCGAGCGCCGCGCGGGCCGCCTGCGTGGCACCGTGGCCGAACCCGTTCGCCTTGACGATCGCCATGACGCCGGAGCCGGTCCGCTCGACGAACGTGCGAGCGTTGTGCGCGATGGCGTCCAGGTCGACGACCGCCTCCGCCATGGCGCTCATCGGGCGGGAGATGTCCGTCGCCCGGGCAGGAGGAGTCGGTACTTGCACGGCGGCACCCTTCCGGAGGTTCCTGCTCACGCTCCAGTCCGATCAGTGGTCATCCCGGTGATCAGAAGGGGAGCAGGCACCCGTCTCGAGACGTCAGCGAGAGTGACCGAGTCTAGGGTATTTTCTCCGGTGAGCCGTGAACCGAGCACCACGTGGACGTCCGGTCGAGCGGCATGATGACGAGGATCCGCGCCCTGGTGGCGCGCGAGCACCCAGGCCAGGCCGCACGACCGGACATGACCCGAGATTGAGAATGTGATGTCGAAGAGAACCCGTGTCGTCGTGCTGTTCGGCGGACGCAACACCGAGCACGAGGTCTCGTGCAAGTCCGCCGCGAGCGTGGTCCAGCATCTCGACCGCAGCCGCTACGAGGTGGTCCCGATCCGGATCACCAAGGCGGGTCACTGGCTCGTGGGGCCGGTCACCGAGGAGTCGGACGGCGACCCCGGCACGCTGGTCGCGCTGACGCCCGAGCCCGCCGTGCCCGGCAGCGTGGCGGAGACGCTCGCGCGCGCCCTGGACGCGATGCGGGACGCCGACGTCGTGCTCCCGATCCTGCACGGCCCGTACGGCGAGGACGGCACGGTGCAGAGCGTGCTGGAGCTCGCCGGCGTGCCCTACATGGGCAGCGGCGTGCTGGCGAGCGCGGTCAGCATGGACAAGGACTTCACCAAGCGCGTCCTGGCCTCCCGCGGCGTCCCCGTGGCGCCGGGCGCGGTGCTGGACGGCGCGGACGACGAGCTCTCGGCGCAGGACAGGGAGCGGCTCGGGCTGCCCGTCTTCGTCAAGCCGTCCCGCGGGGGCTCGAGCGTCGGCGTCACGCGCGTCGACGACTGGGCGCAGCTGCCCGCGGCCGTCGCGCTCGCCCGCCAGAGCGACACCAAGGTGCTCGTCGAGGCCGCCGTCACGGGCCGCGAGATCGACATGGGCGTGCTGGAGCTGCCCGACGGCACCCTGCGGACCAGCCCGCCGCTGGAGATCAAGGTCGGCGAGGAGCACGGCTGGTTCGACTACGAGGCGAAGTACGAGGCCGGGATCACCGAGTTCGTCGTGCCCGAGGACCTCGACCCGAGCCTGACCGAGCGGCTCTCCGCCGTCGCGCTCGAGGTGTTCCGGGAGCTCGGCTGCTCGGGCCTGCTGCGCGTCGACTTCTTCCTGCCCGAGGTGGACGGCGAGGTGGTGCCGACCATCAACGAGGTGAACACCATCCCCGGCCTCACGTCGATGTCGCAGGTCCCGCGGATGTGGAGCGCCGTGGGCATCGGGTACCCCGAGCTGCTGGACATCTTCGTCGAGACCGCGCGGGCCCGGGCCCGGGGGCCTGTCCCGGCCGTCCTGCCGTGACGGCGCCCGGCGGTGCGGCGAGCCCCGCCGCTGAGACCGTCCCGATCCCCGTCGTGGCCCCGGCCACGGCCGCCGCGCCGGCCAAGCCCCGCCAGGGCTGGGCGGACATCGCCAAGGGCGTGTGCATCATCCTGGTCGTGCTGTGGCACGTGGTCATGAAGATGTACCTGGCGATCGACTGGCACCTGCCGGTGCCGCTGCCCGGCCTGTGGGGCGCGTTCGGCGAGATGCTGCTGCCGCTGCGCATGCCGGTGTTCTTCATGATCTCCGGCATGTTCGCGCTGTCCGCGACCCGGCGCCCGTGGTCGGTCGTGGCCCGGAGCCGCATCGCGCAGTTCTACTACCTGTACCTGCTGTGGTTCGTGGTGCACACGACCGTGCTCGCGATGGTGCCGGACTTCGACACGCTCGCCGCGCACAGCGCGCTCGACGTGCTCGAGCAGATCACCATCACGCCCACCAACCTCTGGTACCTGTTCGCGCTGGCCCTGTACTTCGTCGTCGCGAAGGTGACCCGCGACCTGCCGTCGTGGGCCGTGCTCGTGCCCGCTGCGGCGCTCTCGGCGATCGCCTCCGCGGGGCTGCTGGCCGCGCCGGGCAACCGCGGGCAGCTCTACCAGAACCTGGTCTTCTTCCTGATCGGCCTGCGGTTCCGGCCCCTGATCGAGAAGTGGGCGCGCACGGCGACCACGCGCCACCTGCTGGTCTGCGCGGGGGTCTACGTCGTGCTCATGCTCGCGATCCGGGTCACGGGCACCAAGTACACGTTCGGCGTGTGGCCCGCGGTCTGCCTGCTCGCGCTGGCGCTCGGCGTCGCGGGGGCGGTGCAGCTCGAGCGGCTGCGCCGGGTGGGCCCGCTGCTGTCCCGGCTGGGGCAGCAGACCCTGCCGATCTACGTGATCCACATGCCGCTGCTCGCGCTCGTCGCGGCGGCGCTCGTCGGACCGTTCTCGGCGCTGGGCACCGGGCCGCAGCTCGCGCTCGCGGTGCTGCTCCCCGTCGTCCTCACGGCCGTGCTCGTCAGCGTGTGCCTCACGCTGCACACGTGGCTCCTCAGCGCGGGGGCGACGTGGATGTTCGAGCTGCCGCGGTTCGGCCGGCGGGATCGTGCGGTGGGCGGCCCGCCACCGAGGTAGGGCACCCGCCGAGGCACGAGGCAGAGCACGCAGTAGGTGCCGAATCGTGACCCTGGCGGGCAGCGCGGTCGGCCCGGACGGCGGATACTGCAACGAAGGGGGCGGTACGTCTCCCGGAGGTGCGCCATGGTCGCCGTCACCCAGGTCGTCCGGCACGTCGGGCGCGGCCTCGCCGCTCTCGGCGGGACCCTCGCACTGGTGCTCGCCGGGGTGGCGGGCCCGGCGGCGGCCGAGCCCGAGACGCCGGTGGTGTACCCGTCCGGCGCGTCCATGACCTCGGCGGACCGCCTCGGCTTCGACACCTGCACCGCGCCGTCGCTCGCGGCCCTGCGGGCCTGGACGGGCACCTCGCCGTACACGGCCGTGAACATCTACTTCGGGGGCGGCAACCGCGCCTGCGCGCAGCCGAACCTCACGGCGGCCTGGGTGCGCGACGCGACGGCGGCCGGGTGGCGCCTGCTGCCCACCTACCTCGGCTACCAGCCGTCCTGCATGCTCGGCGACAAGCCGCACCGCTACACCGCGAGCACCGCGACGGCGCGCGGGACGTCCGACGGCACGGACGCCGTCGCGCGGGCGAAGGCCCTCGGCCTGCTGCCGGGCAGCGCGCTGTACGCGGACGTCGAGCACTACGACCGCACCGACACCGCGTGCCGCACCGCGGTGCGGCGCTACGTCTCCGCCTGGACGCGGACCCTGCACGCGGCGGGCTACCTCGCGGGCGTGTACGTGCACCAGGACTCGGGGCTGCGCGACCTCTCCGCGACCTACACCTCGACCACGTACGCCCGGCCGGACGCCGTGTGGATGGCGCGCTGGGACGGCAAGCAGGCCCTCACCGGCTGGCCCACGGCGCCGGACCGGCAGTGGTCGCTCGGCCAGCGCGCCAAGCAGTACCGGGGCGACCACGACGAGACCTGGGGCGGGGTGCGGCTGAACATCGACTCCGACCGCCTCAGGGCGCCCGTCGCCACGGTGGCGCGCACCTACCGGGTGACCAGCCCCGACGCCCTCAACGCCCGCCGCGGGCCGGGCACCTCGTACGCCGTCGCCCGCTCGTACGCCCCCGGCACCGCGCTGGCCGTGGTGTGCCAGGGCGCGGGGCAGCGGGTGGGCACGACGGCGGTGTGGGACCGGCTGACCTCCGGGGCGTGGGTGAGCGACTACTACGTGTCCACGCCGTCGCGCACCGGCTACTCGGGCGCGCTGCCGCGGTGCACCTACCCGGGACAGGTGACCGCCGACTCGCTCAACGCCCGCACCGGCCCCGGCGTCTCCTACCCGGTCACGGGCAACCCGCTGCGGCGGGGCGCGCTCGCCCCGGTCATGTGCCAGAAGACGGGCAGCCGGGTGGGCGGCACGGCCGTGTGGGACCGGCTGAGCGACGGGCGGTGGGTCTCCGACCTGTACGTGTCGAACCGGTCGAGCACCACGTGGAGCGCACCGGTGCCACGCTGCCCCTGACGGGCGGCGCGGCACCGGCGCGGCTCACGCGGTCGCCAGGGCCTCGGTCGGCGGCAGCCGGGCGGCGCGCACCGCCGGGTACAGGCCCGCCACGACGCCGACGGCCACCGCGCCCGCCAGGCCGAGCGCCACGGCGGCGGGCGGCAGCACGACGGGCCAGCCGCGCCACAGCGCGTAGCCGACGGTCCCCGCCGTGCCGAGCACGACGCCGACGAGACCGCCCGCGCCGGACAGCAGCACGGCCTCGGTGAGGAACTGCGCGCGCACGTGGCCGCGCGTGGCGCCGAGCGACCGGCGCAGGCCGATCTCCCCGCGCCGCTCCAGCACCGAGACGATCATCGTGTTGGCCACGCCGATGCCGCCCACGAGCAGCGCGACCCCGGCCAGGCCCACGAACAGGCCGGAGAACGTGGTCTCGGTCTGCCGCTTGGCGAGCAGCGCGTCCGACGGTCGGCTCACCGACACCAGGCCGGCCAGCTCCGGGTGCACCGTGGCGGGCAGCACCTCGCGGACGTCCTCGATCGCGTCCTCCTGCGCCGTCACGTAGAGCACGCTCGGGCGGCCGTCGAAGCCGAGGTAGCTCTCGGCCGCCGGCCAGCCGACGAGCGCCGACTGGTCGATCGCGGGCACGAGCCGGGCGGGCTCCAGGATGCCGACGACCGCGAACCACCGGTCGCCGATCAGCACCTGGGGCGCGGGGCCGGCGTCGGGCAGGCGGGTGAGGCCGAGCCAGCGGGCCGCCTCGGACCCGAGGACGACGGTGGGGAAGCGGTCGAGCGCGGCGTCGAGGTAGCGCCCGTGGGCGAGCTCGCCGTCGATGACGCCGAGCAGGTCGTCGCGCGCCGCGAGGACGGCGACACCCACGCCCGAGGACTCCCCCGCGACGTCGGAGCGGCGCACCGACGCCTGCGTGTTGGCCACGGCGCTCACGCCCGTGACCGGCCCGACCCGTTCAGCCATCGCGACCGACTCGGCGGGGAACGTCGCGACGTCGTCGCCCTGGGCGGGGCGGGCCGTGACCTCGAGCAGGTCGGTGCCGAGCCGGGACAGCTCCTCCAGCAAGGCCTGCTGCCCGGAGGCGGGGATGCCGGTGACGGCGACGAGCGTCGCGACCCCGATCGCGATGCCCAGCACGGACAGCGCGGCCCGGGTGAGCCGTGCGGTCACACCCCCCACGGCGATCCGCACCAGGTCCCTGACAGAGATCCTCATCCGCGCCCCACCCCCCGCCCGCCGAGGTAGTCACCCGGTGAGGTAGTCACCTGGCGAGGTAGTCCTCCGGCGAGGTCGTCACCTGGCGAGGTCGTCACGTCCGACACCACGTGCCCGTCGCGCAGCGTGACACGGCGGGGCAGCGCCGCGGCGACCTCCTGGTCGTGCGTGATGACCACGATGGCCACCCCCGTCGCGTTGAGCGTGCGGAACAGGTCGACGACGGCGGCGCCGGTCACCGAGTCGAGCGCGCCCGTCGGCTCGTCGGCCAGCACCACGGCCGGCGACGTCACCAGGGCCCGCGCGATGCCCACGCGCTGCCGCTCGCCGCCGGAGAGCTGGTGCGGCAGGTGGCCCGCGCGGTGCGCGAGGCCCACCGTGTCCAGCGCCTCCAGCGCGAGCGCCTCGCGGCGGCGCCGCGGCACGCCCGCGTACAGCAGGCCCGTCTCGACGTTGCGCACGGCCGTCTGCCGGTCGGCAAGGTGCGACTGCTGGAACACGAAGCCGATGCGCTGCGCCCGCAGCACGGACAGCGCCCGGTCGCCGAGGGTGTCGACCCGCTGCCCCGCGACGCGCACGGTCCCGCTCGTCGGCCGGTCGAGGGTGCCCATGAGGTGCAGCAGCGTCGACTTCCCCGAGCCCGAGGCGCCGACCACCGCGACGAGGTCGCCGTCGGCGACGGTGAGCGACACGTCGTCCAGCGCCGTCACCCTGCCGTCGTACGTCTTGGTCACGCGGTCGAGCGTGACGACGCCGTCGGCCCCCGTCACGGCGCGTCCACCACGGTGAGCCCGTCGCTGACGCCGTCGCCGGACACCTCGACGAGCCCGCCCGCGAACAGGCCGGTCTCCACCCGGACCAGGCTCCCGTCCGGCAGCTCGAGCCCGTACCCGCCGCCCACGAGCGCGAGCAGCGCGCTCACGGGCACGGCGAGCACGTCCTCGTGGGTCGTGCCGGAGAAGGCGACGCGCACGGCGTCCGACGTCGCGTCGTCGAACGCGCCCTTCTTCTCCGCCTCGATCACGGCGACGACCTCCTGCGAGCCGTCGTCCGACTCCTCGGTGCCGACCGACGTGACCGAGCCGGGCACCGCCGTGCCGTCCGCGAGCATGACGCGCACGCGCGAGCCCACCGGGTAGGCCGCGCCCTGCACGCCGTCGAGCCGCACGGACACGGTGCGCGCCGTCGAGGTGACCTTGAGCAACGCGGTGTCGGCCGGGTCGCCGAGCGCCGCGGCGGCCGACTCGACGCGCACGGCCGTCGGCAGCACGACGGCGGACGCCGGGTCGAAGTCGCCGGTCGGCTTCAGGCCGACGTCGTCCTGCCACTGCTTGACCGCCCACGCGAGGGCCGGGGTGTACGCCGGGTCCTCGCGCGTGCCGACGTCGTACCCGAGCTCGGCGAGGTTGGCCTTGAGCACGGCGACGTCGTTGCCCGTGGTGTAGTCACCGCCCTCCGGCGGCTGCGTGGGCATCTTCAGCGTGCGGAAGAACGGCGTGTCCCCGAGGAACAGCGTCACGGGCCGGTCGTCCACGCGGTACAGCTCCTCGCCCCGGCGGACGACGGTGCCCGGCTCGGGCAGCGCCGTCACCGTGCCGCCGCCGCGGCCGGTCACGGTCTGCGGGGCGCCGAACCCGAGCGTGCCGGGCACGAGCTGCTCGTCCGTGAGGTCGGTGCGCTCCACGGTGACGGTGGGCCGCGCCGTCGCCGACGCCGTGGGCGCCGCCTCCCCGGAGGCGGGCCGGAACCACAGCAGCCCCGCGGTGGCGAGGGCCGCCGCGGCGACGACGGCGCCCGTGGTCACCAGGGCGGTGCGCCGCCGGCTCACCGGTCACCGCCGAACGCCGCGAGCTTGCAGTCCTCCTCGATGGTCATCGCGTCGTCCGGGAGCTTCGCGTCGCTGTCGTCGTACGTCCAGGCGGGGATGGTCGGGTCGCCCATGTCCTTGCTGAGGTGCACGGGCATGCCGCGCTCCTGCATGCACGTGACCCACGCGACCATGTCGTCGTGGAAGTCCGGGTTGAGGTCGGGGTCGAGCTCGACGGGGCCGAGCGGCTCGAGGTCGGCGCAGGCCTGCTGGGCCTTCTCCGGCACGGGCTGGAGCACGAGGATCTTCTCCCGCCCGCCCGTCGCGGGGGCCGGGCCCGCCTGCCTGCCGTCGTTGGCCTGGGCCCCGTTGTCGAGCAGGCACTGGTCGTAGGTGTTCCACAGGGCGGCCAGGCGCTCCGGGGAGTCGTCGAGGCGGACCTGGGGGCGGGCGGTGAGGGCGTCGTCGCCGGTCTTCCGGTCGGTCTTCTCGTCGTCGGCACCTGCGTCGTCGGCACCTGCGTCGGCGGCACCTGCGTCGGCGGTCGCGTCGTCGGCGGACGCCGTGCCCGTGTCGGACGCCGGGGGCAGGGAGGCGACGGACGACGTGTCGTCGTCCTGCGGCGCGGAGCACGCGGTGAGCAGGCCCGCGCAGAGCAGGCCGGACAGCAGGACGGTCAGGAGCGCGGGTCGTGCCGCGCGGGTGGATGCTGGGTTCGCCATGCCGCCGACGCTAGGGACGGCTTGTCAGGAACCTGTCAGGATCTGGTCCCCGGGCCGTCAGACCCGGCTCCGGGCGCGCGCGGCTTCCTATGCTGGCTCGCATGGCACGCCTCGTCATCGCGGAGGACGACCCCAAGCAGGCCGAGCTCGTCCGGCTCTACGCCCACAACGACGGGCACGAGACCGTGGTGGTCGGGGACGGCCGCGGCGCCCTGGAGCAGGTGCGGCGCGAGCCGCCGGACCTGCTCGTGCTCGACGTCATGCTGCCGCGCGTCAGCGGCCTCGACGTGGCGCGCATCCTGCGGGCCGACGCCGAGCCCGCCCTCGCCCGGCTCCCGATCCTCATGCTCACGGCGCGCTCGGCCGAGGACGACCTGCTGCTCGGCCTCGACCTCGGCGCCGACGACTACGTGACCAAGCCGTACAGCCCGCGCGAGCTCATGGGCCGGGTCCGGGCGCTCCTGCGCCGGGCGCGTCCGGAGCCGGGCCCCGCGCCCGACGGCGCGCTCGTGGTGGGTGCGCTGCGCGTGGACCCGGTGCGGCACGAGGTGCACGTGGGCGGCACGGCCGTGCACCTCACGCCGGGCGAGTTCGCGCTGCTGGCCCTCCTCGCGGCCGAGCCCGGGCGGGCGTTCACGCGCGAGAGCCTCGTCACCGACCTGTACGGCACCGCCCGGTACGTGTCGCGCCGCACGGTGGACACGCACGTCGTGAACCTGCGCCGCAAGCTCGCGGCCGCGGGGCCGGGCCCCGAGCTCGTCACCGTGTACGGCGTTGGCTACAAGCTCGCCGACCGGGCGGCGACCTGATGACCGGCGGCGTGCCGCTGCACCGCAGCCTGGTCACGCGGCTCATCGCCATGTCGCTCGCGGTGTGCGCGGTCTCGGTCGCCGCCACGGCGTGGCTCGTGGTGCGCAGCACCGACGCGGCGATCGACGAGGTGAACGGCCAGACGCTGCGCGACGACGCCGTCGTCTACGACGCGCTGCTCGACTGGTCCCGCGAGCACACGGACTGGGCCGGCGTGCAGCCGGTGCTGGTCCGCCTCGCCGACCGGACCGGGTACCACATCATGCTCACCGACACCGAGGGGACGCTGCTCGCGGACTCGGCCGGGTCCGACCCTGCGGGCGCGGCGACCGTCCCGTCCGCCGCGGTGAACCTCGCCGACACGCGCGCGATCGTCGACCCGGCGCAGGTCGACTGGTCGCTGCTGCAGCACGCGCCGGGTGCGGAGCAGGTGCCCGTGCCGTCGCCGGAGCCGGCGACCGAGCTCGAGGCGGTGCCGGTGCCGTCCACGGAGCCGGCGCCGGAGGTCGGGCCGACGGACCTCCCGGACACGGACAGGCCCACCGAGTACAGCGAGCAGTCCCACGCCCCGCCCGCGCGGCTGTTCATCACCGGCCGGCCGCCCGTGGCCAGCACGTTCGTCGACCTCTCCGCGCCGAGCCGCGCGCGCATCGCGGGTCTGGCGGCGCTCGTGCTCGCGCTGGCCGCGGGGGCGAGCGTCGCCGTCGGCGTGCGCATCACGCGGCCGCTGCGCGAGCTCGCCGCCGCCGCGCGCCGGATGACCGACGGCGACGACGACGCGCGCGCCGTCGTCCGCACCCGCGACGAGATCGGCGACGTCGCCGTCGCGTTCAACTCGCTGGCCGAGCGCCGCGGCGAGCAGGAGCGGCTGCGGCGGGCGATGGTGGGCGACGTCGCGCACGAGCTGCGTACCCCGCTGAGCAGCGTGCGGGGCTGGCTCGAGGCCGCGCAGGACGGGCTCACCCCGACCGACGGCCGCCTCGTCGACTCGCTGCACGAGGAGGCCGTGCACCTGCAGAGCCTCGTCGGCGACCTCCAGGACCTCGCCCTGGCCGACGCCGGCGAGCTGCGCCTGCACCCCGAGCCCGTCGAGCTCGGCCCGGCGCTCGAGCAGGTGGTGCGCGGGCAGGGCGCCGCGGCGAGCGCCAAGGGCGTGGGCTTGACCGCGCGCACGGACCCCGGCGTGGTCGTGCGGGCCGACCCGGTGCGGCTGCGCCAGGCGGTCACCAACCTCGTCGCGAACGCCGTGCGCCACACCCCCGGCGGCGGCTCCGTCGAGGTGACGGGCGCGCGCGACGGCGGCGACGTCGTCGTCGCGGTGCGCGACACCGGCGAGGGCATCGCCGCGGCGGACCTGGCGCACGTGTTCGAGCGGTTCTGGCGCGCCGACGCCTCGCGCACGCGCGGCACGGGCGGCAGCGGGCTGGGCCTGGCGATCGTGCGGCAGGTCGCGACGCTGCACGGCGGGAGCGTGGGCGTCGAGAGCGAGGTCGGCCGCGGGACGACGTTCACGCTGCGGCTGCCGGCCGGGGACGGCTAGTCCCAACGCCGTTCGGTTAGGGGCCGGGGCGGGGTGTCAAGAGGGTGGTGGTGATCGTGACGGGTCGTGATCGGCGGTCGGCGTGGCGGTTGCGGGCTTGGTACTTGGAGATCGCGCGTTTGATGATG
>NZ_JABEMG010000056.1 GCF_013004695.1 Promicromonospora citrea
CACCGTGTGTGCGAACAATGATACTGGCCAAACCACAACCCACACGGGTCATGATCCGATCCAAAACAAATGTTTGGCATTGACTATCAAGCACACTGTTGAGTTCTCAAACAACCGACGCACACCGCCAGAGCCGCAATCTTTCCGATCACTTCCCTGCCCGGGGCAGTTCCTCTAATCTACCAGGACCTTTCGGACTTTTCCAAATCCCCGCCCGGCTGGAAAGCCGGGGAGAACTCTTCGAGTGACCGAAGGAATTCTGGTTCCCATTTTCTGCGCCGGCGAAGCTCGAGGCTTCGACGGGCGAGGGAGGGATCCTCCCGGTGGATCTCGACTCGCGCCGTGCGATCCGTCCGGAGGCAACCTCTGTAACTTACCCTACCACGCTCTCCGGCGCAAGGACCCTGGTGAGGATCCGTGGTCGGTGGGCCGATCTGGCAAGCCCTCACCCGATTCCGGGGCACACAACTGTACTCCGTGATCGGGGTTGGTTTCCACCCGGGGACCGGCCAGGCGCGCTGTCCGCGCTCCCTGTCCGTTTCTCCCTGCCGGGCGAACGAGATGGAACAATACACAGCCTTCGGCCCCGACGCCAAATCGGCTGCTCGCGCACCGGATCCGAGGCCCGCCACCCGGCCCGCGGACACGACGGACGGCCGCCTGCCCCGTGGGCAGACGGCCGTCCGGCGTGCACCGGCGCGGGCCGGCACCGGGTCACTCGGCGCTGGCGACCGCCAGCGTCTTCTTGCCGCGACGCAGCACGGCGTGCCTGCCGTGCAGCAGGTCCTCGGGAGCGAGCGCGGTGTCCTCCGACGTGACCTTCGTGTTGTTGACGTAGGCCCCGCCCTCGGCGATCGCCCGCCGGGCCGCGCCCTTGGACGCCACGAGCCCCGACGCCACGAGGAGGTCGACGACGAGGTCGCCGGCCTTGGCCGTGACCCGCGGCAGCTCGGCCACCGCGCCGTCGAGGGTCCGCGCGTCGAGCTCCTCGAGCGAGCCGCGACCGAACAGGGCCTGGCTCGCCGCGATGACCGCCTCCGTGGCGGCAGCCCCGTGCACGAGCGTCGTCACGTCACCCGCGAGCGCCTTCTGGGCCTCGCGCGCGAACGGCCGTTCGGACACCTCGCGCTCGAGCGCTGCGATCTCCTCGCGGCTGCGGAAGGTGAACACCTTGAGGTAGTTCACGACGTCGGCGTCCGCCTGGTTGAGCCAGAACTGGTAGAAGGCGTAGGGGCTCGTCATGTCGGGGTCGAGCCAGATGGACCCGCCCTCGGACTTGCCGAACTTGGTGCCGTCCGCCTTGGTGATCAGCGGCGTGGTCAGGGCGTGCGCGGTGACGCCCTCGGCCTTGCGGATCAGCTCGACGCCTGCCAGCAGGTTGCCCCACTGGTCGTTGCCGCCGAGCTGGAGCGTGATGCCGTGGCGCCGGTACAGCTCGCGGTAGTCCATGCCCTGGAGCACCTGGTAGCTGAACTCGGTGAAGCTGATGCCTTCGTCGGACGCGAGGCGCCGGGCCACGATGTCCTTGGACAGCATGGTCCCGAGGCGGAAGTGCTTGCCGATGTCGCGCAGGAACTCGATGGCGGACATCGGTCCTGTCCAGTCGAGGTTGTTCACCATCCGGGCCGCGTTGTCGCCCTCGAACGCGAGGTGCGGCTCGATCTGGGCGCGGATGCGCTCGACCCAGCCCGCGACGGTCTCGGGCGAGTTGAGCGTGCGCTCCCCCGAGTCGCGCGGGTCGCCGATCAGGCCCGTGGCGCCGCCGACGAGCAGGTAGGGCCGGTGGCCGGCGTCCTGCAGGCGGCGCGCGGTGAGGATCTGGACGAGGTTGCCGATGTGCAGCGAGGGGGCCGTCGGGTCGAAGCCGACGTAATAGTCCACGGTGCCCTCCGACAGCGCAGTCCGCAGCGCGGCCTCGTCGGTGGACTGTGCCACCAGGCCTCGCCATTGCAGCTCGTCGAGGATGTCGGTCACCGTGGGTGCTCCCTGTGTTGTTCTGAGTGAAGGTCTGCGTGCAGCGGGCCGCGACGGCCCGCTGCACATAGTGTGCCCGACGACGATCCCCCGCCGCCGTCCGTCCCACCCGTCAGGAGAACCGGGCTCGCGCCTCGTCGCTCACGGGGGCGAACAGGTTGACGAGCGTGCCGTCGGGGTCGCGCAGCAGCAGGGAGCGGTTGCCCCAGGGCATCGTGGTCGGCGGGGCGACCGTCTCGACCGGGGCGTCCGCCAGCCGCGCGGCGGCGGCGTCGACGTCGTCCACCCGGAACTCCACGACGGCCGTACGGTTGGCCGCGGGCTCCGCCGAGCCCGGTGCGAACAGGGCGACGGTCCGGGTGTGGCCGACGGCGAGCGTGCCCGCGGCGGTGCGCAGCTCGGCGAAGTCCGGCGTCAGGCGGTCGGCCGTGACCCCGGTGACGAGCTCGTAGAAGGCGGTGAGGCGGTCGACGTCGTCCGTGACGAGGCGGACCGAGGCGAGGGTGGTACCGGTCATGGGTGCGAGGTTCCTTCCGTGGGGCCGCGGGCTCTCCGCGGCTCGCCACCCAGCCTCGCGCGAGCGCGCGACACCCCTGTGTCGGTGTTTACAGCAGAGTCAGCGTGCGCAGGTCGCCCTCGGGCACCTGGACGTCCTCCGGCCGCACCACGCGGTGGGGCGCGCGCTCGCTCGTCGCCGTGACCCGGTCCACGCGGTCGAGCCGGAACGCCCTGACCGCGTCGCGCAGGCGGCACCACCCGAGCAGGTACCAGGCGGTCGTGGACCGCACGAAGCCGAGCGGCTCGACGTCGCGCGTCGTGGCCGCGCCGGCGCGGTCGATGTACCGCAGGCGCAGCACGCGGCGGGAGGTGATCGCGTCGGCCAGGACGGCGGGCACGGGCGGGGCGGCGGGCCGGCCGCCGAGCAGGTGCACGCGGGCGGCGAGGTCGTGCGCGGCGCTCGCGTCGTCGTCGCGCATGGCCGCGAGGATCTTGCGCAGGGCCGTCCCGCCCGGTCCCGCGAAGGGCGTGCCGGCCAGGTCGCCCAGGGCGACGGCGACCGCGACCGCCTCGTCGGGGCTGAAGTTCACGGGCGGGAGCGTCCGGCCACGGTCGAGGCAGTACCCGCCGGTGCGGCCGGGCTCGGCCCAGACGGGGACGCCCGCCTGCTGGAGGGCGCCGATGTCGCGCTCGACCGTGCGCCGGCTCACCTCGAACCTGTCGGCGAGCCAGGCGGCGCTCCGGGGGCGGGGCGCGACGGCGCGCAGCTCCTCGACGATCGCGTAGAGGCGGTCGGTCCGGTTCACCCGGCGTGCCCGTGCACGCCGGTGGGCCGCACCATGACGATGGCGACGTCGTCGTCGGCCGTGGTGCCGAGCATGCCGGACAGCGCGGTGTCGACCATGGTCTCCAGCCCGGCGTCGTGCGTGCCCGCGAGCACCTCGGCGAGCCGGTCGAGACGATCGTGCAGGGCGCTGTGCCGGGTCTCGACGAGGCCGTCGGTGTAGAGCACGAGCGTGTCGCCGGGGCCGAGGTCGACGACGTGGTCCCGCCGGGGCGCCGCCGGGTCCATGCCGAGCAGGAGGTCGTTGCGGACCCGCAGCACCTCGCACGACCCGTCGGCGCGGACGACGATCGGCGGCGGGTGCCCGGCGCTCGACCACCGCACCCTGCGGAGCGCGCCGCCGCCGGCCTGCTCGACGCGGGCCACGAGCGCCGTCGCCGTCGCGGCGGTGCCCAGCGCGAGCCCGTCGATCGCCGCGTCCGCGCGCTCCAGCACGCTCGCCGGCGTGCCCTGGCTGTCGTAGCCGATGGCGCGCACCAGCGCGCGCAGCTGGCCCATGGCGACGGCGGCCGCCAGGTCGTGCCCGATGACGTCGCCGATGACGAGGGTCGTGGCGCCGTCCTGGGTCGCGAACGCGTCGTACCAGTCGCCGCCGATGTCCCGCTCCGCGGCGGCGGGCCGGTAGTGCACCTCGACCTCCAGGTCGTCGAGCTCCGGCGGCTCGCTCAGCACCGCCTGCTGGAGCGCGAGCGACACCTCGGTGGCGCGGTTGCGCTCCTCCTCCGAGCGCAGGGCGCGACGGCGCAGCGCCTCGTCGTTGAGGCGGCGGCGAACGGCGTCGCGCAGCGCCGCGGCGATCGTCGTCGACAGGACCACGAGGAACCGGGCGTAGTCCGCGTCCCACGGCCGCACGGAGGTGCCCCGCAGCACGAGGACGGCGAGCAGACCCTTGCCCTGGCCGGACCGCACCGGCTTGACCACCGTGCCGGGCACGACCTCGCGCAGGCCCGTCTCGAGCGCGCGCCGGACCAGGGCCTCCTCCCCCGGCTCGGGCGCCCCGCCCGTGTCCAGCACGACCCGCACGCCCTCGACGTCGTAGAACGCGGCGCGGGTGATGTCGGCGCTCTGCGCCAGCACCGCCATCACCGGGAGCGCGAAGCTGCGCAGGTCCGTGAACGTCATCGGCAGCGCGGCGTGCACCTCGCCGAGCGCGGCCAGGCGCCGCTGGTTGACCGCCTCGTAGGTCGTCTCGGTCGCAATGTCGAGCACGCCGACGACGCGACCGTCGTCGTCCCGCAGGGGGCTCAGGGAGAAGGTGAAGTAGGTCTCCTCCTCGTAGCCGTTGCGGTTCATCATGAGGCGCATGTCCCGGCTGAGCGTCGGCCGGCCGACGCTCAGCACGGTGTCGAACAGCGGGCCGACCTCGTCCCAGATCTCGTCCCACACGGCCCGCGCGGGCGAGCCGAGGGCCGCCGGGTGCTTCTTGGTGCCGAGCATCTCCCGATAACCGTCGTTGTAGAGCAGCGTCAGGTCGGGGCCCCAGACGAGCATCACGGGGAACCGCGTCGAGAAGCACAGCCGGACGGCGTGCCGCAGCGGGTCCGGCCAGCTCTCCGGTGGACCGAGCGGGGTCGCGTCCCAGGCCACGTCGCGCGCTTCCCGGCCGACGGCGCTGTCCGCCGTCGCCTCCTCGAACCATGCCGCCGTCACGTCCACACTCTAGCGACGACGCCCGCGTCCACCAGGGGGCACGTCACGCGACCGATGAGTTCGCGCCCCCGGCGTCGTCTGCCGGGCATGAACACCGAAATTCCGAGGCGCCCCGCCGGACCGTCAGGCAGGCTGGACCCATGAGCGACGTCGCGATGCCCGGCTGGAAGCGGAACGTCGGGCTGTTCCTCGCGGGCCAGACCATCTCCCTGTTCGGGTCGATGGTGGTCATGTACGCCGTGATGTGGCACCTGACCATCGAGACCCGCTCCGGCTCCGTGCTGATGCTGAGCATCGTCTTCGGCATGCTGCCGCAGGCGTTCGTGTCGATCTTCGGCGGCGTCTGGGCCGACCGGCACCACCGCAAGTTCCTCATCATGGGTTCCGACACCGTCATCGCGCTGGCCACCCTCGGCCTCGCGCTGCTCATGGTCAGCGGCGTCGACTCCCTGTGGGTCATCTACGCGGCCCTCGCCGTCCGCTCGGTCTTCGCCGGCATCCAGACGCCCGCCGTGAGCGCGATGATCCCGCAGATCACGCCCACCGACCAGCTCATGCGCGTCAACGGCCTGTTCCAGTCGATCCAGTCCGGGATGATGCTGCTCGCCCCGGCGCTCGCCGCCGTCATCTACGCGTCCTACGACATCGTGACGGTGTTCTTCGTGGACGTGGCGACGGCGCTGATCGGCGTCGGGATGCTCGCCCTCGTCGCGGTGCCGCGCCTGGTGCGCAGCGACGACGGGGAGCCGGTCACCTACTTCGGCGACCTCGCGGCGGGCGTGCGGTACATCGGGTCGCACGCGCCGGTGCGCTGGCTCATCATCCTGTTCGCGCTCGTCATGTTCCTCGTGGGCGCGCCGAGCTACCTCACGCCCCTCATGGTGACGCGCACGTTCGGCGACGAGGTGTGGAAGCTGACGGCCAACGAGCTGTTCTGGGGTGCGGGCATGCTGCTCGGCGGCATCGTCATGGCGTCGGTCGGCCCGCGGATCACGCGCCGGGTGCGGCTCATGGTCGGCTCGGTCATCCTCACGGGCGTGCTGGTGGCGGGCCTCGGTGTCGCGACGAACATGTGGGTGTTCTTCTCGATCGGCCTCGTCATCGGCGTGATGTTCGCGGCGCTCAACACCCCCGCCATGACGATCATCCAGGAGCGGGTCGAGCCCGAGATGCAGGGGCGCGTGTTCGGGTTCGTCGGCATCGTGATGACCGTCGCGATGCCGCTGTCGATGGTGGTGTTCGGCCCGCTGGCCGACCAGTTCTCGGTCGAGGCGCTGCTGGTGCTCGCCGGGGTCCTGCTGGTGGCCGTGCTCGCGGCGATCCTCGCGTTCCCCGGGGCGCGCCGGTCGCTCGCGCAGGTCGACGAGCCGCCGGCGGACGCGACGGAGGCGGCGGAGACTGTGCCGCAGGACACGGTCGGGACGCCGTGAGGCGTGCCAGGATCGAGGGGTGAGCACCCCGCAGATCTATGCCCTGCACGAGAACCCCGACTGGTTCACCCCGTTCGCCGAGGCGTTCGCGGCCGAGGGGGTCGAGTACGAGGAGTGGCTGCTCACCGACGGGGTGCTGGACCTCGACGAGGCGCCGCCCGAGGGCGTGTTCTGGTCGCGCATCTCGGCGAGCAGCCACACGCGCGGCAACGGGCTGACCAAGGACTACGCGCGCGCCGTGCTCTCCTGGCTGGAGGCGCACGGCCGCCGCACGGTCAACGGCCGGCGCGTGCTGGAGCTCGAGATGAGCAAGGTGGACCAGCTCACCGCGCTGCGGGCCGCTGGCATCGCGACGCCGCGCACGGTGGCGGCCGTCGGGCGGGACCAGGTGCTCAAGGCCGCCCAGGACTTCCCCGCGCCGTTCGTCACCAAGCACAACCAGGGCGGCAAGGGCCTGGGCGTGCGCCGGTTCGACCGCTACGACGACCTCGCCGAGCACGTGGCCTCCGACGAGTACGAGGAACCCGTGGACGGCATCACGCTGGTCCAGGAGTACGTCGCGGCGGCCGACGGCGGCATCACGCGCGTGGAGCTCGTCGGCGGCCGCATGGTCTATGCCGTGCGCGGCGACACCGAGCGCGGCGGGTTCCAGCTCTGCCCGGCCGACGCGTGCGCGATCGACCCCGGGACGGGCCGGCCGGTCATGCCGGTCGGCGCGACCGTCTCGATGGCGCCCGACGACGAGTGGGGCCTGTTCTCCGAGCGCGCGGGCTACGACGACCCGGTGGTCGGGAAGTACCTCGCGTTCATGGAGCGGCACGGCATCGAGATCGCCGGCATCGAGAACATCCGCACCGCCGACGGCCGCGTGCTCACCTACGACGTGAACACCAACACGAACTACAACAGCGACGTCGAGCGCTCGACGGACCTCTCGGGCCCGCGCGAGATCGTCCGCCACCTGTCCCGCGTCCTGGCCGAGACCTACCCGACGCGCTGAGTGCGGGATCCTCGCCCGCACCGTGTGCCAGGAGGGCGAGGATCCCGCGCTCGGCGGGGGTCGACGGGCCTACGCGAAGGCGAAGAGCGGGCCGAAGGCGACCACGACGATCGTGGCCCACACCGCGTAGACCGGCAGGTACTGCGTCTGCCAGCGCTCGGCCTCGGCGAAGGGGCGCCGGCCGCGGGCGAACCCGAGGCCGAGCCACGCCGCCCACGCGAGGTGCACGAGCAGCAGCAGGTTCAGGCCGAGGGCCGCGACCTTGTTCGCGGTGAACCCGAACTCGGCGATGCGGGTGAGCATCGCGGTCAGCGCCACCGCGTCGACCGCGAGCGCCGCCCCGACGAGCACCAGCTGCAGCCAGTCGAAGATCCCGGGCGGGGCGAGCGGGTCGCGCGCCGAGATCGAGTACAGGAGCAGGAACAGCACGAGCACGAGGATCGCGTCCATGAGGATGAGCAGCTCGCGGTCGACGGCCGTGAGCGGGCCGTTCGCGAGCAGGGCGACGAGGATCGCGACGAGCATGACGATCGTCAGCGGCGTGAAGACGCGCGTGAGCACGGGCGCGATGTTCTCGACGACGTTCTTCTTGGCCTCGACGAGCCAGGCCCCGACCAGGAGCGCTCCCGGCATGCCGAACGGCACGATCCAGTCCTCGAGGAACGGTTCGATGTCGATGTCGACCAGGCTCAGCGTGCCGACCGTGAGGCCGATGAGCAGCCCGCCGCCCAGGGCGATCAGCACGAGGTAGATGGCGAGCTCGCCCGTGAACCGGACGAAGTCCATGCGGCGAGCGCCCGAGCGCCACGCACCGCCCGCGTAGACGACACCGAGCAGCAGCCACAGCACGACGGGCGTGTGGGTGATGGCGAGGAACCCGGTCATGCCGGGCCCGTCGTCAGGGCCCTGCTCGAACGGATAGAGGTTGACCACCAGCGCGAGCGCGGCGGTCACGGCGAGCAGGGTCGCGCTCACGCGCCAGGAGACCTGGCGCTTCCACGCGAAGTAGCCCGCGAGGAACGGCAGGACGGCGAAGACCGCGTTGCGCACGACGACGACGTCGTCACCGCCCGAGGCGTCGACGAGGATGCGGACCCAGATGCCCGCGGCGACCGCGAGCGCCAGGACGACGCCGAGCTCACGCCACCGGCCGGTCTCGCCCGGCTCGTCGGGGACGAGGACGAGCTGCTTCCAGAGCCGGTCGGAGTGCTCGCGGGCGAACTCCCGGGAGACGTCGTCGAGGTTGCCCATGCGCTTGACGGCGACGAGGAACGCCTCGTCGTCGTCGAGGCCGCCCGCGGTGAGGTCGGTGACCTGGCCGCGCAGGTGGTCCTCCATCTCGTCGACGTCGGCGGCGGAGATGGCGCGGCGCCGCTGCACGTAGGCGCGCCACTGGTCGATCTGCTCCTCGAGGGCGGCGTGCGCGTTCTGCTCGGTCATCAGGCCCACCCCTCCGCGACCGCCGGGCCCGGCAGCGCGTCCTGCCAGACCTGCTTGAGCGCCTCGGAGACGACGGCCCACTGCTGCCGCCGCTCGGCGAGCGCCTCGCGGCCCGTGCCGGTGATCGCGTAGTGCTTGCGCCGGCGCCCCACGTCGGAGGTGCCCCACGACGACTTCACGTAGCCGAGCCGCTCGAGCCGGTGGAGCAGGGGGTAGAGCATGCCGTCGGTCCACTCCATGCGCCCGCCGGAGAGCTCGTTGACGCGTTTGAGGATCGCGTAGCCGTACGACTCGCCGTCGGCCAGGATGCCGAGGACGAGCGGTGTGGCGGACGCCGCGACCAGGTCCTTGTCGATGTGCACTCGCACTCCTATGCCTAGTGCTGCTAGGGGTCATTACCCTAGCAGTCCTAGGCATAGCGGTTCTAGGTCGTGTGTGGTGGAACGGTGTGGGCCTGGCGGGTGGTGTCAGGTCATCGGCGGTGTCCGCCGCGGCGGCGGGGCCGGGCGGTAGACCGAGACCGTCGGCTCGCCGTCGAGCCAGAACCGCCACGGGTACAGGTCCGCGCGACCGCCGTCGCCGCTCACGCCGACGCGGGGCCCGGACAGGACCGTCCCGGCGGGCCGCACGGCGGGCACCAGCAGGACGTCGCCGTCCGGGTCGGTGACGGCGGCGCCGTCGTCGGTCAGGTCGAGGCCCAGGGCGACCGCCAGGCGTGCGGGGCCGCGGGCCAGGTCACGGTCGGTGCGCGCCACGCCCGACGTCTCTCGCCGAGCCCGGGCCAGCGCGGTGCCGTCGGTCACCTCACCGGCACGCAGCAGCACGGCCGACGCCGTCCCCCGCGGACCGCAGACGACGTTGACGCAGTGGTGCAGGCCGAGGTGCCGGTACACGTACAGGTGGCCGGGCTCACCGAACATCGTGCCGTTGCGCCGGGTCCGGCCGCGGTAGGCGTGCGATCCGGGATCGTTCGCGCCGTCGTACGCCTCGACCTCCGTGAGGCGCAGCGTGACGGCGCTCTCCGGCGTCCGGCGGGTCAGGGCGGCGCCGAGCAGGTCCCGGGCGACCTCCACCACGGGCCGGTCGAAGAAGGCGGTGCCGCTGAGCTCTCTCACCCACCCATTCTCTCCGGCTCCCCTCGAAGGTCCGCGCCGGACGCGTCAGACCAGCTCGCCGAAGCCGTCCAGGCGGAGGTCGGCACGGTCACGGGTGCGCTCGCGGGCGTAGTGCGCCGCCTCGTCGGCCATCCAGCGCAGCCAGTGCTCGCGCGCCTCCTGACCGTCGCGCTCCAGGCCGCGGCGCAGACGCTCGGCGTCGTCGGCCTCGACCCAGACGCGGAACGCGCCCAGGGTGTCGACCTGACGGGCCGCGGCGCCGCAGCCCTCCACGACGAGGTACGTCGACGGCGGCACCTCGTGCCACTCGGCCCAGGCGGCGTCGACCCAGTCGAAGCGTCGGTACCGGACGCGCTCGCCCGCGGCCAGCGGGTCGAGCACCCAGCGGCGCAGGTTCGCCGCCCCGCCGTCGGGGCCGGCCGCCCAGCCCTCGTACAGGTCGTCCATGTGGACCACCGGTGCCTCGAGCGCGTCGCCGAGCTGCGCGGCCAGCGTCGTCTTGCCCGAGCCGGCCGGGCCGTCCACGCACACCAGCCGCGCGTCGGACGCCCTGATCCGCTCGAGCACCACTCCGAGCACGCCACTCTCCACGCTCATGTCTCCCCCTCTCCGGGACGCTCCCGCCCCGTTGCGCGCCCGTGCGCTCCGCCGACCCAGCGATCGTGCCCGGATCCCCGGCCGGATCCGGGCACGATCGCTGGGTCGGCGCGGAGAGCGCGCGGCGCCGCTCCCGCTACTGCGGCTGGGACCAGAAGCGGTACTCCGTGGCGCGCTCCTTGGCCGCCTCGATCTGCTCGGCCACGCGGGCCGGGGCGGTGCCGCCGACGCCGTCGCGCGACGCGAGCGAGCCCTCGACCGACAGCACCGAGCGCACCTCCGGCATGAGGTGCTCCGAGATGCGGGCGAGGTCCTCGTCGGACAGGTCCCACAGCTCGATACCGCGCGTCTCGCACTCCTGCACGCACGCGCCGGCCACCTCGTGGGCAACGCGGAACGGGACACCCTCCCGCACGAGCCACTCGGCGATGTCGGTGGCGAGCGAGAACCCCTGGGGCGCGAGCTCGGCCATGCGGTCGGTGTCGAACCGCAGGGTGCGCACCATGCCCGTGAACGCGGGCAGCACCACGGTCAGGGTCGCCACCTGGTCGAACACCGGCTCCTTGTCCTCCTGCAGGTCGCGGTTGTACGCGAGCGGGAGGCCCTTGAGCGTGGTGAGCAGCCCGGTGAGGTCACCGATGACGCGCCCGGCCTTGCCGCGGGCGAGCTCGGCGATGTCCGGGTTCTTCTTCTGCGGCATGATCGAGGATCCCGTGGAGTACGCGTCGTCCAGCCGGACGAACCCGAACTCCTTGGTGTTCCAGAGGATGATCTCCTCGGCCAGGCGCGACAGGTCCACCGCGATCATCGCGGCGACGAACGCGAACTCCGCCGCCACGTCACGCGCGGCCGTGCCGTCGATCGAGTTCTCGACGGGCCCGCCCTCCAGGCCGAGGTCCGCCGCCACGGCGGCGGGGTCGAGGCCCAGCGAGGAGCCCGCGAGCGCCCCCGAGCCGTACGGGGACGTCGAGGCCCGCACGTCCCAGTCGAGGAACCGGTCGACGTCGCGCAGCAGGGGCCACGCGTGCGCCAGCAGGTGGTGCGCGAGCAGCACGGGCTGGGCGTGCTGCAGGTGCGTGCGCCCGGGCATGGGCGCGTCACCCGCGGCCTGCGCCTGCGCGATCAGCTCGTCGACGAGGTCGAGCACCTGCGTGCCGATGGTCCGCGCCTGGTCGCGCAGGTAGAGCCGCACGAGCGTGGCGATCTGGTCGTTGCGGGAGCGTCCGGCGCGCAGCTTGCCGCCGAGCTCGGTGCCCGCGCGCTCGAGCAGCCCGCGCTCGAGCGCGGTGTGCACGTCCTCGTCCTCGAGCACCGGCAGGAACTCGCCCGAGGCGACGTCCTGCTCGAGCACCTCGAGGGCGTCGATCATGCGCGCCAGCTCGGCCTCGGTGAGCAGGCCGGCGCGGGCCAGGACGCGCGCGTGCGCCTTGGACCCCGCGATGTCGTAGGGCGCGAGGCGCCAGTCGAAGTGCGTCGACTGCGACAGGGCCGCGAGCTCGGGCGACGGGCCGCCGGCGAACCGGCCGCCCCAGAGGGCGACCTTCTCCCCCGACCCCGCGGCCGGGGCCGGAGCCGTCCGCGCGACGTCGCCCGCGCCGTCCTGCTCGCTCACCGCGCGCCCGCCGTGAGGTCCGCGGGCGTACCGAGGTCCACGCCGTTGCCGAACTTCTCGTCGCGCGCGGCGGCGAGCTTGGCGGTCAGGCCGTAGATCTCGATGAACCCGCGGGCCTGCGACTGGTCGAACGAGTCGCCCTCGTCGTAGGTGGCGAGGTTGAAGTCGTAGAGCGACTGCTCCGAGCGGCGGCCCGTGACGGTGGCGCGGCCGCCGTGCAGGACCATGCGGATCTCGCCGGAGACGTACTTCTGGGTGTCGTCGATGAAGACGTCGAGCGACTTCTTCAGCGGCGAGAACCACATGCCGTCGTAGACGAGCTCGCTCCAGCGCTGCTCGACCTGGCGCTTGAACCGGGCCTGCTCGCGCTCGACGGTGACGTTCTCCAGCTCCTGGTGCGCGGCGATGAGCGCGATGGCGCCGGGCGCCTCGTAGATCTCGCGGCTCTTGATGCCCACGAGCCGGTCCTCGACGATGTCGATGCGGCCGACGCCCTGGGCGCCCGCGCGGCGGTTCATCTCCTGGATGGCCTGCAGCGGCGTGACCGGCACGCCGTCGATGGCGACGGGGATGCCCTGCTCGAAGGTCAGGATGACCTCGTCGGCGACGGGCGGGAACGTCGGGTCGTCGGTGTAGGAGTAGACGTCCTTGGTGGGCTCGTTCCAGATGTCCTCGAGGAAGCCGGTCTCGACGGCGCGGCCCCACACGTTCTGGTCGATCGAGAACGGGTTCTTCTTCGTGGTCGCGATCGGCAGGTCGTTGCGCTCGGCGTAGTCGATCGCCTTCTCGCGGGTCAGGGCCAGGTCGCGCACGGGCGCGATCGACTTGAGGTCGGGCGCGAGCGAGGTGGTGGCCACCTCGAACCGCACCTGGTCGTTGCCCTTGCCGGTGCAGCCGTGCGCGACGGTCGAGGCGCCGAACTGGCGGGCGGCGCGCACGAGGTGCTTGACGATGACGGGGCGCGAGATGGCCGAGACGAGCGGGTACCGGTCGAGGTACATGCCGTTGGCCCGCAGCGCGGGCATGCAGTACTCCGCCGCGAACTCGTCGCGCGCGTCGGCGATGTACGCCTCGACGGCGCCGCAGTCGAGCGCACGCTGGCGGATGACGTTCATGTCCTCGCCGCCCTGGCCGACGTCGACGGCCACCGCGACCACCTCGGCCCCGGTGGCCTCGGCGATCCAGCCGATGGCGACGGAGGTGTCCAGGCCGCCCGAGTAGGCGAGCACGACGCGTTCAGTCATGATTGACGATCTCTTTCCGGTGGTGGTGTTCAGGTGCGATTGTGGTGGGTCATCCGGCGCTGAGCGCGAGGAAGCGCTCGGCGAGCGCCGAGCCGTCGGGGTCGCGCGCGATGACGAGGATCGTGTCGTCCCCCGCGATGGTGCCGAGCATCCCGGGGAAGACGGAGTGGTCGATGGCCGAGGCCAGCAGGTTCGCCGCGCCCGGCGGGGTGCGCAGCACGACGAGGTTGCCCGACGACTCGGCCGAGACGAGCAGCTCCTTGGCGAGCCGGGCCAGCCGCGCGGACAGGTACTCCTCGCTCGCGTCGGACTGCGTGCTGCGGTCGCCGCCCTCGCCCGGCACCGCGTAGACGAGGGTGCCGTCCGAGCCGCGCACCTTCTCCGCCTGCAGCTCGATGAGGTCGCGCGAGAGGGTGCCCTGGGTGACGCTCACGCCGTCGGCCGCGAGGGCCTCGGCGAGCTCGGCCTGGGAGTGGATGGCGGTGCGCCGCACGATCTCGGTGATGCGGGCGTGCCGCGCCGCCTTGGTCGTCGCGGTCGTCGTCGGGCGCGCACCCATCAGCCCTGCTCCAGGAGCCAGGCCAGGAGCGCCTTCTGGGCGTGCAGGCGGTTCTCGGCCTCGTCCCAGACGACCGACCGCGGGCCGTCGATGACCGCGGCCGTGATCTCCTTGCCGCGGTAGGCGGGCAGGCAGTGCAGCACGAGCGCGTCGGGGGCGGCGGCCGCGAGCAGGTCGTCGTCCAGCTGGTAGTCCCAGAACGGCTTCGCGCGCTCGGCGGCCTCCGCCTCGTCGCCCATCGACACCCAGGTGTCGGTCGCCACGGCGTCGGCCCCCGCCACGGCCTCCTCGGCCGACGTCGTCACGGTGACAGAGCCGCCCGTCGCCGCGGCGAGCTCCCGCGCCCGGGCGAGCACCGCGGCGTCGGGCAGGTAGCCCTCCGGGCCGGCGACCCGGACGTGCAGGCCCGCGGTCACGCCGCCGAGCAGGTAGGACGCGGCCATGTTGTTGCCGGCGTCGCCCACGTAGGCGAACGTGCTGCCCGGCAGGGCGTCCAGGCCGCGGTGCTGCGCGATCGTGAGCAGGTCGGCGAGGATCTGGCAGGGGTGGAACTGGTCGGTGAGCGCGTTGACGACGGGCACGCGCGACACGGACGCCATCTCCTCGATGCGCTCCTGGCCGAACGTGCGCCACACGATGGCCGACACCTGCCGGTCGAGCACGCGCGTGGTGTCGGCGACCGACTCGCGTACGCCGATCTGCGCGAGGTTGCCGTCCACGACCAGCGGGAACCCGCCCAGCTCCGCGATGCCGGTGGCGAACGAGACCTGCGTGCGCAGCGTGGGCTTGTCCGTGATGAACGCGACCGCGCGCGGCCCCTCCAGCGGACGGCGGGCGAACCGGTCGGCGCGCAGCGCGAGGCCGAGCTCCAGCACGGCCTTCTGCTCGGCGGGCGTCAGGTCGTCGTCGCGCAGGAAGTGGCGGGTCATGCGGGGTCCTCCGGGAACTGGGCGGGCTGCAGGGATGCGAAGAAGCGGGCGGCGTCGGCGGCCTGCTCCGCCGTCAGGATCAGGGGCGGGGCGAGCCGGATCGCGTCGGGCGCGACCGCGTTGACCACGAACCCCGCGTCCAGCGCGGCGGCAGCGACCTGCGGCGCGACGGGCCGGTTCAGCACGACGGCGAGCAGCAGGCCGCGCCCGCGCACCTCCTTGACCAGGGGGCTGCCGCACAGCTCGATCTCCTGCCGCAGCAGGGTCCCGACCTCGCGGACGTTGGCCAGCAGGCCGTCGCGCTCGATGACGCCGAGCGTCGCGAGCGCGGCCGCCGCGGCGACGGGGTTGCCGCCGAAGGTGCTGCCGTGCTGGCCGCGGCCGATCAGGCGGGCGGCGTCGCCGTACGCGACCACCGCGCCGACCGGGAACCCCCCGCCCAGGCCCTTGGCGACCGTGACGACGTCGGGCACGATCCCGCTGCCGACCTCGGGCTGCTGGTAGGCGAACCAGGTACCGCACCGGCCGACGCCGGTCTGTACCTCGTCGAGCACGAGCAGCGCGCCGTGGGCCCGCGTCAGGCGGCGGGCCGCCGCGAGGTAGCCGGGCGGCAGGGGCCGCACGCCGGCCTCGCCCTGCACGGGCTCGACGACCAGGGCCGCCACCTCGCCGCGCTCGGCGACGGCCTGCGGCGTGAACGCGGCCTCGAGCGCCGCGAGGTCGCCGAACGGCAGGTGCTCGACGCCGCCCGGCAGCGGCTCGAACGGCGCCCGGTAGGCCTCCTTGGCCGTGAGCGCGAGCGCGCCCATGGACCGGCCGTGGAAGGCGCCCTCCAGGGCGAGCACGCGGGTGCGGGTGCCCGCGCCGTCCGACGTCGGCACGCGCCGCGTCATCTTGAACGCCGCCTCGAGCGCCTCGGTGCCCGAGTTGGTGAAGAACACGCGCGAGCCCTCCGGCGCCTCGGCGATGCGCAGCAGCGTCTCGGCGAGCGCGATCTGGGTGGGCGTGCCGAAGAAGTTCGAGACGTGCCCGAGGGTGCCGAGCTGGGCGCTGACCGCCGCGGTGAGCGTGGGGTGCGCGTGGCCGAGCGCGTTGACGGCGATCCCGGCGAGCAGGTCGAGGTAGCGCGTGCCGTCGGCGTCCCACACGTACGCGCCCTCGCCGCGCACCAGCACGCGCTGCGGCGGGCCGAACGTGTCCATGACGGCACCGGTGTACCGGTCGGTCCAGGCCGCGACGGAGCCGTCGGTGGTCAGGGCGGCGCCCTCGCCGGGTACCAGGGTGCTCATGCGGGGACGCCTTCCTGCGGGTCGTGGGCGGGCCCCGGGACGACCATGGTCCCGTTGCCGCGGGTGGTGAAGACCTCCAGCAGCACGCTGTGCGGCTGTCGCCCGTCGATGACCGTCGCGGCGGGCACGCCGCCCTCGACGGCGCGCAGGCACGCCTCCATCTTCGGCACCATGCCCGCCTCGAGGCTGGGCAGCAGCGCCGACAGCTCGGGCGCGGCGATGCGCTGCACCAGCGAGCCCTTGTCGGGCCACGCGGTGTACAGGCCCTCGACGTCGGTGAGCACGATGAGCTTCTTGGCGCCCAGGGCCACCGCGAGCGCCGACGCCGCCGTGTCCGCGTTGACGTTGAGCACCTGCGTGGGGTCGTCCTTGTCGGGTGCGATCGTCGAGACGACGGGGATGCGCCCGGCCTGCAGCAGGTCCTCGACGGCGCGCGGGTCGACCTGCACGACGTCGCCGACGAGGCCGACGTCGACGGGCTCGCCGTCGACCACCGCGGTCCGGCGTTCGGCGCCCAGGAGGCCGCCGTCCTCCCCGGACAGGCCGACGGCGACCGGGCCGTGCGCGTTGATCAGGCCGACCAGCTCGCGGCTGACCTGTCCGGTGAGCACCATGCGGACCACGTCCATGGCCTCGGGCGTGGTGACGCGCAGGCCGCCCTTGAACTCGGACGCGATGCCGAGCCGGTCGAGCATGGCGTTGATCTGCGGTCCCCCGCCGTGCACGACGACGGGCCGCAGCCCCACCTGCCGCAGGAACACCATGTCCTGCGCGAACGCGGCCTTGAGGGTGTCGTCGACCATGGCGTTACCGCCGTACTTGACCACCACGAGGGCGCCGGAGAACTCCTGCAGCCAGGGCAGGGCCTCGATGAGCACCTCGGCCTTCTGGTCGGGCCGCAGCCCGTTCACGACGTCGCTGCTCATGTGCTGTACGCGCTGTTCTCGTGGACGTAGTCGTGCGTGAGGTCGTTGGTCCACAGGGTGACCTCTGCCTCGCCCGCGTGCAGGTCGACGGTGATCGTGACCTCGCGGGCCGCGGCCATGTCGACCTTCTCCGGGTCCTCGTGCGCGCCGCCGGCCTTGCAGACCAGGACGCCGTTGACGCTCACGTCGAGCTGCTCCGGGTCGAACGGCGCGACGTCCTCCGGCACGGTGCCGACCTGGGACAGGATGCGGCCCCAGTTGGGGTCGTTGCCGAACACGGCGGCCTTGACGAGGTTGGACCGGCTCACGGCGCGGGCGACGGCGAGGGCCGCGTCCTCGGTGGTGGCGTGCGTGACGGTGATCGCGATGTCGTGGGACGCGCCCTCGGCGTCGGCGACCAGCTGCCGGGCCAGGTCGGCGCAGACCTCCGTGACGGCCGTGGTGAGCTCGTCCAGGCCCGCCGTGACCCCGGAGGCGCCCGACGCCATGAGCACCACGGTGTCCGAGGTGGACATGGCGCCGTCGGAGTCGACGCGGTCGAAGGTCACGCGGGTGGCCGCCCGCAGGGCGGCGTCGGCGTCCGCCGCCGGCACGACGGCGTCGGTGGTCACCACGCACAGCATCGTCGCCAGGGCGGGGGCGAGCATGCCGGCGCCCTTGGCCATGCCGCCCACCGTGAAGGTGCCCGACGGCGTCTCGACCGTGCGCACCGCCGTCTTCGCCACGGTGTCGGTGGTCATGATCGCGGCGGCGGCGGCCTGCCCTGCGGCGTCGTCGGACGCGAGCTCGCCGACGGCCACGGGCACGCCCGCGAGCAGCTTCTCGGCGGCGAGCCGCACGCCGATCAGGCCGGTCGAGGCGACGAGCACGTCGATGGCGCCGATGCCGAGCTCGCCGGCGACCTTCTCCGCGGTGGCGTGCACGTCCTGGAACCCGCCCGGCCCGGTGCAGACGTTGGCGCCGCCCGAGTTGAGGACGACAGCACGGGCGACGCCGTCCTTCACCGCCTGGCGCGACCACAGCACCGGGGCACCCACGACCCGGTTGCTCGTGAACACGGCCGCTGCCGTGTGCTCGGGGCCGTCGTTGACCACGAGCGCCAGGTCGGGCGTGCCGGAGGCCTTGAGGCCGGCCGTCACGCCGGCGGCCCGGAAGCCCTGCGGGGCGGTGACCGTCACGGGGCGACTCCTTCCGTGATGAGGCCGGCGGTCTCCCGCAGGCCGAGGGCGAGGTTCATGGACTGGACGGCGGCTCCGGCCGTGCCCTTGACCAGGTTGTCGATGGCCGTCACGGTGACCACGCGGCGGGCGGCGGCGTCGACCGCCACCTGGACCAGCGCCGTGTTGGCGCCGAGCGTCATCGCCGTGCTCGGCCACTGCCCCTCGGGCAGCAGGTGCACGAACGGCTCGTCGGCGTAGGCGGCCTCCCACGCGGCGCGCACCTGCTCCGGGTCGGCCCCCGCGGCCAGCGGCGCCGTCGCCGTGGCGAGGATGCCGCGCGCCATGGGCACGAGCGTGGGCGTGAAGCTGAGCGTCACGTCGGGCGCGCCCGCGGCCCGCAGGTTCTGCGCGATCTCGGGGATGTGGCGGTGCGTGCCACCCACCGCGTACGGCTGCGCGGACCCCAGCGCCTCGCTCGCCAGCAGGTGCGGCTTGAGCGCCTTGCCCGCGCCGGAGTAGCCGTTGGCCAGCACCGCGACGACGTCGGTCGGCTCGACGACGCCCGCGGCGACGCCGGGCTGCAGGCCGAGGGTCACCGCGGTGACGTTGCAGCCCGGGACGGCGATGCGCCGCACGCCCGCGAGCTTCTCGCGCTGCCGCGGCGCAGCCGCGACGTCGGCACCCGGCGCGGGTGCGTGGAGGAGCTCGGGCAGGCCGTACGGCCACGTGCCCGCGTGCGTGGACCCGTAGAACTGCTCCCAGTCCGCCGCGGACTCCAGCCGGTGGTCCGCGCCGAGGTCGATGACCAGCACGTCGTCCGGGAGCTGGGCCGCGACCTGGCCGGACGCGCCGTGCGGCAGGCCCAGCACCACGACGTCGTGCCCGGCGAGCGTCTCGGGCGTGGTGGGCTCGAGGATGCGGTGCGCGAGGCCGCGCAGGTGCGGCTGCACCTCGCCGAGGCCGGTGCCGGCGTTCGCGTGCGCGGTGAGCGCGCCGATCTCGACGAACGGGTGCGCCGCCAGGAGGCGCAGCGCCTCCCCGCCCGCGTACCCGGAGGCGCCCGCGACGGCGACGCGGATGAGCTGGCTGCTGGACATATTCGGCACTATACATAGTTATGCAGCCGAACGCATAGTCCGGGACCGGTGGTTAGGCTCGGTGCATGCGCGCAGTCGTGGCCCGTGAGGCGGGCGGCCCCGAGGTCCTGTCGTACACCGAGCTCCCCGACCCGGAACCGGGACCCGGCCAGCTCCTGGTCCGCGTCGCCGCGGCCGGCGTGAACTTCATCGACACCTACCGTCGCGGCGGCGTGTACCCCATGACCTACCCGCACACGGTGGGCGTCGAGGGTGCGGGCACCGTGGTGGCGCTGGGCGAGGACGTGACCGGCTTCGCCGTCGGCGACCACGTCGCATGGCACGAGGGGCCCGGCTCCTACGCCGAGCTCGTCGCGCTCGACGCGCAGCACGTGGTGCACGTGCCCGACGGCATGGACCTCACCACCGCCGCGGCCCTGCCGCTGCAGGGCATGACGGCGCACTACCTGGTGCGCTCCACGTTCGAGGTGCAGCCAGGGCACGACGTGCTGCTGCACGCGGGCGCGGGCGGCGTGGGCCTGCTGGCCACGCAGCTCGCCGTCGCGCGCGGCGGGCGCGTCCTGACCACCGTGTCGACGCCCGAGAAGGCGGCGCTCTCGTCGGCCGCCGGCGCCGCGCACACCCTCGACTACGCGGCCATGGGCGACCTGACCACCGAGCTGCCCGCGCTGGTGCGCGACCTGACCGACGGCCGGGGCGTGCACGTCGTGTACGACGGCGTGGGGCGCACGACGTTCGACGCCTCGCTCGCGTCGCTGCGCACGCGCGGCATGCTCGTGCTGTTCGGCGGGTCGTCGGGCCAGGTGCCGCCTGTGGACCCGCAGCGGCTCAACCGCGGCGGCTCGCTGTTCCTCACCCGCCCCACGCTCGGGCACCACACCGCCACGCGCGAGGAGCTCGAGTGGCGCGCGGCCGAGGTGCTGGAGGCCGCGGCGGCGGGCACGCTCGAGGTCCGCGTCGGCGCGACGTACCCGCTGGCGGACGCCGCGGCCGCGCACGAGGCGCTCGAGGGCCGCGCGACGACGGGCAAGGTGCTGCTCGTCCCGTGACGGCCCGGCGTGATGTATCTTGACGTCAAGATACTCGACGTCGAGGAGTTGTCATGGCCGACTGGAACCCCGGTGCCTACCTGCAGTACACCGACGAGCGCTCGCGCCCCTTCGGCGAGCTCGTCGCGCGCGTGCCCGGCACGCCTGCGACCGTCGTCGACCTGGGGTGCGGGCCGGGCCACCTCACCGCGGTGCTCCGCGCGCGCTGGCCGGAGGCCCGCGTCACGGGCGTCGACTCCTCCCCCGCCATGATCGAGCAGGCCCGCGCCTCCGACCCCGGCACCGAGTACGTGCTCGCCGACCTGGCGACCGACCGGCACACCGCCGACGTCGTGACCAGCAACGCCGCCCTCCAGTGGGTCCCCGGCCACCGCGACCTGCTGCCCGCGCTCGCCGACCGCGCCGCCCGGACGTTCGCCTTCCAGGTGCCCGGCAACCACGACGCGCCCAGCCACCTGCTCCTGCGGGAGGTCGCAGCCCGCGCCCCGTACGCCGAGGTGGTCGGCGCGGTCGAGCGGCGCGCCACCGCGGACCCCGACGAGTACCTGGAGATCCTGGCCCGGCCCGGCTGGACCGTCGACGCCTGGGAGACGACCTACACCCACGTGCTCCAGGGACCCGACCCGGTGCTGCGGTGGATCTCCGCCACCGGAGCCCAGCCCGTGCTGCACGCCCTCGAGGCGGCCGACCCCGCGCTCCGCGCCCGGTTCGAGGCCGAGTACGGCGCCGCGCTGCGCGAGGCCTACCCCGAGCGACCGTACGGCACCCCGCTCGCGTTCCGCCGCGTCTTCGCGGTAGCCACCCGAACCCCGTAACCCCGCCGAGGTAGTCACCTGGCGAGGTAGTCATCTGGCGAGGTAGTCATCCGGCGCGGGCGAGGCGACGCCTCCTACGCCTCGCCGCCCGCGAGGCTGATGACCGTCTTGACCTCGTCGCGGCCCGCGCCCTCCGGCTGCTCCCCGAACGCCTCCAGGGCGTCCTCGAGCGGCAGCCGGCGGGTCACGACGCGGTCGAGCCAGCCGGAGTCCGCCCGTGCCAGCGCGTCCGCCGCCGCCCGGTAGTGGTCGAGGTTCGCGTTCACCGTGCCGATCACCGCGTCGTTCTCCAGCACGATGTCGCGGTTCATCGCTCCGACGTCGAACGAGATCCTGCGCCCCGCCGAGGTCACCCCCGTGAGGCACGTGACGCCGTACGACCGCGTCGCCGACAGCGCGTCCAGCACGACCTGCGCCGCCCCGGTCGCCTCGATGACGATGTCCGGGCGCACCGTCTCGGCCACCTCGGGCACCGGGTCCGCGTGGTACACCGCGCCCAGGTCCTCGACCAGCCCCGGCTTCGGCCCGTCCGCCACCCGGTCGAGCACGTGCACCTCCAGGCCGCGCTGGACGCCGAGCAGCGCCGCCAGCAGCCCGATCGGCCCCGCACCGGTCACGAGCGCGACCTTCGGCTCGAACCAGGCGCGCTCCCCCACGCGCTGCACCTGCTCCCACGCCTTCGCCACCACGGTGGCCGGCTCGAGCAGCATGCCGACGTCCTGCAGCGACGGCTCCAGGCGCACCGCGTACTCGGCCTCGACCGTCCACCGCTCGGACGCGAAGCCGTCCAGCTCCTTGATGCCGCGCTCGGTGTACCTCCCGTTGCGGCACATGTCGAACTGCCCCCGCGCGCACGCCCCGCACGGCTCCGGGTCCGGCCGGCGCACCACGCCCACGACGAGGTCGCCCGGTTCGAACCCCGAGTCCTCCGGCGCCGTGCGCACCCGCCCCAGCGACTCGTGCCCCAGCACGAGGCGCTCCCGGCCGGGCGGGGCCCAGCCGTACTCGCCCGCGGCGATCTCACGGTCCGTGCCGCACACGCCGACGGCGAGACCGTCGACCAGCAGCTCGCCGGCTCCCGGTTCGGGCTCGTCGACGTCGGTGACGGCGAGCGTCTCCGGCTGCCCGGGGACGAGGGTCAGTGCACGCATCGGTCCGTCTCCTTCATCGGTGGGTCGCCCCGGTCCCGGCCACGCCGGCCTCCTCGTCGCGCACCGTGACGCCGCGGCCCAGCCGCAGGGCGCTGTTGACGAGGCCCAGGTGGCTGAACGCCTGCGGGGTGTTGCCGAGGTGGGCTCCGGTGCGCGGGTCGTACTCCTCGCTGAGCAGCCCGAGGTCGTTGGTCAGGGAGACCAGGCGCTCGAACAGCGCGACCGCCTCGTCGCGGCGCCCGATGCCGTGCAGCGCGTCGACCAGCCAGAAGCTGCACACGAGGAACGTCGACTCCTCGCCGGGCAGGCCGTCCACGCGGTCGTCGGCCGCGGTGCGGTAGCGCAGCAGCAGGCCGTCGTGGCTCAGCTCGCGCTGCACCGCCTCCACGGTGCCGACCACGCGCGGGTCGTCCCAGGGCAGGAAGCCGACCTGCCCGATGAGCAGCAGCGCGGCGTCGAGCCCCTCCGAGCCGTAGAACTGGGTGAAGGTGTTGCGCGCCGGGTCGAACCCCCGCGCGCACACGTCCGCGTGGATGCGGTCGCGCACGGCCCGCCACCGCTCGACGGGCTCGCCCTCGAGCCCGCCCTCCTCGACGGCGCGCACGGCGCGGTCGAAGCCCGCCCACGCCATGACCCGGGAGTGCACGAACGCCCGGCGCGGCCCGCGCACCTCCCACAGGCCGTTGTCGAGGTCGTCCCAGTGCTTCTCGAGATGGTCGAGCAGCGCCTTCTGCAGCTCCCACGCCTCGGCGTCCGACTCCAGGCCCGCCTCGCGCGCCAGGTGCAGGGCCTCGAGCACCTCGCCCCACACGTCGAGCTGGAGCTGGTCGACGGCGCCGTTGCCGATGCGCACGGGGGCCGATCCCGCGAAGCCGGGCAGCCAGTCGATGGTGTACTCCGGCAGGCGTCGGCGGCCGTCGAGCCCGTACATGATCTGCAGGTCGGCCGGGTCGCCTGCCACCGCGCGCAGCAGCCACGCCCGCCAGGCGCGCGCCTCCTCGACGAAGCCGGTGCCCACGAGCGCCTGCAGCGTGAAGGCCGCGTCGCGCAGCCAGCAGTAGCGGTAGTCCCAGTTCCGGGAGCCGCCGATCTCCTCGGGCAGCGACGTCGTCGCGGCGGCGGCGATCGCGCCCGTCGGGGCGAACGTCAGGGCCTTGAGGGTGACGAGCGAGCGGTGCACGGCGTCGGCCCACGGGCCGTCGTAGGTCGAGCGGCCGATCCAGGAGCGCCAGAACTCCTCGGTCTCGCGCAGTGCGGCGGTCGCCGTCACGGGCGGCTTCGTGGCCAGGTGCGACGCGTGGTAGGTCAGCACGAACGGCACCCGCTCGCCCGGCCCGACCGTGAAGTCGGCCCGGAGCACCGACCCCTCGGCGACTCCGTCGTGCGTCAGCGCGACCCCCGCGTCGAGGCGCACGGAGTCCGGGCCCGCCACGGCGCGCAGCGCACCCGCCTCCTCGGTCACCCACGGCACCACGTTGCCGTAGTCGAACCGCAGCCGGATCTCCGTGCTCATCGGCACGCGGCCCCGCACACCCTCGACGATGCGCACGAGGTCCGCCTGGTCGCCACGCGGCGGCATGAGGTCGATGACGCGCACCCGCCCCTGCGGCACGTCCCACTCGGACTCCAGGACGAGCGTGCCGTCCCGGTAGCGCCGCCGCGTGCAGTCGCCGCCCTCCGCGGGCCCGAGCCGCCACGTGCCGTGGCTCTCGTCCCCGAGGAGAGCGGCGAAGCAGGCCGGTGAGTCGAACCGCGGCAGGCACATCCAGTCGACCGCGCCGTCGCGCCCGACCAGCGCGGCGGTCTGCAGGTCGCCGACGATCCCGTAGTCCTCGATCCGACGCGTCATCGACCCCACACTAGGGGCGGGCATGCGCCCTCACCAGGCGAGGAACACACCGGTCGATGCGAACCGATGGGGCGCGCGCCCGGCTCGAGCCTCAGAACGACGACGCGTCGGCCGCGTACACCCACCGGTAGCCGGGGTACTCGCCGAGCGACCACAGGTAGTCACGCGTCGGGTCGTAGGACAGGTCCTCCGCACCGACCGTGAGGGCGTCGCCGTGCCGCACCAGCGAGCCCGACGGCGCCACGAACGTGTGCAGGTCACCGTCCGAGCTCGGGTCCGAGTGGTTCGAGCCGTCGCTCTGGGAGAAGAAGAACTCGCCGTCGATCGCCGTCGACCCCTGCACGCTCTCCAGGTCCGTGCGGTAGGCCTCCGTCGCCTTGACCACGCCGTCCGACGCCGGCTCGAGCAGCCGGTCCGTGTAGTCGATCGGCACCCGGATCGTGCGCACCTGAGCACCCTCGGCCAGGTCGTCCTTGCTGCGGTACTCGCTGACCACCACCGAGTCGGGCGTCGACGTGCGGTCGAGCGACACCGACGAGTGCTGCAGCTGCGCGTACTCGCCCACGGTCGAGTCGGTGAACTTCGCCGTCTGCGGCAGCACGTACTTGTAGTCGAACGCGTGGTACGACCCGTCCGCCTGCCGGCCGATCCTCGAGGCGTCCCCCGTGGACACCCGCCACAGGCGGTCCAGGTCGAACACACGGAATCCGCCCGTGGTGTCCGCGACGTACAGCAGGTTGCCGTACCACATGATGCCGCCCGCGTGGATGTCGACCGGCTTGTACGACGGCGCGCTCGTGGTCCCGCTCGGCTCGACGAGCAGCAGGTGCCGGTACGGCGGCGCGGACGCGCTCGCCGACAGGTTCGACACGCTGAGGCGGACGCCCTTGTCGATGCCGTCGTCCGCGTGGTCGTACCAGCTCACGAGGTTGAGGCGCTTGCCGTCCCACGTGCCTGCGCCGAGGGCGTCGGAGCTGGTCGTGATGCCCTGCGGGTACCAGGCGCTCGTGGTCCGGTCGCCCTCGTTCCAGCAGTAGTAGGCCGTGCGGTGGGTCACCGACGGCGCGTCGGGGCACGACGGCGTGCGGTTCGCGTCGTCGGCCACGGCCCCGAGGGTCACGTTCGGCAGGGCCGCGTCCAGCGCCGAGAGGAGGCCCGACGACGTGCGCGACAGCGTGTACCGGAAGTTGCTCGCGGTGAGCGGCGTGACCGCGGCGAGGGACGGGTCCGCGGCGCTCTGCCCGGAGTCCGCCGGTTCGAGCGGGGCCGAGCTCGCGGTGGCCGGGACGGCCGCGGCGAGCAGGGCGGCGAGCCCCAGGCTCGCGGCGAGGGTGCGGCGACGGCGGTGGCGCATGGTGGGTCTCCTTGTCACGTACGAGGGGACTGCTCCTGCGTTTCCACCGTACGGACGCCGGGTGAAACCGGCCACGAATTCAGGCGTCCGTCAGGTGATGACAGCGTTGACAGGTCGGTGCCCGGGTCATACGTTCCGTCTGGCGGGGCGCCGTGCCACGCCGCGTACTCGACCAGCAGATGCGAAGCGGGTGGATCGATGAAGCTCCGATACCTTGCACGTGCCCTGATCACAGGTTTCGCCGCGATGGCCGTCGCCGTCGGCGGCGGCACCTCGGCCGGCGCCGCGAAGGCGCGGCACGCCGACACGTGGTCGACGTCCTGGACCCAGTCCCAGCAGCGGGCGTCCGGGCTGGGACCCGAGACGTTCGAGAACCGGTCGGTCCGGATCGTGACCCGGGTGACGCAGGGCGGCAAGGCGCTGCGCGTGCGCCTCCAGAACCAGTTCGGCACCGCCCCGCTCGTCGTCGACCGGACGACGGCGGGGCTGAGCGCCGGTGGCGCCGCCGTCCGGCCGGAGAGCCTGCGCACCGTGACGTTCGGCGGATCGGGCACGGTGTCGATCCCTGCGGGCGGCGAGGTCTGGAGCGACCCGGTGAACCTGGCCACCTCCGACCTGGCCGACGTCGCCGTGAGCTTCTACCTCGCGGGCCCCACCCGGATGATGCTGCACGACCTCGCCGGACGCACCAACTACTTCTCGGCACCCGGCGGCGGCGACACCACGGGTGACGCCTCGGGCGCGGGCTTCCCCGACACGCACGGCTGGACCTACCTGGTCAGCGCGGTGGACGTGCTGCACGACACGGGTGCGGGCACGGTGGTCGCGTACGGCAGCTCCGTGGTCGACGGCGTGGGCGGTGACAGCTGCGGGCCGGGCTGCCCGCCGCCCGCCGTCTTCCAGCGCTGGACCGACACCCTCGCCCAGCGGGTCGCGGACGAGCTGCCGCCGCACCGCCAGTTCGCGGTCGTCAACGAGGGCATCTCCGGCACCACGGCCTCCCCCGCCTGCGCCGGAGACGGCAACGACGGCGTCTCCCGCCTGGAGCGCGACGTGCTCGCGCTGCACGACGTGCGCGCGGTCATCTACTACTACGGCACCAACGACATCGCGAACAACTGCACCGGCGAGACGATCATCGCCGCGTACCGGGACACGTTCGCGCGCCTGCGCGCCGCGGGCATCAAGGTGTTCGTCACGCCGATCACGCCCCGCCCCGGCTACACCGACCAGCAGAACGCGCACCGTGCCACGGTCAACGCCTTCGTCCGACAGGGCAACAGCTGCTCGGGCACGTGCGACGGCGTGCTCGACTTCGACGCGGTGCTGCGCGACCCGGCGAACCACGACTCGATCTACCCGCCGTACGACACCGGCGACGGCGTGCACGCCAACATCGCCGGCCAGACGGCGATCGCCCGGTCGATCCCGCTCGGCCTCCTGGCGAACGCGGCACGAGGACCGCGGTGAGTCGCTGAGCCGACGCGCCCGCCGTGGCGTGTGCTCAGCGTCCGGTGAGCGCCTCGGCCATCGGGTCGTCGCTCCCGGCCGGCAGCACGCGCAGACGTCGTGCGGTGGCCTGCGTCCCCTCGGCCGCGGCCCGGGCCGCGCGCTCCCTCAGCGACGCCGGTGTGTCGTCCGAGGCCCGCAGGAACCAGCCGGAGCACGCGTCGAGCTCGCCGGCGGCGATGGCGTTCACGACGTCGGTGACGCGCTCGACCGGCGTCCACTCCGTGCGGCCCTGGTGCAGCGTCATGCCGGTCGACATGTCCGTGCGCACCACGCCGGGCGCGAGCTCGAAGACCCGCAGGCCGTGCTCGAACCCTTCGTCGTGCAGCGCGGTGCCCAGCCGGAGCAGCGCGGTCTTGCTCGCGTTGTACGCGGAGCTGCCGCCGCGCATCTCGTGCGAGCTGGCCCCGGAGGCCAGGTCGATGACGCGCCCGCCGCCCCGGGCGATCATGCCCGGCACCACGTGGCGGTCGAACAGGAACGGCCCGCGCACGTTGGTCTCGAACACCGACCACCACTCGTCCGGGTCGGCCTCCCACAGGGCGTGCTCGGACTCGAGGGCGCCCGCGTTGTTCACCAGGAGGTCGATCGCGCCGAGGCCGGCCTCGGCCTGGGCCACCGCCGCCCGGACGGCGTCGGGGTCGGTGACGTCGGCGGTCAGCTCGACGGCGGTGACGCCCTCGGCGCGGACGGCCTCCGCCACGGCGCGGACGAGCTCGGCGTCCCGCGCGAGCAGGGCGACGTGCACCCCTGCCCGCGCGAGCCCGAGCGCGATCTCCCGGCCGATGCCGCGCGACGCGCCCGTGACGAGCGCGGTCCGCGCGGGCGGGACGGGCGCGCCGCCCGGCTCCGCGACGGCGTCAGCCACGGAGCACCGCCTCGACCTTGAGCGCCGCCGACTCCACGACCGCGTCGCGCACCGCGCGGACGTCGTCCGCCGTGAGGGTGCGGTCGGCGGCCCGCAGGCGGAGCGAGTACGCGAGGGACTTGCGCCCCTCGCCCACCTGTTCGCCCGTGAACACGTCGAACAGCGTGACGTCCTCGAGCAGGTCGCCCGCACCCGCCTCGATCGCGGCGCGGACCGCCTCGGCCGGCACGTCGTCGGCGACGACGAAGGCGAAGTCCTCCTTGGCCGCGGGGAAGGCGGAGACCGGTGTCGCGGCGACCGGCTCGCCCGAGGCCGCACCGATGAGGACGGTCAGGTCGACCTCGAACGCCGCCGCGCGGGCCGGCAGCCCGAGCCCTTCGACGACCTTGGGGTGCAGCTCGCCCGCGTGACCCACGACCGTGCCGTCGGCGAGCTCGAGACGCGCGCACCGGCCCGGGTGCCACGGCATCCGCTCGGTGTCCGGCACAGTGACGACCTCGGCCCCGGCACGCTCGGCCACCAGCCGGGCCGCCGCGAGGGCGTCCTCCCAGCCGGCCGCACGCCCGGCACCCCACCAGCCGGCGAGCTCGCGCCTGCCGGTCAGCACGCCCGCCACGAGCCGGGGCTGGTGCGGCACGGCCGCGG
>NZ_JABEMG010000057.1 GCF_013004695.1 Promicromonospora citrea
CACGCTGCTCGCCATGGCGGGCGCCGGCGGCGCCACGTGGTGGCTGGCGGCGCGCGGCGGGCTGCCGCACGAGGGGGCGCCCGTGTGGATGCTCGTCGTGACGGGTGTCGCAGGTCTGGCCGGCCTCGGCCTCGGGCTCCTCGCCGGGCTGGGCCCGGCGCCGCTGCGTGGTGTCGCGCTCGCGCTGCCGGTGGTGCTCCTCGACGGGTGGCTCTGGGGCTTCGTGCCCGGGCATCCCGTGACGCCGCACAGCACGTGGTGGATCTTCGCGGTCGGGCTCGGGGTCGCGCTGGGCCTCGCGGTGGACAGCAGGCCCATCGAGCTGCTCGGCTGGCTGCCCACCGCCGGCGCCGTCTGGGTCATGCAGGCCACCGGTGCCGCGCTCGTGGCCGTCCAGGAGAACCTCTGGCCGGGCTCGCCGCTCACCGAGCAGCCGCTCGGGGCGGTCCGCGTCGTGTGGGGCGAGATCGCGCCCGCCGCGATCACGCCCGAGGGCCACCAGCTCGGTGCGTGGGTGGTGGCCCTGCTGCTCGGGGCGGCCGTGGCGGCGCTCCGGCTGTCCCGCGAGGCGGCGGACGAGGAGGGCGAGCTGTCCGAGGCCTGGGCCTGACGTCCCGGCACGGAGCGCCCGCACTCATTGCGATGGGGTAAATTTCACCCGCCTTCGCTCGGCCCCCTGGTCGCGCACGTCCGTTAGCCCTAGGTTTGCCCCAGTTCGGGGGCAATCAGCCCTCGTGCGAGCAATGGGGGCATACATGACAAGGAAGTCACTCGTCGGCGTCGCCACCTCCGCGGCGCTCGCCGTGGCAGCGCTGATCGCCGTGGCACCGGGTGCGCAGGCCGCGGCTGCCGATCCCCTCCGGGACAAGCAGTGGGGCCTGGACCAGATCAACGCGGAGGCCGCCTGGGGCGTCACCACCGGCACGGGCGCGGTGGTGGCAGTGGTCGACACGGGAGTCGACCTGAAGCAGCCCGACCTCGCGGGCAGGCTCCTGCCGGGCGCCACGTTCACCGGCTGCGCGGGCACCCGCCCGTGCGGCAACGGGGACTTCAGGGGCCCGGACGGGACGAACGACGGGGACGAGCACGGTACGCACGTCGCCGGCATCGTCGCGGCCGTGGCGAACAACGGCATCGGCGTGGCGGGTGTGGCGCCGGGGGCCAAGATCCTGCCGGTCAAGGTGCTCGAGGGCGGTTCGGGCTCGTCGCAGGACATCGCCGACGGGATCCGGTGGGCGGCCGACCACGGCGCCGACGTCATCAACCTCTCGCTGGGCACGGCGCCCGGCGGGCAGCTGCTGACGATCCTCGGCGTCGACACCCTGATGCGCGACGCGATCACGTACGCACGGGAGAAGGGCGCGCTCACGGTCGCGGCGGCGGGCAACTCGTCGACGCCGCTGTGCAGCGACCCCGCGTTCACGAGCGCCGCGATCTGCGTGGGTGCGACCGACTCGGCGCGCGTGCACTCCTTCTACTCCGAGCTGCCGGTCAAGCTCGACCTGAAGAGCGTCTCGGCGCCCGGCGGCTCCGGCGGGCTGACGGGCTGCGACGGCGACGTGTGGTCCACGGTGCCCGTCGGCACGGGCTCCGACGTCTGCGGCGGGGGCAGCTACGACTCCTACGCGGGCACGTCCATGGCGACACCGCACGTGGCGGGCGTCGCGGCCCTGCTGTACAGCCAGGGCCGGTCCGTCACGGAGGTGGAGGACGCGATCCTGTCCACCTCCCGCGACCCGCTGCTGGGCCTCGTGGGGGTGTGGACGCCGCTGTACGGCTACGGCATCGTCGACGCGGCGGCCGCGGTCGCGTACTGAGGTAGCGGCGCGGGCCGGGGGATCGGCCGGACAGGCCGGGGCGGGAGGAGCTCGCCCCGGCCTGTCCGACGTCCTGGCGGCGGGCCAGGTCGGTGGCGGATCAGTAGGGGCGGATGTAGACCGCGTAGTCCTGCCACTGGGCGGTGTGGCGCACCGGGGTGCCGTAGTTGGCCGCCTCGACGACCATCCCGTCGCCCGCGTAGAGCGAGACGTGGCCCTGCGTCCACACGATGTCGCCCGGGATGGGCGAGGAGACCTGGTAGCCCGCCGAGACCATGGAGGCCGACGAGTGCGGCAGGTCGACCCCGAGCTGGGCGTAGACGTACTTGACGAGGCCCGAGCAGTCGAAGCCCGTCGCGGGCGACTCGCCGCCGTACGTGTAGGCGATGCCGATGTACTGCATCGCGATGGCGACGGCCCGCGCACCGATCGACCCGTCGGACGCGTAGTCCGGGGTGACCTGCTCGGCCGGCTGGACCACGGCCTCGGCCTGGGCGGGGGCCGTGGCCTCGACCACGGGCTCCGGCTCCGGCTCTGGTTCCGGGGCCGGCGTGACCTTGACGACGTCGGTCTCGATCTCGAGCGTCGCGTCGCTGGCGACCTGCACGGCTGGTGCCGTCGCCACCTCACGGGCCTGCTGCTGCGTCAGCGTCGCCTTGTCGACGCCTGCCAGACGGTGGGAACCGTCTCCCGTGACGGCGTGTGCGCTGGGTGCGAGAGCCGTCGCGAGAAGTCCGGACGATGCCGCGATCAGCGCGCCCGAGCGGGCGGCGGTACGGGTCACGGTCATCAGAGGAGTGCTAGGAGCGTGAACGGCGCGGTGTCGCCCGCGTCGGACGGTGGTACTCACCGAAGTTCTCCAAGTCGCCGGTGTCGCAGGCCCGTACCTGACGGGGGAATGGGGCCCGCGGTCGCGCCTCCGGTGGCGCAACGGATCCGACGCTACATACGGGTCACGGCCTTGTCTCGATCAGATAACGTTTGTTGTGAAGTATCGGCGTGCTCAAATACCGCGTAACTTTTCGACCGCGGTCAAGGTGCAGCGCACCGCCTCTTTCTGCACGGAATTCGGCCTTTTTTGCGCGGCAAAGAAGTCCTCGGGAAAGGGTGTGACACGCCGGCGCGTCGTGGCGTGTCAGGCCTCGGGCGGCGCCGTCCGGCGTCCCGCGGCACGCTCCGCCGCGGCCACGAGGCCGGCGAGCTCCGTGTCCACCAGCTCGCGGACGCGAGGTCCGAGCGCCAGGTTGGTCAGCCCGGCCAGCATGCCGCTCTGGGCGACGACGAGCGTGACGTCGCAGGCCTCCCCGCCGTCGGACCCGGCGCCCGGCTGCGGTGTCACGAGGTGTGCCGCCCCGGTGCGCACGCCCGGCGAGCTGCTCGACCACGAGAAGCTCCGGCCGTCGGTGAGGCCGTCCACCTCCCACGTCGCGCGCGGGAGCCCGGGCTGCTCGATCTCGACCCGGGTGCCGACGGCCAGCCCGTCGCCGTCGACGATCGACACGCGCGTCATGGACCGCGTCCAGCCCGGCATGCCCTCCACGTCGGACAGGAGGCGCCAGACGACGTCGGCAGGGGCGTCGACACGGGCTGCGGTGCGATAGGCGTGGGCCACGGCCCCAGGCTACGGGCTCGGGCGGAGCCCGTGTGCCGGGGCCGTGGCGGACGGGCTCAGGGACCCGTCGAGACGTGCAGCGTGACGACCGAACCCCGGTCGACGAGCGCGCCGGCCGCCGGCTCGGTGGCGACGACCGCACCGGGCGGCACGGTGTCGGACGGGACGTCGACCGCGAGGCAGGTGAGCTCCTCGCGTGCACAGGCGACCGCTGCGTCGTCCACGGTCCCCGCGACCAGGTCGGGCACGGTGGGGACGGCGTCGGCGACCGCCTCGGGCAGCTGCGCGAGCTCGTTCGTCAGGTAGACGTCGACGGAGTGCATCTTGCCGATGGCCGACTCCAGCTGGAGCGGGCGGTTGCCCGCCTCGTCGTAGACCAGGGTCGTCGTCCGGTCGAAGAGCACGTACGTCGCCGCGGTGCCCTCGCGGCCCTCCGAGTCCTCGACCCCGGCCGTCACCTCCACCCGGGGCGAGCTCGTGAGCAGCTCCCACGCCGCCGCGCGGACGTCCGGCGGTGCCGGCGTGTCCGTGAGCAGCCGGCCGGCGGCCAGCAGCGCCGCGTCCTGCGCCACGCCGGTGCTCTCGTACGTGCCGACCAGCGCGTCGTGGAGAGCGGCGGGCTCGGTCGGCAGCGCGGCGACCTCCGCCCAGGTCAGGCTGATCGGCTGCTCGCCCTCCATCCCCAGGTAGGGGCCGAGGTTCGCGGGGACGGGTCCGGAGGCGGTGTGCTCGAAGCTCACGCCGTCGCCGTACCAGCGCTCGATGCGCAGCGGCGTGTCCGGGCCGTCCTCGCCCTCCTTTCCCCCGGACGCCCGGACGACCACGTGGAGGTAGCTCGCGTCCCGCCAGTCCGCGGGAGGCACGACGGCGCCGTCGACCGGGTTGCCCGGCTCGTCGACGAGCCGGTCACCCTCGGGGGACGTCGCGGGCGGGCCGCTCGGCGTCGGCGACGGCGAGCTCACCACCACGGTGGCCGCACCACCCGGCAGCGCGGTGTCCCGGGGCGTGAGACCCGTGGCCGCCCAGGTGCCGCCTCCCGCCGCGAGCGCGACCGCCAGGGTGAGACCGCCGGCCCGGGCGACGCGTCGTCGCCGGGCGGCCGGGACCACCCGCGTCACGTCGACGGCGATGGTCGGGGCGACACGCGTGACCTGGTCCCGCAGGTCCGCGGCGAACTGCTCGTCGGGGCTCATGACCCGCTCCTCTCGTCCGTGGTGGTGTCGGGGGCCTGCAGGACGCCGCGCAGTCGGGCCAGTCCGCGGGACGCCGTCGACTTGACGGTGCCCAGCGACACTCCCAGCGTGTCGGCGACCTCCTGCGCCGGCAGACCCTCGAGGTGCCGCAGCACGACGATCCGCCGCTGCCGGGCGGGAAGCGTGAGCAGGGCCCGCACGAGGCGGTCCCGCTCCGCGTGCCGCTCGGCGGCGCTGGGCCCGCCCTCGACGACGTCGGGCAGCGCGTCGGGCGCCACGAGGAGCTCGCGCCGCCGCCGTCTCCAGCCGTCGATCCGCAGGTTGGCCAGGACGCGGCGGGCGTAGGCCAGCGGCTCCCCCTGCCGTGCCCGCGGCCAGGCCAGGTAGGTCTTGATCAGGGCCTGCTGGACCAGCTCTTCCGCCTGGTGGGCGTCACCGCACAGCAACCAGGCGGTCCGGGCGAGCGCCGGCGCCGACCGGGCCATGAAGGCGGCGAACTCGGCCTCCTTCTCCGCCGGTGCGCCCGCACCGACCACCACGTCGACCGCGTCGACCCTGTCGGGGCTCGAGCGCCCCGCGACCATCGGCATGCTCATGACTCCTTCACGGACGAGGGCGCCGAAAGGTTGAGCGGGTGGCGTGTCGGTGTCGTTCCGTATCCTCGCGGCATGGCCCCTCACCGGCTCACCGTCCAGCAGGCGCGGCGCATCCTGCTGCGCGCCCAGCTGCTCGAGGCGCACCGGCCGGTCGACCTCGTGCACCTCGTGGAGGACCTCACCTACCTCGCGGTCGACCCGACCTCGGCCGTGGCCCCCGCGGTGGACCTCGTCGCGTGGTCACGGCTCGGCGGGTCGTGCTGGCCCGGCGCGGTGGACGACGCGATCGCCGACCGCATGCTGTTCCAGCTCCGCGGCACGGTGCGGTCGATGGACGACCTGCCGCTGTACCTCGAGGAGATGTCCCGCTGGCCGCGGAACGAGACGATGCGCACGTGGCTCGACGACAACGCCGCGTTCCAGGAGGAGGTGCTCGCGCTCGTCGAGGCCGAGGGTCCCGTGCTCGCCAAGGACGTACCCGACACCGCCCGGGTGCCCTACACGTGGGGTGCCGAGGGGTGGAGCAGCAGGCGCAGCGTCGCCGAGATGCTCGAGGCGCTCAACATGCAGGGCCGCCTCGCGATCACGGGCCGCAAGGGCAGGCAGCGCCTGTGGGACCTCGCCGAGCGCGTGTACCCGCGCGTCGACCCGGTGCCTCTCGACCAGGCGGTGCGTGAGCGTCTCGACCGTCGCCTCGCCGCCGAGGGCGTCACGCGGCCGCGCGTGCAGGGCCGCTCCGGCGACGGCGCGTGGTGGGTGGACCTGCCGGGCGAGCCCGTGGTCGTGGAGGGCGTCGACGGCGAGTGGCGCGCTGACCCCGAGCTGCTGGAGCGCGCGGACGAGCCGTTCGAGCCCCGCACGGCCCTGCTGTCCCCGTTCGACGCGACCGCTGCCGACCGAGCCCGTCTGCTCGACCTGTTCGACTACGAGTACGTGCTCGAGATGTACAAGCCGAAGGCCGCGCGGCGGTGGGGGTACTTCGCGCTGCCGGTCCTGCACGGCGAGCGGTTCGTCGGCAAGCTCGACGCGAAGGCCGACCGGAAGCGCGGGGTGCTCGACGTCTTCGCGGTGCACGAGGACCTGCCGTTCGACGGCGCGACCATGGACGCCGTGCACGCGGAGATCGAGGCGCTCGCGGCCTGGCTGGGCCTCGACCGCGTGGACTACGCCCGGGACGCGTGAACCGCCTGCAACCAGGTGATTGAAACTTTCACCACTCTGAACCACTACGACATGCGGCTATCATCCGCGACGTGACATCGCAGCTGATGATCGACCTGCTCCCCGTCGACGACGACGTGCTCGAGCGGCTGCTCGCCGTGGCCGTCGCGGACGCCCTGCCGGGCGAGGCTCTGCCGGCCGAGGCGCCCGCAGCCACCGGGCCCGTCTGGACCGAGCCGCGCAAGGAGGCGTTCCGCGCCTACCACCGCGGGTGCCGGGTGTCGCTCGAGGCGCCCGTGCCCGAGGTGACCTGGGCGGTCGCGGCCGACGGGCGGATCGCGGGCGCTGCCCGCCTCGCCCTGGTCGACGACGACCCGGCGGCGCGTGAGGTGGGGCTCTGGCTCGGCCGGTCGCACCGCGGCAGGGGCATCGCGGGAGAGGTCGCCTACTGGGCGATGGCGGCGGCCCGCACGATGGACGCCCGCCGGCTCGTCGCCGGCGCGTCCCCGGACGACGCCGCGGCTCGTCGCGCGCTGGAGCGGATCGGGTTCGAGCTCGAGCACCGCGACGGCGCGCTGGTCGGCACCCTCACGCTGCCCTGATCGCGCCCGACTCCTCGATCGGACATGGACAAAGCGGGCATCTCGGCAAAGACTGTGCCCCGTCGGTCCGTCGTCGTGAGGAGAGCTCGTGGAAACCCTGGTGCTGGATGCTGCCGGCAGGGCGCCGCTGGAAGAGGTCGAGCGCCTGCGCGCCCGGGGCCCGGTGACCCGCGTCGGGCTGCCAGGAGGCGTCGAGGCCTGGGCGGTCACCGACCTCGCGCTGCTGCGCCCCCTGCTCGTCGACCCGCGGGTCTCCAAGGACTCCCACCAGCACTGGACCGCGCTCGTGAACGGCGAGATCACGCGCGAGTGGCCCCTGTTCACCTGGGTCACGAGCAAGTCCATGTTCAACTCCTACGGGGCCGAGCACCGGCGCCTGCGCAAGGTCGCCGCGCGCGCCTTCACCGCGCGCCGGACGCGGGCGATGCAGCCGAAGATCGAGGCGGCGACAGCGGGCGCGCTCGACCGCCTGGCCGCCGCGGGCGCCCACGGCGCCGTCGTGGACCTGCGCGAGGAGTTCGCCTACCCGATCCCGATCGAGGTCATCTGTGACCTGCTCGGCGTGCCCGACGCGCAGCGGACCGACATGCGGCGGTACGCCGACGTCCTCATGGACACGAGCGCGACCGCCGAGGACGCGCTGGCGACCCAGCTCGCGCTGCGCACCCTGATCATCCAGCTCGTCGAGGCCAAGCGGGAGGAGCCCGGCGAGGACCTGACCAGCGTGCTCGCGGCCGAGCTGCCCGTCACCGAGGCGGCGGGCACCGCCCAGCTCGGCCTCATCGCGGGTCACGAGACCACCGTGAACCTGCTGGCCTCGGCCGTGCGCCTGCTGCTCACGCACCCGGACGTGCTCGCGGCGGCCCGCGCGGGCGAGGTCACCTGGGAGGCGGTGGTCGACGAGACGCTGCGCGTGGCCCCGCCGGTCGTCTACATCCCGCTGCGGTTCGCCGTCGAGGACCTCGAGCTCGGCGGCGTGCCCATCGCCCAGGGCGACCCGATCATCGCGGTGTTCGGCGCCCCGGGCCGCGACCCCGGGCTGCACGAGCGGCCTGCCGTCTTCGACCCCGCACGCGCCGACCGCACCCACATCGCGTTCGGTGCGGGCGCCCACCACTGCCCCGGCGAGCCGCTCGCCCGCCTCGAGGCCGAGATCGCGCTGCCCGCCCTGTTCGAGCGGTTCCCGGGACTCCGGCTCGCCGACCCCGACGCCGACCTCGGCGAGGTACCCGGCTTCGTCGCGAACGGACCGGCCCGTCTGCCCGCACTGCTCGGGGACTGAGCGGGGGGACACGGCGGGAGCCGGGCGGTGTCGTCGGGCCGGCTCCTGGGGCGCCCGACTCCCGTCGCACCCAGGTCCCGTTCAGTCGGTCTCGGTGCCGCTCATCGTCGCCCGCCGGTAGGTCACCGGCATGCGCGCGGGGTGCCGCACCCACGGGGACGGCGCCCAGGGCAGTCCCTCGTCGGGCACGTGCAGCGTGACGTCCATGTTCCGCAGCAGCTCGTCGACCGCCACGCCCGCGATCAGCCGTGCCTGGCGCGGAGCCGGGCACCGGTGCAGCCCGGTTCCCCAGGAGAGGTGCGCGCGGTTGTCCACCTCGTCCCACGGGTCGTCGGAGTGCACGGCCGGGTCGGCGTTCGCCGCCGCGATCGACAGCACCAGGGCGTCCCCCTGGCGGATCAGCCGCCCGCCCAGCTCGACGTCGTTGCGCGCGAACCGCAGCGCGGGGGACTGCGCGATGGGCGACTCCCGCCAGAGCACCTCGTCGAGCGCGCCGTCGAGCGTGATGCGCCCGCCCGCCACGCGCGCGGCGAGCGTCCGGTCGGACAGCACGAGGTGCACGGTCTGGGTGATCCACGCCGTGAGGAAGATGGCCGCCGCGTGCATGGGCACGACGGCGCTCGCGGCGATCTCGCCGTCGTGCGCGAAGTTCGGGTGCACCGCCATGTGCGCGACGAGATCCTTGCCGCCGTGGGCCCGGCGCCGCGTGATGTGCTCGAGGATCGTCCCGGCCACGCGCGCCTGCGCCGCGGCCACCTCGTCCCCGTCCCCGACGACGACGGTCGCCGAGTCGGTCATCAGGCGGCCGCCCGTCTCGAGGTCGAAGCCGAGCAGCGTCGTCATCGCGAGGAACCCGGCGGGCTGGCAGTACGCGCGCACGAGGTCGGTGGAACCCGACTCGCCCATCCGGTCGATGATCCGGGCGCACATGTCGCGGGTCTGCTCGCGGACGCGCCGTTCGTCGAGGGCGGCCAGCGCGTCGTCCAGCGGTTCGCGCAGGCGGCGCCGTTCCTCGCCGTCGTGGTGGAACGAGGCCGGGCGTGGTTCCGCGGGCGCGAACGTCGAGATCGCCGTGCCCGGCGGCAGCAGGTCCTCCTGGTTCCAGCGCCACGTGCGCGGGTCCTTGGCGAACTGGGCCTCCGAGCGCATGACGTGGCAGTTCTCCTGGTGCCCGAGCACCAGCCAGCCGGGTACGACGGCGTCGCCGACGCTCTCGATCTCGACCGGCGCGACCGGGCCCCACTGCGCGTGCAGCGCGGCGTACGCGGCCTCCTGGTCGGGGCTGCTCGTCAGCTCGGTGAGGGAGACGAGCCCCGTGAGGTCGTCGAGCGCGACCGATTCGTCCCGAATTATCCGCTGAGGCATGACCGCATCCGACCACATCCACCCCGTGCACGGGAAGACTTCCGGATTTCCTGACCCGAAGTGCTGTGACATCGGGTCGCGTCGCGCGTGTGAAGGGCATGACGCAGACGACGCAGACCGTGACCCCGGCCCGGTCCTCCGGCCTGGCCTCGAACCCGGCGGAGTGGGCGGCCCACCGCCGGGCCGTCGTGTACTCGGTGCACCGCCTCTTCCCCGGCGTCGACGCCGAGCAGGCCGCGACCGAGGGCCTCGGGGAGCTGTGCCGCCAGATCGTGGTGCACGGCGCCGTCGACCGGCCCGCCGTGGCGTGGTGCGAGGCGGCGGTCGCCGCGGCCGCCCGGCTGCGTGCCGCATGAGCCGCCGCTGGTGCGTCCCCGCACCCGCCCTCCGGCCGCACCCGCGCCTGTCGGACGCACAGGCCTCCGGGGCCTGTGCGCCCGACGCGAGGGTCAGCGCGTGCTGCCGACCTCTGCCACGAACCGCGCGGCGCGTTCGCGCAGACCGGCGATGCGGCGGTCGGTGATCAGCTCACGCATCTCCGGGTCGTTGCCCGCCTCGGTGAACGTGGGCGTGCGCCGCACGTTGCGCGAGCAGACGAACTCGGTGCAGATCAGCGTGCCGATCGTGTTGCCGTTGCGGCCCTTGGCACCTGCCCGCCGCGCGACGTACAGGGAGACCTCGTCGGTCACCACGACGTCCTCGCACCAGGCGCACACGCCCTTGGAGCGGGCGCGTCCCGTCTTGGCGTCGGAGGATCGCAGCAGCACCCCGGTCGGGGTCCCGTCGAGCTCGAGCACGACGTACGAGGACAGCGGCGCCTTGCGGTCGTGCCAGCCCAGGTAGTCGAGCTGCTCCCAGTCGATCTCGGACAGGTCGGGAAGGGTGGCCTGTGCGGCCTCGCGCTTGCTCGCGTTCACGAAGGACGCGCGGATCTGCTTCTCGGTCAGGGGATTCATGAGGTATCGGCTTCCGGTCGTTCGGAGGCCGCCACCGGCGCTCGCCGTCGGCACGCACGTGCACGACGGCGCCACGGTCACCTCGGCGCGGAGGCCACCGGGCCGGCAGGCGGCAGGGCAGGGGGCGACGCCGCGCCCGCCCTCCGACGTCCGGCCGCAGCACGCGCGAGGGCGTGCCGTGCGGTGAGGTCAGAGAGCTGCGACGCGGGGACGGGTGCTGACCGAGCAGGCCTGGACGGCCGCCTCGCATCCCGCGGTGAAGACCCGCATCTCTCGCTCCTGTGTCCGGTGGGGACGGCCGGGCTGAACGCCGCGCGGCCGTCGTCTCGATGCTATGCCACCCCCGCCGCGCGAGCCACGTGCTTTTCGGCACACCCCGTCGAGGTAGTCACCTGGCGAGGTAGTCAGCTGGCGAGGTAGTCAGCTGGCGAGCTCGCTGCGCACCGCGGGATCAGTGGTCGCGTCCGCTGCGATCCGGTCCTCCGGGGCGGCGAGGTGACCCGAGCGCTCCAACCACCGCTCGGCGAGCACCGTGGTGAGCGGCGGCACGGACGACGCGAGGGCCACGAGCGTCCGGAACCAGCCCCAGCGCAGCCGGGTCCCCACGACCAGGGTCACCACGACGAAGAGCACGAACGCCCCTCCGTGGAGCCGGCCGAACAGCCACACCCCCGCGTCGGTCGTGCCGGTGACGTGCTTGAGGATCATCCCGACCAGCAGGCCGGCCCAGGTGAACGCCTCGATCCAGGCGACGACGGCGAACAGGCGGCCCAGGCGGGACGTCGAGGGCATGCGGGTTCCTTCCTCCAGGAGCGGGTGCGCGCCCAGTCTGCCCGACCCGCGCCCTCAGCCGGTGCCGGGCTCCCGGCGCTCCAGCCGGAACAGCCGCACGGTGCGCCCGGACGACCGCTCGTAGCCGCGGTACCCCGGCCACTGCCGCTCGATGCGTTCCCACACCGCGTCGCGCTCGTCGTCGCCGACCAGGGTCGCGCGGACCGGGATCTGCCTGCCGCCGAGGCTGACGGTCGCGTCCGGGTGCGCCAGCAGGTTGTACGTCCAGGCGGGGTGGCGCTCCTGCGCGAACGCCGAGCCCGCGACGATCGCGCGGCCCCGGCCCTCCGGCGTGTACATGAGGTAGGTCGACCGGCGTCGGCCGGACCGGGCGCCGGTCGTGTGCAGCACGAGTGACGGCACGAGCAGCGCGCTGACCTGCAGACGCCCGCCCGAGAGACGGGCCAGCGCCCGCTCGGCGGGTGGGAGCACCACGGGGCCCACCCGGCGGAAGGCGCGCGTCCGTGTGACGGGGGCGACCGCCGAGCGGACGGTGTGCAGCAGGCGGGCCATGTCCCCATGGTGCGACCGGGCGGCCCTGCCCGCCTGTGGAAAGCGCCTTCAACGATGAACGGGATCCGTGTAGCGTCGCGACGGGCGCCCGCGCCCGACCCCCACCGACCCCCACCGACGCCGCCTGGAGGAGTCATGACCCTTGCCCACGAGACCGTCGCCCCGCCGGACGGCGTCGTCCCGCCGCGGTTCCGGCCTCCGGCCGGCTCGGGCGACGCGGCCGTGCTGTCGCTCGACGGCGAGTGGCGGTTCCGGCTCTTCCCCGAGGCGGAGACCGGCGTCGACCCGGCCGACCCGGGGGCCGGCTGGGACCGGCTCGCCGTGCCGGGGCACTGGCAGCTCGCCGGCGCGCCGCACGCGTGGCCGTACGGCACGCCCGCGTACACGAACGTCGTCTTCCCGTTCCCGGTCGACGCCCCGCACGTGCCGCACGAGAACCCGACGGGCGAGTACCGCACCACGCTGCGGCTGCCCGCCGACTGGCCGGCCGGCGGCCGCACGCTGCTCCGGTTCGAGGGCGTGGACTCCTGGTTCCAGGTCGCGGTCGACGGCGAGGTGCTCGCGACGTCGCACGGCTCGCGCCTGCCCACCGAGGTGGACGTCACCGCGCACCTGCGGCCCGGCGAGGAGCACCTGCTGGCGGTCCGCGTGACGCAGTGGTCGGCCTTCTCGTACGTCGAGGACCAGGACCAGTGGTGGCTGTCCGGCATCTTCCGCAGCGTGTCGCTCGAGCACCGGCCCGAGGGCGGACTGGACGACGTCCGCGTGCACGCGGCCTACGACCACACCACCGGCACGGGCACGCTGCGCGTCGACGCGGCCGCCGTCGGGGGCGCGGCCGGCGCCGTGGCGGCGCGGGTCGCGGTGCCGGAGCTCGGCCTGGACGGCGCCGCGGGCGAGGAGCTCACGGCCGCGGTCGAGCCGTGGAGCGCCGAGCGGCCGCGGCTGTACGACGTCGTGGTGTCGACAGCGACCGAGACCGTGACCCTCGCCGTCGGGTTCCGCACGGTGTCGGTCGAGGACGGCGTGTTCCTGGTCAACGGCCGCCCGGTGACGCTGCGCGGCGTGAACCGGCACGAGTTCGACCCGCTGCGCGGACGCTCGCTGACCCCGGAGCGGATGCTGGAGGACGTGCTGCTCATGAAGCGGCACCACGTCAACGCCGTGCGCACGAGCCACTACCCGCCGCACCCTCACTTCCTCGACCTGTGCGACCGGTACGGCCTGTACGTGGTCGACGAGAACGACCTGGAGACGCACGGGTTCGAGGTCGACGGCTGGGTGGGCAACCCGACGGACGACCCGGCCTGGACCGACGTGCTCGTGGACCGCGTGACGCGGATGGTGCGCCGCGACGCCCACCACCCGAGCGTGGTCCTGTGGTCGCTCGGCAACGAGGCGGGCAGGGGGCGCAACGTCGCCGCGATGGCGCAGGCCGTGCGCGACCTCGACCCGACGCGGCCGATCCACTACGAGGGCGACTGGTCGAGCGAGCACGTGGACGTGTACTCGCGGATGTACGCGCCGACCGAGGAGGTCGCGCTCATCGGTCAGGGCGTCGAGCCCCCGTTCGAGCGTGCCGACGCCGACGGCCGCCGCCGCACGCTGCCGTTCGTGCTGTGCGAGTACGCGCACGCGATGGGCAACGGGCCGGGCGGGCTGTCGGACTACGACGCGCTCTTCGACCGGTACCCGCGCCTCATGGGCGGGTTCGTCTGGGAGTGGATCGACCACGGCCTCACGCGCACGGACGACGACGGCGTCGAGTACGCGGCGTACGGCGGCGACTTCGGCGAGGCGCTGCACGACGGCACGTTCATCGCCGACGGCCTGCTGCTGCCCGACCGCACGCCCTCGCCCGGCCTGACCGAGCTGGCGGCGGTGTACGCGCCGGTGCGGATCGACCCGCGCGACGACGGCTCGCTGCTGGTGCGCAACCGGTACGCCTTCCGCGACAGCGGCCACGCCGAGCTGCGCTGGACGCTGCACCGCGGCACCGAGGAGCTCGCGGCCGGCACGCTCGACCTGGTGCTGGAGCCCGGCACCGAGGCGGTCGTGCGTCCGCCGGCGGACCTGCCGCTGCCGGAGCCCGGGACCGAGCCCGTGTGGTGGACGGTGCGCGCCGTGCTCACGGAGCCGGACGCGCTGGACGAGCCGTGGGCGGCACCGGGCCTCGAGCTCGGCGCCGGGCAGCTCCTCGTGGTGGACCGTGCGCCGCTCGCCGCGCCGTCGGGCCGCGTGACGACGACGGACGACGGCGGGTTCCGCGCCGGGCCGGCGCTGCTGGGACCGCGCGGCGAGCTGCGGACGCTCGCCGGACGGGCGGTGCACACGTTCCGGGTGGACGCCTGGCGCGCCGCCACCGACAACGACCGGAAGCCGGCCCGGTGGCAGGAGCAGGCCGACGCCGAGACGTGGTACCGGGCCGGTCTGACCCTGCTCGGCGAGCGGGTCGAGGCGGCGGAGGCCGGCGACGACGGGGCGCTGCGGGTCACCTCGCGCGTGTCGGGGCCGGCGGTCCGTACCGGGTTCGACGTCCGCACCCGGTGGCAGCCGGTCGGCGACGGGGCCGACGCCGTCGACCTCGTCGTCGACGCGCGGCCCGTGGGCCCGGCGCCGCGCAGCGTGGCGCGGCTGGGGCTCCTGCTGGCGCTCGAGGAGCCGCGGGCGGCCGACGCGCGCGTCCGCTGGGCGGGCCTCGGGCCGGAGGAGTCGTACGCCGACTCGGCGCGCGCGGCGCTCGGCGGCGCGTGGGAGCACCCGGTCGCGGACTGGCAGACCCGGTACACGCACCCGCAGGAGAACGGCGCGCGTCGCGGTGTCACCCGCGCCGAGCTCACGTTCGCCGACGGTTCCGGGCTGCGGATCGAGGCCGGCCAGGTCGAGGTGGCCGGGCGGCCGCGGCAGGGGTTCGAGCTGTCCCTGCGCCCGTGGTCCGACCGCGCGCTCGACCAGGCGGGCCACCCGCACGAGCTGGTGCCGGACGGGCGGCTGTGGCTCCATCTCGATGCGGCGCAGCACGGCGTCGGCAGCGCGGCGTGCGGGCCGGGCGTCCTGCCGGACGCGTGGCTGCACGCGGCCCCGTTCCGGCTGCGGGTGCGTCTCACGGCGGTCTGACGCCGTCCGCTCCTCGGGCGTCGTGCCCGCCCCGGGCGCCGGGGTGGGCATGATGTATACAAGAGCGAGCCGGACGACGACGACAGGAGATCGCTGTGAAGATGGGCTTCCGCTGGTACGGCGAGGGCAACGACACCGTCACCCTCGACCACGTGCGCCAGATCCCCGGCGTCGAGACCATCGTGTGGAGCCTGCACCACAAGCAGGCGGGCGAGGTCTGGGAGCAGGAGGAGATCGACGCGGAGGTCGCGCGGATCACCGGCCTCTCCGACGAGGCGCGTGCTCGTGGCGTCACGCGCACCTTCGACGCCGAGGTGGTCGAGTCCGTCAACGTGCACGAGTCGATCAAGCTCGGCCGTACGGTGCTCGGGCTGAGCCGCGACGAGGCGATCGAGAACTACGTGACGACGATCCGCCGGCTGGGCCGGGCGGGCGTCAAGGTCGTCTGCTACAACTTCATGCCCGTCTTCGACTGGCTGCGCACCGACCTGTGGCACCCGCTGCCCGACGGCTCGACCGCGCTGTTCTACGAGAAGGCGGTGGTGGACAGGATGTCGCCCGAGAGCCTCATCGCCGACATGGAGGCCAACACCCACGGGCTCACGCTGCCGGGCTGGGAACCCGAGCGGCTGGCGAGCTTCCGGGAGCTCGACGCGGCCTACGAGGGCGTGACCCACGACGACATGTACGCGAGCTACCGCTACTTCCTCGACGCCGTGGTGCCTGCCGCCGAGGAGGCGGGCGTGAAGCTCGCGGTGCACCCCGACGACCCGCCGTTCGACGTCTTCGGCTGGCCGCGCGTGGTCTCGAGCAAGGAGGGCATCGCGCGCGTGCTCGACCTCCACCCGAGCCCGCACCACGGCCTCACGCTGTGCCTGGGCAGCTTCTCCGCCAACCCGGCGCACGACGCCGTCGACGCGGTGCGCACCTTCATGGACCGCATCCACTTCACGCACGTGCGCAACATCAAGCACTTCGAGAACGGCGACTTCACCGAGGTGGGCCACCGGGCCCAGGAGGGCAGCGTCGACACCACGGGCATCATGAAGGCGTACGCCGAGGCCGACTACCAGGGCTACGTGCGCCCGGACCACGGCCGTCACCTGTGGGACGAGAACACGACGAACAAGCCCCGCCCGGGCTACGGGCTGTACGACCGCGCGCTCGGCGTCCAGTACCTGCTCGGGGCGTGGGACGCGTTCCGCTACGAGAAGTGAGCCGGCGCCCTCGCGCCCGGCAACGCGCGAGGGCCCGAATTCCCGTGGCGGCCGGAGTGTGACCGGGGCCACTCTGAGCCCATGGAGCCACGTGAACGGGCCGAGGAGCCCGAGACCACCCGCTGGACGAGCGCGACCGTCTTCCCCGACATGTGGACGGACCCCGACGACGACCCCCGCGAGACGGACACGACGCCCACCGACGAGCGCGGCATGCTGCTCGACTACCTGCGGTACTACCGGCTCACCCTGGAGATGAAGTGCGCGGGGCTCGACGCCGAGCAGCTCGCACGCCGCTCCGCCCCGCCGTCCACGATGTCGCTGCTGGGCCTGGTCCGGCACCTCACGGACGGCGAACGCCACCTGCGCCGTGTCCTCGCCGGCGAGGACGCCCCGCCGCTGTACCGCACCGAGGAGGACAGGGACGGGGCCTTCAGCGGCGCCGTGGCCGACCCCGCCGTCGTGGAGGACGCGTGGCGGCGATGGCACGCCGAGATGGACGCGACCGACCGGTACCTCGACGGCGTCACCGACCTCGGGTCGTGGAACACGGGCGTCTCGGACCTCGGCCCCGAGGGCGACGACCTGCAGGTCCGCGACGGCATCCTGTCGCAGGTCGTGGAGTACGCGCGGCACTGCGGGCACGCCGACCTGCTGCGCGAGCGCGTCGACGGCCGGGTGGGGCAGTGATCACGGTCGTCCCCGCGAACGAGGTGTCGTGGGAGGACCTGCAGACCGTGCTCGGGGAGCGCGGGGCGCCCGAGTGGTGCCAGTGCCAGTGGTTCAAGGCACCGAGCGCCGAGTTCGACGCGCTCGACGGCGCCGAGCGGCGCCGGAGGTTCGGCGAGCAGACGGCGTGCGGGACGCCGGGTGCGCCGTCGACCAGCGGGCTCGTGGCCTTCCTCGACGGAGAGCCTGCGGGGTGGTGCGCGGTGGAGCCCCGTACGGCGTACCCGCGGCTGCGCACCTCGCGGCTGGTCTGGGCGGGCCGTGCCGAGGATCCGGAGGACGCGTCGGTCTGGGCCGTGACCTGCTTCGTCACGCGTCAGGGGTTCCGGCGGCGGGGCATCGGGACGGCGCTGGCCCGCGCCGCCGTCGAGCATGCCCGCACCCGCGGCGCGACGGCGGTCGAGGGCTACCCGCTGCTGCCGCGGACGGACCGGGCACCGGGGCCCGGCGAGCTCTTCGTCGGGACGGTGGGGATGTTCGAGGCCGCGGGCTTCGTCGAGGTCGGCCGCCCGACGCCGCGCCGCGCCGTGATGCGGGCCTGACGACCTTCCTGGCCGACGACGCCCCGCACTGAGATGATCCGGGCATGGGGACGGGTGCGGGGGTCGAGGCAGGAGCGGGTACGGCGGACGTCGTCGTCGACGACGGGCATGTCGGCAGCGGGCAGGTGGAGGACGCGGCCGGGCCGCGCTACGCGACCTGGCCCCTGCGGGTCGTCGCGGCGCTCGCCGACAACGCGATCCTGGCGGGGGTCGCGTGGCTGGCGCTCGGCTCGCCCGATCACCCGTCGACGACGTTCGTCTTCGGCGGCCCGAACCGTGGCGTGCCGCTGGACGACCCGCGGTCCCTCGTCCCGGCCGCGGCCCTCGTGCTCCTGCTGGTGCTGCAGGGGCTGACCGGCTGGACGCCCGCCAAGCTGCTCGTCGGGATCCGGGTCCTGGACGCACGGACGTCCCGGCCCGCGGGGGTGCCGCGCACTCTCGCCCGCACCGTGCTGCATCTGGTCGACGCCATCTTTCTCATCGGGTACCTCCGGCCGCTGTGGCACGAGCGCCGCCAGACGTTCGCCGACTCGCTCGTGGGCACCGTGGTGGTGTTCGACGACCCGGTGCTGCCCCGTCGTCCGCGGCTCGTGCTCTACGCGGCCGCCGTGACGGTGGTCGTTCTGGGCCTGGGGTACGGGTGCGTGCCGATCAGCGGCTCGAGGTCGACCGCGCTGGAGTACGTCGCGTCCTGCGAGGTGCGGGGCGTCGGCCCTGCACTCGCGGTCGGGACGGTGTCGGTGGGCGGCACGGTGTCGAGCGAGCGGGACCAGCGTCTGTGGACCGTGCGCGAGACCAGGGTGCTCCACCCCGGCGCCCACCTCACGTGGACGAGCGACCCGTCGGCACGGGAGGTCGACTACCGGGTCGAGGTCGAGGCCGGCTCGGAGGGCGAGCCGCGCGCCGTCGCGGCCTCGTGGTCCGTCGGGACGGGCGACGCCACCGAGAGCGCCGGCGAGGTCGACCACTGGCGGCGCCCCGCCCCGGACGGTGACCTGCACGAGGTGCGGGGCGAGGTGGTCGAAGGCCTCCCGCTCGGCGACGGCGCGCCGGTCCGGGTCACCGTCCGGCTCCTCGCCGACGGCGAGGAGGTCGCAGCCTGCGTGGCGACGCCGGACGACGTCGCCGCCGCCACGGCAGGCTGACGACGGTTCGGTGCAGGCTCGGCGTGGTGCGCTCAGGCGTGCTGGAGTTCGTGCGTGGGGTAGTCGACGTAGCCGGTGCGGTCTCCGCCGTAGGCCTTGCTCAGGTCCGGTTCGGCCGGTGCGACGCCCGCCGCCAGCCGGTCCACCAGGTCGGGGTTGGCGATGAACAGGCGGCCGAACGAGACGGCGTCGGCGGCGCCCTCGGCCACCAGGCGGAGACGGTCCGGGTGGGTGGCCAGGTCGGGGTCGGCGGGGTTGAGGATCAGCACGCCGGACCAGGTCGCGCGGATCTCGGGCGTCAGGCCGGGGTCGCCCGCCTCGACGAGGTGCAGGTAGGCGAGGCCGAGGGTGTCGAGCTCGCGGACCAGGAGGGAGTAGGTCGTGCGGTGGTCGTCCTCGACGGTGTCGCCCAGGCCGTTCGCGGGCGAGAGCCGGATGCCGGTCCGGTCCGCGCCGATCTCGGCGGCGACGGCCCGGGTCACCTCCACCGCGAACCGGATCCGGTTGCGCGGGGAACCGCCCCACTCGTCGGTGCGCCGGTTGGCGTTGGTCGAGAGGAACTGGTGCAGCAGGTAGCCGTTGGCGCCGTGGACCTCGACGCCGTCGAAGCCGGCGTCGACGGCGCGCCGCGCGGCGGCGGCGAAGTCGGCGATCGTGCGCCGGATCTCCTCGGCCGTGAGCTCGTCCGGGACGACGAGGTCCTGCGGACCGTCCGGCGTGTGGACGTGCCCGGCGGCCTGGACCGCCGACGGCGCGACGGGGGTGAGCGGACCGTGGCCGAGGGCCTCGGGGATGGCCGGGTGGCCGATCCGGCCGGTGTGCATCACCTGGGCGACGATCGTGCCGCCCGCGGCGTGCACGGCATCGGTGACCCGACGCCACGCCGCGACCTGGTCGTCGGTGTGCAGCCCTGGGGTGTCGACGTACCCCTGGCCGATCGCGGAGGGCTGGATGCCCTCGGTGACGACGAGGCCGGCCCCCGCTCGCTGGGAGTAGTAGGTCGCCATGTCGTCGGTGGGCACGGTCCCGTAGGCCCGGTTGCGTGTCATCGGCGCCATCACGACCCGGTTGCGCAGGGTGAGGCGGCCGGCGGTGACGGGTTCGAACGCGGTGGTCATATCAGCTCTCCTGGAGGGGACGTCGGATAGTTGGCCGAACAACGAACTGCGCGGGGCTATTCCTTGGCCGGCCAACTTTCTCCGTCGGTACGCTGATCCGGTGAGCGTCTCCTCGGTCGGCCCCCTGAGCCACGCGGTCTTCCGCGTCGCCCGTCTGCACAAGGCCCTGGCCGGCCGCCTCCTGCGGGAGACCGGGCTGCACCCTGGTCAGGAGCTCGTCCTGATGGCGCTGTGGACCGACGGCCCGCAGCGCCAGGGCGACCTCGCGGAGGCCATCGAGTGGGACGCGCCGACCATGGCGCGCAGTCTCGCCCGCCTGGAGCGCAGCGGTCTGGTGCGCCGGACCCCCTCGCCGGACGATCGCCGCGTCGTGATCGTCGAGGCCACGGAGATGAGCCGCGCGCTCGAGCCCGGGGTGGTCGCCGCCTGGTCGGAGCTCGAGCGCCGCACCGTCGGGTCGCTGACGGACGCGCAGCAGGCGGACGTCCTGGCCGCGCTGGCACGCCTCGAGGAGACGTTGCTCGGCTCCGAGCGCTGAGCCGGCGTCCCGCTGCGAATTGCGGCGGTATGCGCGAATCTGGAGGTGCCGCGCCCCCAGCGGCCCGACGGAGGAGTGCCATGCCCCAGAACTCACCCACCGGCGCAGCCCGGCGCGCCCAGGACAGCCCGGCCGTGCGTGCGCTGGCCCGGACCGGTTACGCCGCCTCGGGCGTGCTGCACCTGCTGGTCGGGTGGCTCGCCGTCCAGCTCACGCTCGGCCGCTCCTCGGGTCAGGCCGACGAGTCGGGCGCCTTCCGCACCCTTGCCCAGATGCCCGGTGGCACCGTGATCCTCTGGGCGGTGGCGGTGGGGTTCGCCGCGCTCGCGCTGTGGCAGCTCACGACCGCCGTCGTCGGCGCGCCGCGCGTCCGGAGCCAGGGCGCCGCGCGCGCGAAGAGCGTGGCCAAGGCGGTGCTCTACGGCGTGCTCGCGGTCAGCGCCACGCGGTACGCGCAGGGTTCGGGTGGCAGCTCGGGGGGCACGGAGGAGAGCCTCACCGCGCGGGCGCTCGCCCTGCCGGGCGGGCCGCTGCTCGTGGGCGCGGTCGGCCTCGTGATCGTGGGCGTCGGCGTCTACCACGTCGCCAAGGGCGCGCGGAAGACGTTCCTGCGCGACCTGTCGGGCACCGGGGGGCGGACCGTCGGGCGCGCCGTCACGCGGCTCGGTCAGACGGGCTACGTCGCCAAGGGCGTCGCGCTCGGCGTCGTCGGGGGCCTGGTCGTCGCGGCCGCGGTGACCACGGACCCCGAGCGGGCCGGCGGCCTCGACGAGGCGCTGCACACCCTGCGGGACCAGCCGTTCGGCGTCGTGCTGCTGCTCGTCGTCGGGCTGGGGCTCGCCGCGTACGGGGCCTACTCGTTCGCGCGGGCGCGGTACGCGCGGCTCTGAGCCGGCCGCCGCCGGAACGGCGCGACGGTCCGACGCACCAGGTCGGCGGCGCCCCAGTCGTGGTCGAACTGCGCGATCACGGCGAGGTGCTGCCGCAGCTGCAGGATCGGCATGCGCTCGCGCCAGCCGGCGTCGAGCGCGGTGAGCTCCGCGTACAGGCCGAAGAACCGCTCCGCCTCCGGGGGCGGGGCGGTCGTCCACAGGTGCGCGAGGTCGACCTCCGCCCACGTGTAGGAGACCGCGGGGTCGATGAGGGCGGGCCGGCCGTCCGGCGTCGCGAGCACGTTCTGCGTCCACAGATCGCCGTGCGTCAGGCAGGCGGGCCGCACCGGCAGCAGCTCGGGGAGCCGTGCGCAGAGTCGTTCCAGCGCGACCCGGTCCTCCGGAGCGAGCGCTGCCGCGACCCGCGGCTCGTCGAGCCAGCGCAGCAGGCGGTGCCGGGCGAAGAACTGGAAGCCGTCGTCGGTCCACGTGTTGACCTGCCGCCTGCGCCCCAGCCAGTTGTCCCGGTGCCAGCCGTACCGGGGGTGGACCGTACCCGTGTGCAGACGGGCGAGTGCGTGCGCGAGCTGTTCCCAGAAGCTCTCCTCGGCCGGGCGGGGGCGCAGCACGGTGAGCACCAGCACGTCCCGGTCGGCGACCAGCACCTCCGGCGTCGCGACGCCGCCCAGCGTGCGCAGAGCGTCGAGTCCCTCGGCCTCCGCGGCGAACGCGTCCTCGGACGGCGGCTCGGCGAACGCCTTGACGAACACCGTCGTGCCGTCGCCGCGGCGGGCGAACCCTGCCTCCGCGGCGAGACCGCCGGTCGCCGGCTCGACCGAGCGGACGTCGGTGAGGCCCGCCGCGTGCAGACGCGTGAGCAGGAGATCCGTCGACGTGGTCACGGGACGATCCTGCCGCACGCGCGGCCGGCTCAGACCGTCTCGGCGCGCTTCTGCCGCGCGAAGCGGGCGGGCAGGTCCGGGCCGTCCCACACCTGGATCGCCCGCCAGATCGAGGCGGCGATCGGCACGGCGAGCACGGCGCCCGTGATACCGACCAGGACCGTGCCCGCCGTCAGCGCGAACAGGATGACCAGCGGGTGCAGCCGCAGCGTGCGGCCCATGACGATGGGCTGGAGGAAGTCGCCCTCGAGCTGGTTCACCGCGACCACGATCGCGACCACGATCAGGGCCTCGACCGGCCCGACGGCGACGAGCGCCACGAGCGCGGCGAGGACGCCCGCCAGCGTGGCGCCGACCAGCGGGATGAATGCCAGCAGGAAGACCAGCACCGACAGCGGGATCACGAGCGGCACCCCCACGATCGCCAGGCCGATGCCGATGCCGATCGCGTCGACCGCCGCCACGATCGCCGTCCCGCGGACGTAGCCGCCCAGCGTGGCGACGGTCGCCGCGCCGACGCGGCGGCCCCGCTCGTAACGGTGCCCCTCGAACGGCCGCAGCAGGAACTCCCACATCGCCGGGCCGTCCTTGAGGAAGAAGAACAGCACCACGATCATGATGAAGAAGCCCGCGACGAAGTCGGCGGTCTGCGAGACACCGGCCAGCGCGCCCGAGCCCACGGCGTCGGACTGCAGCAGGTTCACGGCCGCGTCGCGCACCGACGCGACCTGCTCGTCCGTGATCTCGAACGGCAGCCGCTGGACGTAGGTCTGCAGCGAGTCGAAGCCGTCCAGCGCCTGGGCCTGCAGCTCCTCCCACTGGTTCACGACCGCCAGCACGACGAGCCACACGATCCCGGTCAGCAGCGCGACGAGCGCCAGCAGCGCGATCCAGGTGGCGACGATCGCCGGGAGGCCGGTCCGGCGCAGCACCGAGACGAGCGGGAAGATCGCCGCCGCCAGCACCAGGGCGATCAGCACCGGCACGACGACGAGCGTCAGCCGCGTCCCGACGTAGCCGAACACGGCGATGACCGCGATGACGGCCAGCACCTGCAGCGACCGCGTGCCGACCCGGCCGAACCCGTCCGACCACAGTCGCGACGTGGCGCTCCCGGCCGGGGACTCGGGCACGACGAGCGTCCCCGGGACCTCGTCCGCCACGGGGCGGGGTGCACGACGGCGGAAGAGACCCATCGCGTGTCCTCCTTCGTCGCGTCGGCTGCGTCCTGCAGCAAGTCGTTGACCTGCTCCGACGGTAGTGCGACCCCGCCCCGGTCGCGCGCGGGCGCGCCGGGGCGGGGTCGCGGGGCCGGGGTCAGCCGGCGAGCTGCGCCTGCACGGCGGCGGCGTCCATCAGGTACCACATGTGCTTGAACCGCCCGTCGACCACCTCGTAGAACGCGGTCTCCGCGAACGTGACCGTGGCACCGGTGGGGGCGAGGCCGTTCCACGGGGCCACCGGCGTCCCGGTGTCGACGAGCCTCGCCGCGACCCGGTTGCCGTCGACGAGCAGCTCCTGGATCTCCCACGACAGGTCCGGGACGGCCTCGGTGTGGCGCCGGAACTCGGCCACCATGTCCTCCCGGGAGACGGGTGTGCCGTTCATGAGGACCTCGTCGTGCGCGAACTCGTCCATGCGGTCGAAGTCGCGGCTGTTCGCCAGCTCGACGTAGCGGCGGTAGAAGTCGCGCAGCGTGTCCGGCGTCATGGTCGACGTCGGTGCTGCGGGTGCTGTGGTGTGCGTGTCCATGCCGACGACCCTGCCGCCGCGCCGGGGGCCGCACCAGAGACCGCCCGAGGGGCGTACCGGCAGGGCGACCCTCGCGCCCGCCCCCCGTGGTACGACTGGGACGTGGCCGTCAACTCCCGTGAGCTCGCCGGCAGCCTGCGTACCTGGCGCGACAGGGTGTCGCCCGCCGACGCCGGGCTGTCGACCGGCCCCCGGCGGCGGGTGCCCGGCCTGCGCAGGCAGGAGGTCGCCGAGCTCGCCGGGCTCTCGGTCGAGTACCTCGCCCGCCTGGAGCAGGGCCGCGCCGGGCAGCCGTCGGACGCGGTGCTGGCATCGCTGGCCCGCGTGCTCCGGTTGTCCGACCAGGAACGGGCGCACCTGTTTCGTCTCGCGGGCCAGGCCGAGCCCTTGTCCGGACAGATCAAGCGCCACGTCACACCCAGCGTGCAGCGCATCCTGGACCGGCTGACCGACACGCCCGTGACCGTGGTCGACGCGTCGTGGCAGTGCGTGCTCTCCAACGCCATGGGCTACGCCCTGACCGGTGACACGACCCGGCTGCCGCACCGGGAGCAGAACCTCGCGTGGACCACGTTCATGAACGCCCCGACGCGCTACGTCCGGACCGACGAGGAGGAGCGGCTCCTGCGCCTCGAGGTCGTCGCCGACCTGCGCGAGGCGTGGGTCCGCTACCCGCAGGACGCGATGCTCCGTGAGCTCATCGCGGACCTCCGGTCGGTCAGCCCCGCCTTCGTGGAGCTGTGGGAGCAGCGCGTGCCCCCGCAGCCGACGCCGGTCACCCGGACCTTCCTGCACCCGGACCTCGGGACGATCACCCTCGAGTGCGACATCCTCACGGTCCGGGACAGCGACCTGCGCCTGCTGGTCTATACGGCGGCGCCCGGCAGCGAGGCCGCAGGTCAGCTCGACCTCCTGGCGACGATCGGTCTCCAGCGGCTCACCTGAGACCCGCGACCGGTACCGGGCGCCGCTCCTGGCCGCTCCAACTCGCTGAGATCTGGTGCTCCCGGTGAGATCTGGCTGTGCACAACCAGATCTCACCGGGAGCACCAGATCTCAGCGAGTTGGCCGCTGCCCGGCCTCTGACCAGGCGTCCGCCGCCTCAGACCTGCATGTCCACGAATCGCTGGTAGTGACCCTGGAAGGCCACCGTGATCACGTCGGTGGGGCCGTTACGGTGCTTGGCCACGATGAGGTCGGCCTCGCCGGCGCGCGGCGACTCCTTCTCGTAGGCGTCCTCGCGGTGCAGCAGGATCACGACGTCGGCGTCCTGCTCGATGGAGCCGGACTCACGCAGGTCGGACATCTGCGGCTTCTTGTCGCTGCGTTGCTCGGCGCCACGGTTCAGCTGCGAGATCGCGATGACCGGGACCTCGAGCTCCTTCGCGAGCAGCTTGAGCGAACGCGAGAACTCCGAGACCTCCTGCTGGCGCGACTCGACGCGCTTGCCGGACGACATGAGCTGCAGGTAGTCGATGACCACGAGTTTGAGGTCGTGCTTCTGCTTGAGCCGCCGACACTTGGCGCGGATCTCCATGAGCGACATGTTCGGCGAGTCGTCGATGAACAGCGGGGCGTCGGAGATCTTGCCCATGGTGGCGGCGAGCTTCTGCCAGTCGCCGTCGTCCATGTTGCCGCTGCGCATCTTGGTGAGCGGCACACGCGCCTCGGCCGCGAGCATACGCATGACGATCTCGTTGCGGCTCATCTCCAGGGAGAAGATGACCGAGGTCATGGAGTGGTGGATCGCCGCGTGCGACGCGACGTTGATCCCCAGGACCGACTTGCCCACAGCCGGTCGTGCGGCCACGACGATCATCTGGCCCGCGTGCAGGCCGTTGGTCAGCCGGTCGAAGTCCGAGTAGCCCGTCGGGACGCCGACCAGACCCTCGCCGCGGCCCTGCGCCGCGTCGATCTCGTCGAACGTCGGGCCGATGATGTCGGCCAGCGGCAGGTAGTCCTCGGACGCGCGCCGCTCGGTCACCGCGTAGACCTCGGCCTGGGCGTTGTTCACGACGTCGTCGACCTCGCCGCCGTCGGTGGCATAACCCATCTGCACGATGCGGGTGCCCGCCTCGACGAGGCGGCGCATGATCGCGCGCTCCCGCACGATCTTGGCGTAGTACCCGGCGTTGGCCGCCGTCGGCACCCCGGCCATGAGGTCGTGGATGTACGGCGCCCCGCCCACGCGGCCGAGCTCGCCGCGCCGCTGCAGCTCCGCGACCACGGTGATCGCGTCGGCCGGCTCGCCACGGCCGTAGAGGTCGATGATCGCGTCGTAGACGGCCTCGTGCGCCGGGCGGTAGAAGTCGTTGCCGCGGATCTGCTCGATCACGTCGGCGATCGCGTCCTTGGACAGCAGCATGCCGCCCAGCACGCTCATCTCGGCGGCGACGTCCTGCGGCGGGGTGCGGTCAAGGCCGGGGCCGGGCCCCGAATAGCTCGACTCGAGCTCCTCGATCGACATCCGCACCTCCTGCTTCCTCATGTTCGCGTCACACCGGCGCGCGCGGACCGCGCCCCGACGTCCTCCACCTGTTCTACTCCCCACCACTGACACCCCGGGGGACGCCAGGCCCGACACGCCCTCGTGCCGTGCGCGACCGCCGTGACCGACGCAGCCACCGGAGCACGTGTGCGCCGACAGCCTCGCCGACGCTAGGCGTCCGCGAACCCGAGCGCAACGAGACCTGTGGACGAGCCTGTGCACGACCGTGTGGAAAGGTGGCCCAGGGCTGTGTACAGCGGGTGGACAACCTTCTCCCCAGTTGTGGATAAGCCCTGTGTAAAACATCACCATGGTGTCTGACCTGCGTCGACGCCACCCCCAGCCTGTGGAGGAAAGAAACTTGGGCGAGTCGCGCCACATCCCCGGCCCCGGACGGTCTCTCGACCGGGAGATCCTCGCCCTCGCCGTCCCCGCGCTCGGTGCGCTGATCGCCGAGCCCGTGTTCGTCCTCGTCGACAGCGCGGTGGTCGGCCACCTCGGCACCGCCGAGCTCGCCGGCCTGTCCCTGGCCAGCAACGTGCTGCTCACCGTGGTGGGGCTGTGCATCTTCCTCGCCTACACGACCACGGCGTCCGTCGCCCGCCTGACCGGCGCGGGCAAGGAGCGCGCGGCGCTGCAGTCGGGCATCGACGGCGTCTGGCTCGCCGTCGGCATCGGCGCGGTGCTCGCGGCCGGCCTGCTGCTCGCGGCCCCGCTCACCGTGACCGCTCTCGGCGCCGACGGCGACGTCGCGCGGCAGGCCGTGATCTATCTGCGCTGGTCGGCGCCCGGCCTGGTCGGGATGCTCGTCGTGCAGGCGGCGACCGGCGTGCTGCGCGGGCTGCGGGACACCCGCACGCCGCTCGTCGTCGCGGCGGCGGGCGCCGTGCTCAACACCGTGCTCAACGTCGTCCTCGTCTACGGGGTCGGCCTGGGGATCGCGGGCTCCGGCCTCGGCACCGCCGTCACGCAGGTGCTCATGGCGGGCGTGCTCGGCGTGATCGTCGTACGGGGCGCCCGCGCCCGCGGTGCGAGCCTGCGCCCGCACTGGGCGGGCATCCTGTCCGGCGCCCGCGCCGGCGGGCCTCTCGTGGTCCGTACGCTCAGCCTGCGGGCCGCGATCCTGCTCACCGTGGTGGTCGCGACCGACCTCGGCACGGTCACGCTCGCCGGGCACCAGGTGGTCAGCTCGCTGTGGGGCCTGTCCGCCTTCGCGCTCGACGCGCTGGCGATCGCCGCCCAGGCCCTCGTCGGGCACGGGCTCGGGGCCGGCGACGTCGACCACGTGCGCTCGGTGCTGCGCCGCTGCCTGCAGTGGGGCGTCGCGGCGGGCGCCGTGATCGGCGTCGTGCTCGCGGCGACCGGGTGGTGGCTCGCGCCGCTGTTCACGGCCGACCCGCAGGTGCGCGTCGCGATCGCCGTCGGCATCGCGGTGTGCGGCGTGCTCATGCCGATGGCCGGCTGGGTGTTCGTGCTCGACGGCGTGCTGATCGGCGCGGGGGACGGCCGTTACCTCGCGTGGGCGGGGATGGCGACGCTGGTGGCCTACGTCCCGGCCGCGCTCGCCGTCGCCGCCTGGGCGCCGGACGGCCCCTCCGGCCTGGCCTGGTTGTGGCTCGGCTTCGCCGGCGTCTTCACGGCGGCGCGCGCTGTGACGACGGGGTGGCGGGCGCGTGGCGACCGGTGGATGGTCGTCGGCGCGTGAGCCGTGCGTGCTGACTACCTCGCCGGGTGACTACCTCGCTGAGTGACTACTTCGCCAGGTGACTACCTCGCCAGGTGACTACCTCGCGACGCGGAGGCGGTAGCCGACGCCGCGGACCGACTCCACCTCGACGTCACGCACGGGGGCGAGGCGCTTGCGCAGCCGCTTGACCGCGGACGTCACGGGGTCGGAGTCCCCCAGGTAGGGGAGCTGCCACACGCGTGCGGTGAGCTCGGCGAACGACCAGACCCTGCCCGTCTCCAGGGCGAGCGTGGCCAGCAGGTCGAACTCGCGCGCCGACAGGTACACGCGCCGTCCGCGCGCCGTGACCTCGCGCGCCGCGAGGTCCACCAGCAGCGATCCGGCCACGAGCGGTTCGGGCGTGGGCGGCGGCGCCACCATCGGGACGGGCCCCGTCACGGCGGGCAGCGCACCCGTCGCGGCCCGCATCGCCGCCGCCGTGGCGGGCG
>NZ_JABEMG010000058.1 GCF_013004695.1 Promicromonospora citrea
GCAGACGTCGCCCTGGTGATGAACGGACGACCCCGCAAGGTCCTGGACTGGCACACACCCTACGAAGCAATGAGCAAGCTACTCTCAGCCGACACAACCGGTGTTGCAACCACCGATTGAATCCGCCTAGTCACTTGGCGAGGTAGTCAGCCGCGGACCATCGTGTGGACGGCAGGGCCGTCCGGAACCTGGGTGACGGCGACCGTCGCGAACCCCAGCCGCTCGTACAGGCGCACGTTGCGCTCGTCCGACGTCTCGAGACCGACCGGCGCTCCCGCCTCGTCGGCGACCTTCAGGCCCGCACGCACCACCGCCGTCCCGAGCCCGGCCCCGCGGTGCGCCGGGTCCACCCCGACGGTCGCCAGCACCCACGCCTGGGGCGGCAGCGCCGGGAGCTCGAGCGCCACGAGCGACGCCCACCGCTGCCCGTGCAGCTCTGCCACCCGGCGCCCGACAGCCTCGGCGAGGTCCGGCGCGTCCGGCGGCAAGAAGGCTGCGACCGCGCGGACGCCGTCGTCGACCAGGACGGCCCCGTGCTCCGCGGCGTGGCCCAGGTACAGGCGCTGGACCTCCTCGAGGCGCTCCCGGTATCCCTCGGCGGGCAGCGCCCACCGTGTCCACGGGTAGGCGTCGAACGCCGCGGCGAGCACGCGCGCCGCCCGGTCCAGGTCCGACGACGACGCGCGGCGGACGACGTACGGCACGGCGGCAACCTCCAGGACCGACAAGGAACCCGAGACCCGGGCCCGCCCGAGACCCTACGTCACCCGCCCCGCCGAGGTAGTCACGTGGCGAGGTAGTCATCCAGCGCGACGTGACTACCTCGCCAGACGACTACCTCGCCAGACGACTACCTCGCCACGTGACTACCTCGCCAGGTGACTACCTCGGCGGGGCGGGCGGGGCCGGGCGGGTGGAGGGTGGAGGGTGGAGGGTCAGCGGGGGGTGGTGGTGACGGCGATGACGAACGGGGCGATCGTCACCGCGTCGATGTTCGGCGCGTCGCCGTCGGGGTTGCCGATGACGATGTCGCCGTCCGCCGTGGTCAGCCGCAGCGGTGTGGTCCGGGTCCAGAAGTTGTAGTCGCTGTACGTGTGCTGGTAGGCGACGGTGCTCGTGGTGTCGGAGCCCTCCTCGTGGATGTCGGCCGTGCGGGAGATGATGTCCGCGTTGTAGGGGTGCCCGGTGAACTTGTCGGCGTTCGCGTAGGTGAGCCCGATGTCGTAGTCACCCGGCGCGGCGCCGGACGGACGCGGGACGGTGATCGTCCGCCCGGCGGTCAGCCACCCGACGTACTCGCCCTGGACGTTCGAGCCCGACGCCGCGGGCGGGGTCTCGACCGTCACCCCTTCGCTGCGCCGCACGGACGGGTCCTCCGCCTGGACGACGGTGGCGTGCTCGTCGGCGGCGGTGTCCCGGGTGAGCCGCAGCCCGTCGACGCCGAGCCGGCGCTCGGCGGTGACGTGCACCTGGTGCATGCCGCGGCCGAGGTGGAGCGTCACGGTGGTGCGCCCGTCGCGGCCGGGCCGGGTGGCGGCACCCTCGATCGCGCGGCCGTCGACGGCGAGCCCGTAGGCGCCTCCGCCCGCGGCCGAGCCGGTGTCGACGTCGAGCGTGTAGTACCCGTCCTCCTGCGCGACGACGAAGAACTCGGCCCGCGCGCCGGGGGCGAGGTGGAGCCGCCCGCCGTCGGACGGACGAACCGTCGCGTCGCCGGTCGTCCGCGCGGACGACGACGGGTAGGCCGACATCTCCGGCCCGTCGACGGCGACGAGGTCGACGACGTCGATCGCGAGGTCGCTGCCCGGCAGCGCGGTGGCACCGCCGTCGGCGCTGGTGCGCAGGGACAGCGTGGAGGTGCCGGCAGGGAGCTCGACGAGCACGCTGGTCAGGCCCTTGTAGGTGTCGGTGAGGGTCGAGGAGTACTGGACGACCTGGTCGAGCCGGTCGCCGACGTACAGCGCGTGCCGTCCCGAGGTGCGGCTCCGGCCCTGCCCGGGGACCGTCGCCCCGGTGCCGTGGTAGACGTCGAGCCGGTACGTGCCCGCCGCCGGCACGTCGACGTCCCAGGTCAGGCTGCCGGCCGCGGTGGTCAGGCCGCGCACGTCCTGGCCGCCCGACGTGGCGTAGGTGCCCTCCTGCGTGGCGGCGTACGCCCCGCCGCCCAGCCGCATCGCCTCGGCCTCGGTCCTCTGCGACCAGGCCGCGTCCGCCGCCGGGACCGGGCCCTTGGCCGACGGCGTGATGGTCACCTGGTAGGCGTCCATCTCGGTGCCCGCCGGCACGTCGACGTCGAGCGTGCCGTCCGCGCCGACCCGCACACGGTCGACCGAGAGGGTCTGCGGCGCGCCACCGAGGCCCTCCTGGCCCGTGAAGCGGGTGCGCTCGAGGCGGACGTCGACCTCCGTGCCGAACACCGAGGGCGCGAGCCCTTCGACGTCGACCGTGACGGCCTGGTCGGTGCCGCCGAGCAGGACGGTGCCCTTGCGCCGGTCCTCGTCGAGGGCGGCGAGGCCCTGCAGCGTCCCGGGCGTCTCCGGCCGGGGGACGGTCATGTCCACGGTCTGCCCCGCCAGGTCGCCGTACCACTTGAGCAGCCACCAGGCACCGTTGCCGCCCTGGGTGCGGGAGGTGTGGTCGCTGAGGTTGCCCGCCGCGGTCCAGTAGGCCATCTCGGCGTCGACCTTGTGGGTCTCGAACAGGGAGATCCAGCGGATCATCCGGCCCGGCACGCCGGTGTCGCTGCGCCAGGGCGAGTACTCCGTGATGTTGACCGGCGTCTCGGGCAGGCCGAGGGACTCCTCGAGCGCACGGAAGTGCTCCAGGTGCCCGGAGAACGTCCCCAGGTCCTCGCCGTCCAGCTCGTGCCAGGTCATGATGTCGGGCAGCACGTCGCGCTCGGCGGCCCACGTCATGAAGTCGGTGACGCGCTGCGGGTTGTAGTTGGCCTCGCCGAGGCCCGCGATGCGCGCGCCGGGGATGATCTCGTGGATCAGCTCGTAGGCCGCCTCCCAGTCGGCGAGGAACCGCTCGCGCTGGGCGGACCAGTCGCCGTACCAGATCCAGTCGGGCTCGTTGAAGGGCGTGAACACGTACCGGTCGAGCTCGTCAGGGTCGGCCTCGCGGGCGACGCGCTCGACGACGGTGCGGACCTTGTCCAGGAAGTCGGCCTGCCCCGGGTACGTGTTCGGCGGGTCCTCGGCGTTCGCGTACCCCCACTTGGGGTAGTAGTCCTGGATGTTGATGTAGATGTCGGCGCCGCCCGAGGCGAAGAACGTCTCGGAGACGCTCAGGGCGCCGCCGTTCGGGTGCTGCAGACCGCCCTCGGGCATCTGCGTCACCGTGCGGGGCGCCGCCCCGGCGACGACGGCGGTCGTGGGCACCTCGTGGTCCGACAGCCCGTACAGGACGCCGGTGGCACCGCCGTGGACGGCGCCGGTCGGGGCGGAGAAGTCGACGCGCACCTGCTCGGCGGCGTCGGCGCCGAAGGCGCTGGTGGGGGTGGTCGCCACGAGCAGGCTCCCTCCGAGGGCCAGGCAGCCGGCCAGGGCCGCGGCGCGGGTGGCCGCTCTTCGCCGGGCGGAGATCAGGCGGACGGGGATCAGGTGGACCATCATCGCTCCTTCTGATTGACGTGCGGACTGACGTGCTGACGGCAGGACGGGCTACGTCACTCGAACAACGCGTTCACCGCGTCGTTGGCCTCGGTGAGCTGTTCCGGGCCGCGGGCTCCCTTGAGGAACGCCTCGATGGCCGCGGTGACGGTGTCGTTGGTCTCCGACCAGTGGTCGGCGATGGGCAGCAGGGCGGTAGTGCCCTCGTCCACCTGGCGGGTGAACGCGTCCACGTCCCAGCCCTTGTCGGCGAAGGCCTGCTCGGCCTTCTCCGTGGAGGTCTTGATCGCGGGGAAGACGACGGCGGACTCGGCGATGACGTCCTGGCAGTCGGCGGAGGCGAGGTACTTGACCCACTCCCAGGCGCCGTCCGGGTTGCCGGTGCCCGCCCAGATGCCGTCGGACAGGCCGTTGAAGAGGCTCGCCCGCTCGCCGCCGGGCCCGATCGGGGTCGGCGCGGCCTTCGTCGGCACGTCGTCCTGACCGAGGTAGGAGCTGTTCATCCAGCTCCCGTCGGTGACGGCGGCGTAGCGGCCGGCGAGGTAGCCGTTCAGCGGGTCCTGCTCGCTGAGCGCGATGTCGACCGACGGCACGTACCCCTCGTCGATGAGGTGCTTGTACCAGGTCAGCGTCTCGACCAGCCGGGGGTCGTCGAAGTTCCACTCGGTGGTCCACGGCGTGGTGTCGCCGAAGTACCAGTCGTTGCTCAGGGCGTACGGCGCCCAGGTCTGCTGGCCGGCCGCGTTGAGGCCGTTGCCGCTCAGGGCGAGGCCGTAGACGGCGACGTTGTCCTTGTCGAAGCCGGGCTCGTTGCCGCGGGTGCCGTTCTCGTCCACGGTCAGCGCGGCGACGAGCTCCTCGAACGTGCCTCCGTCGTCGGGGTTCCACTCGAGCTCGGCGAGCTGCTCGGGCGTGTAGCCGGCGTCGGCCACCGCCTCCTCGCTGTAGAACAGGCCGACGGTGTCGAAGTCCTTCGGCAGCCCGTAGCGCCCGCCGTCCTGCCCGACCCACAGGTCGGCGAGGCCGTCCTGGTAGATCGACAGGTCGAGCCCGTCCTCCTCGATCCGGTCGCTGAGGTCCAGCAGCTGGCCCTGCGCGGCGAGCTCGGGGAAGTAGGACAGGTGGTCGGTGAACACGTCGGGCGCGGTGCCGGAGGCGAAGCCGGTGGTCAGGCCCTGCCAGTAGTCGGCCCAGCCGTACTGCTCGATCGTGACCTCGATGCCGGTCTCCTCCTGGAAGTCGGCGGCGCACTGCGCGTACGCGGGCTGCTGGTTGGTGTCCCACAGCCAGTAGGTGATCGAGTCGCCGGACGCGCCGGCGTCGCCGGACGCGCCGCACCCGGCGAGCGCCACGGGCAGGACGGCGGCCAGCGCGAGGACGCGCGTCCGTCGGGACAGGTTGTTCATGGCAGACCTCTCTGTCTGTGGAGCCGGTTACTTGATGCCGGAGTAGCCGAGGTTGTCGATGAGCTTGCGTCCGAAGACGACGAACAGGACGAACACCGGCAGGGCCGCGATCAGCGTGCCTGCCATGAGTCCCGCCCAGTCGGGGCCGGTCTGCGGGGTCTGCGACCGGAAGATCCCCAGCGCCACGGTCAGCACGCGCGACTCGTCCGCGCGCCCGACCAGCAGCGGCCAGAAGTACTCGCCCCAGGCCGTGACGTAGGTCAGCAGACCGAGCGTGAACAGGGGCGTGCTCGACATCGGCAGGATGATCTGGAAGAAGATCCGGCCGTGCCCCGCGCCGTCGATCCGCGCCGACTCCTCGACCTCCCGGCTGATGCCGAGGAAGAACTGGCGCATGAAGAACACCGCGAACGGCGTCATGAAGAAGAACGGCAGCACGATGCCGGTCAGGGTGTTCAGCAGCCCGAGGTCGCGCACGAGGATGAAGTTGGGCAGCTGCACGAAGATCGGCGGGATCATCAGCGCGGTGAGGAAGAGGAAGAACACCGCGTCCCGGCCGGGCCACCGCAGCCGCGCGAACGCGTAGGCGGCCAGGCTGGAGAAGAAGACCTGCCCGAGCGTGATCGCCGTCGCGACGACGACCGAGTTGCGCAGGTAGAGCCAGAAGTCGATCGACCCGGTGGTCCCGCCCTCGGCCGCGGCCTCCTGCGGTGTCGCCGTGCCGAGCACCCGTTCGAACGCGCCCCAGGTGAGCTCGACGGGCAGCAGGCTGCCCGGGCTGCCGTACAGCGCCGTGTTCGTCGACAGCGCGGTGCGCAGCATCCAGTAGAACGGGAACAGGGTGACCAGCAGCAGGACGGCGAGCGCGGCCCAGGCCAGCACGCGGCCCCCGCTCGGTCGCCGACGCCGTGACCGACGGCGGGGCACCTCCCGGTCGGTCGCGCGGGTGCCTGCTGCGACGTCGTCGTCGCGCGTGGTGATGGTGGTCATCAGGGTTCCTCAGGCCAGGTCCGACTGGTTCGAGCGCATGATCTTGAGCTGGAAGTAGGCCACGACGGCGAGCGCGACCAGCAGGAAGACCGACATCGCAGAGGCGTAGCCGAGGTCGAAGCGTTCGAACGCCTGCTGGTAGATGTAGTAGTAGATGACCCGCGTCGAGTCGATCGGCCCGCCCTCGGTGGTCACGGCCACGGTGTCGAAGATCTGGAACGAGCCGACGACGGTGATGACCAGCACGAGGGCCAGCACCGGCCGCAGCAGCGGCAGCGTGATGGACCAGAACATCCGCGGCTCGGAGGCGCCGTCCAGCGCGGCGGCCTCGTAGAGCTGGCCGGGGATGGTCTGCAGGCCCGCGAAGACGAGCAGCGCCGTGTAGCCGACGTACCGCCACACGTTGATGAGGGCGATCGTCGGGATCGCGAGCGCCTCGTTGCCGAAGAACGCGACCCGGTCCAGCCCGACCCAGTCGAGGGCGACGTTGATGAACCCGGTCGAGTAGTCCATCATCCAGAACCACACCAGCGCGACGACGACGTTGGCCACGAGGTACGGCAGCAGGATGATGCCGCGCACCAGCGCCGACCGGGTCAGCCGGTGCATGAGGACGGCGATGCCCACCGCGAGCACGGTCTGCACGCCGATGTTGATCACGACGTACCAGGCCGTGACGCGCAGCGCGTTCCAGAACAGCGGGTCGGCGAACATCTCCTGGTAGTTCGCCGTCCCGATGAAGGTGCCGGACCCCACGAGGTTCTGGTCGGTGAGGCTGAACCAGATCCCGCGCAGCGCGGGCACCAGGTAGAAGGCGAGGAAGCCGAGCGCGGCGGGCGCGATGAACACGGCGGCGACGGGCAGGTCGCCCCACCGGCGGACGCGCCGTCGGGGTGCGGCTGCTGTGGAGGTCATCGGGGCATCGCCTCGATCCGGAGGAGGGCCGAGTGGTCGGGGTCGAGCGCCGGCACGTGCACGCCGACGTCGGCCAGCACCGCCCCGCTGAGCTCGATGCCCGTGGCCCACCACGTGGGGTGGACGCGTTCGTCGTACGGCGCGTCCGCGCCGGGGCCCGCGGCGCTGACCCGGTAGGTGAGGTCGCGGCGCAGGCCGGGGATCGGGACCCGGCCCGCGGGCCAGGTCACGTGGCGCTCGCGCAGCGTCACGGCGAACAGCGCGTCGCGCTGGTCGGGTGCGACGGCGCCGTGCACCCACAGGTCGCCGTGCTCGACGTCGCGGCGCACCACGGTGCCGGTGTGGACGAGGGAGCGCACCTCTTTGTAGAACCGGATCCAGGCGGCGAGCTCGCTCCGTTCGGCGGGCGACGCGGCGGTCAGGTCCCACTCGACACCGAAGTGCCCGAACAGCGCGGTGGCGGCACGGAAGCCGAGGTCGAGCTCCCGCCCGGTGGTGTGGGCGCGCCCGGCGCCGACGTGGCTGCCGACCAGCTCGGGCGGCAGGAGCTGCGCCGTCCAGCGCTGGATCTGCTGGCGCTCGCGCGCGTCGATGCAGTCGGAGGCCCACACGCGGTCGGTGTGCTCGATCATCTCCAGGTCGATGCGGGCGCCGCCGGACGAGCACGACTCGATCTCCAGGCCGGGTGCGCCCGCGCGGATCTCGTCGAGCAGCCGGTAGGCCGCCAGGGTCTGGCCGTGCACCCCGGCACGGCCGGTGCGGGTGGAGCCGGCGTCGATCAGGTCGCGGTTGTGGTCCCACTTCACGTAGTCGATGCCGTACTCGCGCACGAGCGCCAGGATCTGGTCCCGCACGGAGGCGAACGCCTCGGGGTGCGACAGGTCCAGGACCTGCTGGTGGCGGAAGTCGACGGGCATCCGGCCGGGGAGCTGCAGGATCCAGTCCGGGTGCGCGCGGGCGACGTCGGAGTCGAGGTTGACCATCTCGGGCTCGAGCCACAGGCCGAACTGCATGCCGCGGCCCTTGACCGCGTCGACCAGCGTCCGGAACCGGCCCTGCCCCCAGACGGCGTCCGCGACCACCCAGTCCCCCAGACCCGAGGTGTCGTCGCGGCGGCTGCTGAACCACCCGTCGTCGAGCACGAACCGTTCGACGCCGACGTCGGCCGCGAGCTCGGCGAGGTCGAGCAGCCGCTGGAGGTCGTGGTCGAAGTACACGGCCTCCCACACGTTCATCACCACGGGGCGCGGCGTGCGGGGGTGGTGCGGCCGGGCGCGCAGGTGGCTGTGCAGGCGGGCAGCCATCCCGTCGAGGCCCGCACCGTACACGGCGAACAGCTTCGGCGACCGGTACGTCTCGCCCTCCTGGAGCTCGACCTCGCCCGGCAGCAGGAGCTCGCCGCCGAGCAGGTGGCGCTCGCCGGAGAAGACCCGCTCGGCGGCGACGCGGTGGTTCCCGCTGAACGCCACGTGCAGGCCCCACGCCTCCCCCTCGGCGAACCCGAGGTCGGGGGTGCCCGCGACGAGCAGGGTCGCGGCGTCGGCGCCGGTGCGGCCGTGGCGCCCCTCGCGCAGGTGCGTGCCGACGGTGAACGGGCGGTGCTGGACGACCCGCTCCTTGGCCCAGCGGCCGGCGAGGTCCCACAGTCCGTCGGCGCGGGTCGGCACCGGCAGCGCGAGGTCGAGCCGCTCGACGGCGTACGGGCCGGAGGCGGTGTTCGTCACGTGCGCCTGCATCCGCACGACACCCGTCGGAAGCATCTCGACGAGGACCCCGACCTGCAGGCCCGCCTCGGGATCGGCGGCAAGGACGTCGACGCGGCCCCCTCCCCCGAGCCCGGCGACGACGTCGACCCGCTCGGGCCGCAGCCACGGCGACCAGCCGGCGCCCGCGCGGTGCCCGGACAGCCCCGGGGTGCCTGTCCAGCCCGTGCGCGCCTCCGGCAGCACCGACACGACGACGGCGGAGTCCACGCCGTTGGTGGCCCGCGGCGGGACGGCCGCCGCGACGACCGCCCGGAGCTCGTCGTCCGACAGGGGGCCGGGGTCGGGGCCCCAGTGGACGACGTGCGGCAGGGAGTCGTGCGGGACGGCGAGGATCAGCGCGACGCCGCGCGCGGCGAGCCGGACCACCTCGGGCCAGGCGACCTCGTCGCGGGACTCGGCGCGTTCGCGCGTCACAGGAGTGCTCAAGCGTCGTTGCCTTTCGAGCTGGGTCCGGGACCCGGTTCTGAAAACGTTGGTCAGACCGTAGCGTGCTGTCGCGGCGTTCTGCAAACGTTGGTCAGATAGTGGTGGGCGACGCCGCGCCCCCGGCCGGAACCGGTCAGTCCCGGGCGGCGGTGCTCCCCCGGACCACGAGCGACGGCTGCACCGCGGAGTCGGCGGGGCGCTCGCCGGTGCGCAGCCACTCCTCCAGCAGCCCGAAGGTACGGCGCCCGAGATCGGTGAAGTCCTGCGCCACGGTGGTCAGCGCGGGCACCCACATCTCGGCGAACGGCTGGTCGTCGAACCCGACGACGCAGACGTCCTGCGGGATCCGCAGCCCCCGCTCGGACAGCGCACGCGCGGCGCCGATCGCCAGCTCGTCGTTGCCGCAGAGGATCGCGGTCACGCCGTCCTGCTCGAGCAGCCGCTGCGCGGCGTCGTACCCCGACGTCGGCGAGTACTCGGCGGGCACGACGTCCGGGACCGGCGCGCCCGCCGCCTCGAGCGCGGTGCGCCACCCCCACTCGCGCCCGCTGCGCTCCCGAGTGGCCGGGATCGCGATGTGGTGCACCGTCCGGTGGCCGAGGCCGAGCAGGTACTGGGTGGCCGCACGCCCGCCTGCCTCGTCGTCCAGGAACGCGTGCGGCCGGGGGCCGGGCGCGCGCCGGGCACCCGCGGCGGCGACGACGGGGACGACGTCGGGCAGCGCCTCGAGCGTGGCGACGCCGACCGCGTCGAACTCGATGACGATCGCACCGGCGAGCGCCTGGGAGAGCGTCATGTCCACGGCGCGGGAGATGTCGTCCGGCCGGCCCGACTCGACGACGGTGATCATCACGACGTAGCCGGCCGCACGCGCGGCCTCCTCGATGCCCTGCAAGGTCGCCGCGTACCCGAAGCGCGCCGTGTTGCGGGCGAACACTCCGATCGCCGACCGCTTGCCGCTGACCAGGGTCTGCGCCGCGGCGTTCGGCCGGTACCCGAGCTCGTCGACCGCCGCCTGCACCTTCGTGCGCAGCTTCTCGCTGACCGGCGTCCGCCCGGTGAGCACCCGCGACACCGTCGAGACGCTGACCCCCGCCTTCGCCGCGACGTCGACCAACCCCGGCGGCCTGCGACTCAACTCCATCCGCACAGGCTATGACAAACGTTGGTCACCCTCCCCGCCGAGGTAGTCACGTGGCGAGGTAGTCACGTGGCGAGGTAGTCAGACGCCCGGGTGATCTGCAGGATCCTGCAACCTCGCGCCGCCAGGCCGGGTTTGACTGCCGTCATGCGAAAGAACGGACAGACCAAACGCGTCCTGACGGCAGCCTTCGGCATCGCGCTGGGCGCGAGCATGCTCACTGCCTCGCCCGCGGCGGCAGCCCAGCAGATCGCACACACCTGCGTGGGCGAGGAGGTCATCCGCTGCGCCAACGTCGAGATGACGAAGCCCGGGGTGTTCAACGCGCACGCGCGGGTGACCGACAGCGAGGGCGGCGGTGACTACGAAGTCCGGGTCCGCGCGGTGTACCTCGAGACCTTGCGGGACGGTATCTGGTGGACCGTGGCAGAGTCCTACCCTGAACACGATCCCTGGGAGCCCGTCCAGGACGTGGAGCGCACCGCCTCGTGGGCGTGCAAGTCCTCCGAGCAGGTGCGCATCCGCGCGAAGGTGAGCCTCGAGTGGCAGGACGAGAACTACGTCGGCAACGCGGGCATCCTCTACTCGAACAATGTCAAGGTCTGCCCGCGCGCCTGACCTGGACCAGGCTGCCCGGCAGGCGGCCACCCCGACCGAACCGAGGTAGTCGTCTGGCGAGGTAGTCACGCAGCGCGCGCTACGTGACTACCTCGCCACGTGACTACCTCGGCACAAGCGGTTGGCTTGGCGTCGGGGACAGGGTCAGCTCCAAGGTCACGTACGAATGGGCCGGCAGGTCGATCTCCAGGCGCCCGTCGCGGAGCCGGACGTCGTCGTGGTCGCGCGGGGCGACCGTCTCGGGTGCGGACGCCGTGTTGTGCGCCGCGAGCTCCGGCGCGGTGAGGACCCGGGCCCGGTGCCCCACCACGTCCCGCCCCCGGAGGTCGAGCGTCACCGTGTGCGCGGTGTCCGCGTCGAGGTTCGACAGCGACACCAGCGCCGAGTCCCCCCGGGTGGACGCCGACGCCGAGACCAGCCCCAGCGTGCGCCCGTCGACCTCCTTCTCCGGTGCGCCCTTGAGGTGCACGTCGAGCGCGGCGGCGTCGTGGTGCCCGCGGTTCATCTCGAACACGTGGTACGTGGGCGTGAGCACCAGCGCGCCCGACTCGGGGTCGGTGAGGATCATCGCCTGCAGCACGTTGACGGTCTGGGCGATGTTCGCCATGACGACCCGGTCGGCGTGGCGGTGGAACGCGTCGAGGTGCACCGAGGCGACCAGGGCGTCACGGAGCGTGTTCTGCTGGTACAGGAAGCCGGGGTTGGTGCCCGGTTCCACGTCCCACCAGGTGCCCCACTCGTCGACGACGAGCCCCACCTTCTTCGCCGGGTCGTACCGGTCCATCACGGTCGAGTGCCGGGCGACGAGCTCTTCCATCCAGGACGCGCGGCTCAGGGCGAGGTACCACTCGTCCGTGCTGAACTCGGTCGCCTTCCCCTTCTCCGCCCACGAGCCGGTCCGCGTGTAGTAGTGCAGGGACACCGCCTGGAACGGCGTGGCCGGGCGGTCGTCCCGGTCGAGGGGGTCGAAGGACCGCATCAGGGTCTCGGTCCAGTGGTAGTCGTCCTCGTGCGCCCCGGCGGCGATGCGGTACACGCGGTTGTCGGCGTGGTCGCGGGTGTACGTGGCGTACTGGCGGGCCAGCGACGCGAACTGCTCGACCCGCAGGTTGCCGCCGCAGCCCCACGCCTCGTTGCCCAGCCCCCAGAACGGCACCTTCCAGGGTTCGTCCCGGCCGTTGGCTCGGCGCAGCGTCGCCATGGGCGAGTCGTCCGCCCGGGTCAGGTACTCGATCCAGTCGCTCATCTCGCGCACCGAGCCCGACCCGATGTTGCCGCTGATGTAGGCGTCCGCGCCCAGCAGCTCGCACAGGTCCATGAACTCGTGGGTGCCGAACGAGTTGTCCTCGACGACGTCGCCCCAGTGCGAGTTGACCATGCGGGGCCGCTGGTCGCGCGGGCCGATCCCGTCCTCCCAGTGGTAGTCGTCGGCGAAGCACCCGCCGGGCCAGCGCAGGTTCGGGATGCCGAGCGCGCGCAGCGCGTCGACGACGTCGCGTCGGATGCCCCGCACGTTCGGCACGTCGGAGTCCTCACCGACCCAGAAGCCGCCGTAGATGCAGCGTCCGAGGTGCTCGGCGAAGTGTCCGTAGACGTGGCGGGAGATGGTCGGTCCGGGCAGGTCGAGGTTGACGACGGCGGTGATCGTGGCCATGGGTTCTCCTGGTGGTCGGCGGTCTCGAGAGAAGAAGGGTGTTCAGGGCACGAGGTAACCCTGCAGGTCGGACAACGCGCCGTCACGCGTGAAGACCGGCACAAGGTGCCGCGGGGCGTCCGCCTCGACCCACTGCCCGCCCGCGTGCACGGCGCCCGTGTGCAGGTCGGTCCAGCGCGCCCCCGCAGGCAGGTAGACGGCGCGCGACGTCGCCCCCGGCTCGGTCACCGGCGCGACCAGCACGTCCGGGCCGTGCATGAACTGGTCCCCCACGTCCCAGGCCTGCGGGTCGTCCGGGAAGTTGTGGAACAGGCCGCGCATCACGGGCTGCCCGTCCTCGTGCGCGGTACGCATGACGTCGCGCGTGTAGTCGCGCAGACGCTCGCGGAACCGGACGTACCGGGCGAGGATCTCGTAGTTCTCGGTGCCGAAGCTCCACAGCTCGTTCCCCGAGCCGGACGGCAGACGGCGGCTGCCGTCGGCCGCGACGACCGGCACCTGGGGCGCCCGGTCGCCGTGCATGCGCATCACCGGCATGAACGCCCCCATCTGGAACCAGCGCACCAGGAGCTCCTGGAACGCCGGGTCGTCCGTCCGGCCGCCGCCGAACCCGCCGATGTCGGTCGTGAACCACGGCACCCCCGCCACGCCCACATGGATGCCCGCGGTGATCTGCCGGCGCATCGCCGTCCAGGAGGAGTGGATGTCGCCGGACCACAGGAGCGCTCCGTAGCGCTGGCTGCCGGCCCAGGCGCACCGCACGAGGTTGACGATCTCGGTCTCGCCGTCGCCCTGCTGCCCCTCGAAGACGGCGCGGGAGAACGTCTGCGGGTAGATGTTGGTCACCGCGAGCGCCGGTCCGGCGTCGTACCGGTAGGCGCCGAAGTCGTACTGGCCGAACTCGGGCTCGGCCTCGTCGAGCCAGAAGGTCCGGATACCGTGCCGCCCGTACCCGGAGCGGAGCTTCTCCCAGAGGTAGGCGCGGGCGCGCGGGTTGGTGGTGTCGACGAACCGGCTCGGGCCCTCGAACCACATCTGCACGTCGATGCCGCGGTGGGTCGCCACGAGCAGGCCCTGGCGGGACATCTCGTCGAAGTTCTCGGATGTGAGCGCCACCTGGGGCCAGACGCTGACCATGAGCTCGACTCCGAGGTCGCGCAGCTCGGCGACCATGGCGGCGGGGTCGGGCCAGAACTCGTCGTCGAACCGGAAGTCGCCCATCCGGGGCCAGTGGAAGAAGTCGGCGACGATGACGTCCAGCGGCAGGTCGCGGCGCCGGTGCTCGCGCGCGACCTCGAGCAGCTCCTCCTGGGAGGAGTAGCGCAGCTTGCACTGCCAGTAGCCGAGGCCGCGCTCCGGCATCACGGGGGCGTGCCCGGTGGCGTCGGCGTACGCGCGGCTGATCTGCGCCGGGGTGTCGCCTGCCGTGACCCAGTAGTCGATCTGGGGTGCGGACTCGGCCGTCCACTCGGTGCCGTTGCGGCCGAAGGTCGCGTGTCCGACGGCGGGGCTGTGCCAGAGCATGCCGTACCCGGCGCTGGAGACGACGAACGGCACGCTGGCCTGGGAGTTGCGGTGGGCGAGCTCGAGCGTGCAGCCCTTGAGGTCGATGTGGTCCTGCTGGTACAGGCCCATCCCGACGAGCTTCTCGTCCGCGGGGCTGTCGAGGAAGAGCGACGTCCGCCAGCCGCCGGCGGGGTGCGCGTCGTACTGGCGGGCGCGCAGGGCGAGGGCGCCGCCGGACTCGCGCTCGGCCAGCAGCTCTCGACCGTCGGCGTCCTGGAAGCTGACGTGGCAGCGGAAGCGGCGCTGGCCGCCCTGCCAGTGGTAGTGGTCGTGCGCGGTGAGGACGACGCGCAGGCGCCCGTTGACCAGGGTGGCGACGTCGCCGTCGAGCTCGATGCGGGCGTCCGCGGTCTCCGGGGCGGGCAGGAGGGCCCAGTCGGTGTCGACGACCTCCCCCTGCGCGGACCGGACGCGCGCGCTGTCGGCCCCCCACGGTTCGACGACGAGCGTCTCGCCGCCGCCGCGCCACGTCAGCCGGGTCCCGTCGACGTGCCACGGGGAGGCGGCCCCGGGCGGCGGGTCGGTGGTGGCGGGCGGCGTGGTCGTCGTGGTCATACGGTGCTCTCCTTCATGCGGTCGGGCGAGGGCGCGGGTGCCGGCGCGGGCAGGATGCCGCTGCGCCGCAGGCAGTACGTGGTCGCGAGCGCGGGCGCGGCCACGCCGAGCACCGGGACGAGGCCCGGCACGAGGTAGTAGGCGGCGAGGACCGTGCCGCCGGCGGCCCCCGTGACCAGGGCGGTGACCGGCCGCGCGACGACGAGCGTGGCGGCGCGGCGCAGGTGCGGCAGCGCCGCCTCGTCGTAGTGCGCGGCCAGCGGCCAGGCCAGCGCGGTGGCCACGGCGAGGAAGGCCGCCGCGAACCACAGCAGGCTCCCGGCCGCCCCGGCCAGGCCACTGCCCGCGCCCGCGAGCAGCTGCCGCTCGGCCAGGAGCACCGCCCAGAGCAGGGTCAGCACGTAGCCGAGCACGTTCGCGCCGCGCAGGTTGGCCCGCCAGGCGGCGTCGAACTCCGCTCGCAGGCCGCGCCGCTCGGCGACGTCGTCGCTCATCAGGTCGTGCCGCAGCACCTCGTGCACCGCCGCGGTGGCGGGGAAGACGCCGAGGACGACGCCGCCGCGCAGGGTGTGCAGCAGCCAGAGCAGGTGGAGCTTCAGCAGGCGCCAGCCCCAGGTCCCGACGTGGGTGTGCAGGGTGACGAGCCGGTCGATCATCCCTTCACCGACCCGATCATGACGCCCTTCTCGAAGTACTTCTGCAGGAAGGGGTACAGCAGGAGCACGGGCAGCGTGGAGACGATGATGACGCCGTACTTGATCTGGTCGGCGAAGTCCTGGCCGTAGGCGCCGCCGGAGCCGCCCGCCCCGCCCGCCCCGCCGGCGAACGCCTGGTTGGACAGCAGGATGTCGCGCAGCACGATCTGCAGCGGCTGGAGCTCGTAGTCGCGGACGAAGATGAGGCCCGTGAAGAAGTCGTTCCAGTGCTGCACGAGGTAGTAGAGCGCGATGACGGAGAGGATGGCCTTGGACAGCGGCAGCGCGATGTTCAGGAAGTACCGGAAGTAGTCGACGCCGTCGAGGGTCGCGGCCTCGAAGAGCTCCTCCGGCAGCGCGTTCTCGAAGAAGGCGCGGGCGATGATGAGGTTGTACACGTTCAGGGCGGTCGGGAGGACGAAGACCAGCCAGTTGTCCAGCAGCCCGATGTCGCGGTACAGGAGGTACTGCGGGATGAGGCCGCCGCTGAAGAACATCGTGAACGCGAAGAACAGCATGAGCACGCGGCGGGGCCGGAACTCGCGACGCGACAGGGCGAAGGCCGCGGGCATGGTCACGACCATGTTGAGCGCGGTGCCGACCACCGTGTAGACGACGGTGTTGCGGTAGCCCGTCCAGATCCGGTCGTCGGCGAAGATCTGCTCGTAGCCGAACAGGCTCATGTTCTGCGGCAGGAAGGTCACCTGGCCGGTGGCCACAAGGCGGGGCTCGCTGATCGAGGCGATCGCCACGAACCACAGCGGGTAGATCGTCACGAACAGGATGACGGCGCAGACGATCGCGAGGACCACCGAGAAGGCGATGTCGCCGGGCGTGCGGGCGCGGAGCGCGGACAGTCGTGTCATGGGACTCACCACAGGCTCGTGTCGGCGAACTTCTTGGCCAGCCAGTTCGTGACGACCAGGAAGAGGAAGTTGATGACCGTGTTGAACAGCCCGATCGCCGTCCCGAGGCTGAACTGGTTGCCGAGGATGCCGATCCGGTAGGTGTACGTCGCGATCACCTCGCTCACCGGCAGGTTGAGCGCGTTCTGCATCAGCCAGACCTTCTCGAAGCCGGTCGAGAGCACACCGCCCATGGTGAGGATGAAGAGGACGATCATCGTCGGCACCAGGGCCGGGATGTCGACGTGCCGGATCAGGTGCAGGCGGCCCGCGCCGTCGATCCGGGCCGCCTCGTAGAGCTGCGTGTCCACCGAGGCGAGCGCGGCGAGGTAGATGATCGAGTTCCAGCCGCAGTGCTGCCACACCTCGGAGATCACGTAGACCGGGACGAAGAGGTCGGGGTCACCGAGCAGGTCGAGGTCGAGGCCCGCCCCGCTGAACAGGCGCGTGACGGTGCCGTTCGAGGGGTTGAGCAGCACCTGGAGCATGCCGACCACGACGACGACCGAGATGAAGTGCGGCAGGTAGGTCGCCGTCTGCATGAAGCGCTTGCGTGTCGCGTTGACGATCTGGTTGATGACCAGCGCGAGGGCGATCGGCGCGAGGAACCCGACGACGAGGGTCGCGATGCTGATGGTCAGCGTGTTGCGCAGCACCGTGCCGAACATCGGGCTGCTGAAGAACACCTCGAAGTACTTCAGCCCGACCCACTCGCCGCCGGTGAGGCCCGCCTGGAAGTCGAACTCCCGGAAGGCGAGCTGGATGCCGTACATCGGCACGTACGCGAACACCGCGGTGAACGCGATCGCGGGCAGCAACAGCACCCACAGCTGCCAGGAGCGCCCGAGGTGCCGCCGGAGGCGCGCGCCCGGGCCGGGCGGCGCGCCGCGACCGGTGGTCGCGGCGCCCCCCGGTTCGGTCCGCTCTCGCAGGAGCGTCATGACCGGCTCGCCTGGTACTCGTCGTAGTAGCGCTGGTAGATCTCGACGTTCTGCGGCAGGCCCGCGCCCTCGAGCTGCGCCACGTAGTCGTCCCACTCCTCCTCGACGCCGCCCTCGGTGACCCACCGCCCGAACGCCGTCATCGCGAGGTTGAGCACCGTGGTGTCGTTGAGCGTGATGGTGCTCTGGTCCTCGGTGGAGATGTTCACGTACTTGAAGGGATAGATGTCGGTGCCGGGGTCGACGTTCCCGAGCGCCTCGCGCAGCGGCTCCGACTGCTCGACGGCCTCGGCGAGGTCGGCGGGCGGCTCGACGTCGACGTCGTCGCGGATCCAGTGAGGGCCGGCGTCGGCGAGCGTCGTCGTCCACTTCCAGGTCGACGGGTCGCTCTTCCCGTCGGTGGGCGGCAGCACCGTGTACCCGTCGCCGTCGCGCTCCACGTTCTCGCCCAGGTCGCCCCAGAGCACCTGGACGGAGATCTCCGGGTCGTAGAAGGCGTCGATGACGGCGAGCGCCCCGTCCTTGTCGGCGGTGCTCGCGGACATGACGATGTGGTTGGGGCTGAAGTTCTCGGTGTCGTAGTTCCAGGTGACGGGCGTCGACTGCCCGGCCTCCGCCTGGAGGGGCGCCATCGACGTGTACTGGTCGGCGAGCTGGGCGCCGAACCGGTCGGACGCCGTCCAGCCCCAGCTGAAGCCGACCTTCGCGACGTCGCCGTCGCCGCGGCCGACGGACTGGAAGGCCGAGTAGTCCTGGGTCATCACCTGCTTGCTGATGAGCCCGGCCGCGTACGCGCGGTGCGTGAACTCGATCACCTGGCGGTACCGCTCGTCGACGAGGAAGTTGAGCACCTTGCCGTCCTCGACGACGTACCCCTGGCCGCCGCCGTAGGTGGTCGGCAGGCCGAGCCCGCCCAGCAGCATGGTGGGCTGGCCGGCCGCGAAGCCCGCGGGGTCGACCGGGTTCCAGTCCCAGGGGATCTCGTCGTCCGGGTCGCCGTCGCCGTTCGCGTCCTGCTCCTTGAAGGCGACGAGCACGTCGAAGAGCTCGTCCCAGGTGGTCGGCATCTCGAGGCCGAGGGTGTCCAGCCAGTCCTGGTTGATGTACTGGCGCGAGATGGTCTCCGGCCAGTAGCGCCGATAGCTCGGCAGCGCGTAGACCTCGCCGGTCGACCGCGTGGCCATGGCCGACAGCTCGGCGTGCGAGTCGAGCATGCCCTGCACGTTGGGCAGGGCGTCCATGTCGTCGGACAGGTCCTCGAACAGGGACGAGTAGGTGGCGAGATCGGCGTTGGTGATCGCGTTCCCGCCGACGACGAGGTCGGGCACCTCGCCCGCCGCGAGCATCGTGGCCTTCTTCTGGCTCCAGTCGGCCGAGACCTCCTCCCAGCGGATCGTCACGCCGGCCTTCTTCTCGAGCTCCTCGACCCAGCCCATGTCGGCCATCGGGCCGGTCAGCCCGTGCTTGACGACGAGGATGTCGATCGTCCCGTCCGCGGTGTCCTTGCCGCCGCCCCCGCCGCTGCAGCCGGCGAGGAGGAGTGCTCCGGTCGCCAGCACGAAGCCGACGAGGCGTGTCCTGCTCTTCATCGAGACCTCCGGATGTCGTGCTCGTGAGCCAGGCGGGTCCTCGGTGACCCGCCGTCGTCGTGCCCGAGCGCCACCGATGATCGCGGACCTGGTTCAGCGTTGTCAATGGTTGTCGACGAGGACGTGACAACGCTGTACGTTGGCCTGCGACAACCCGGCGACGGCGCGAGGGAGCGTCGCGCCGGGGCGGCCCGAGCCCCCGAGGAAGGGTGCGAACCGATGACCAGCAGCCCGAACGACGTCACGATCCACGTGCAGCAGCCCACCGGGACCCGGGTGAGCCAGGACCTGTGGGGCCTGTTCCTCGAGGACATCAACTCCGCGCTGGACGGCGGGCTCAACGCCGACCTCGTCCGCAACGGCGACTTCGAGGCCACGCCCGCCGACCGGCCCGGCTGGGGCCCCCTGACCGGCTGGGAGCCCAGGGGCGACGTCCGGGTGCGCAGCGACCGCCCCGTCTCGGCCGCCAACGCCACCTACGTCCGACTCGCCGCGGGGTCACGGCTGACCAACCGGGGCTACGACCCCGCGGGCATGCTCGTGCCCGAGGGCACCTCCCGGCTCCGGCTCGCCGTCCGGCGCGCGGCGCCGTCGGCCGCCGCGCACGCGTCACTCACGACGGCGGACGGCGGTGTCCTCGCCCGGGTCGAGATCCCCGTCGTCGACGACGGCTGGCGCTGGGTCGAGGTGGACCTGACCAGCGCCGGGACGGCCCGCGCTGCGCTGGGCATCGAGGTCGGCGTGGGCGCCGTCGACGTCGACCTGGTCGAGCTGCGCCCTGTGGACCCGCAGGGCCACGCCCGGCTGTTCCGCCCCGACCTCGTGGAGACGCTGCGGGCCCTGCGCCCGGCCTTCGTCCGGTTCCCCGGCGGCTGCGTCGCCCACGGCTACGGCCTCGACAACATGTACCACTGGAAGCGCACCATCGGGCCCCGCGAGGACCGCGTGCCCATGCCCAACACGTGGGGCTACCACCAGTCGATGGCGATCGGGTACCACGAGTACTTCCTGCTCTGCGAGGAGCTCGGCGCCACGCCGATGCCCGTCGTGGCCGCGGGCGTGTGCTGCCAGAACGTGCCCGGCGGGCCGCAGGCGATCCCGCAGCAGCGCATGCCGCAGTACGTCCAGGACGTGCTCGACCTCGTCGAGTACGCGAACGGCGGGCCCGACACCCGCTGGGGCGCCGTCCGGGCCGCGGCCGGCCACCCCGAGCCGTTCGGGCTGCGCTACCTGGGCCTCGGCAACGAGGACGTCGTCGACGCGCAGTTCGCCGACCGCTTCGGGCAGCTCTTCGCGGCTGTGCGGGAGGCGTACCCGGACATCACCGTCATCGGCACGCTCGGCCCCAAGCCCTACGGCCCGGACTACGACGCCGGGTGGGAGCTGGCCCGCCGCCTCGAGGTACCGATGGTCGACGAGCACAGCTACCGCTCGCCCCGGTGGCTCCTGCAGCACCTGGACCGCTTCGACCACTACGACCGGTCCGGGCCCGCCGTCTACCTCGGCGAGTGGGCGGCCCACACCTCCACGATGCGCTCGGCGCTCGCCGAGGCCGCGTACATGACCGCCGTCGAGCGGAACTCGGACGTGGTGCGCCTGTCCTCGTACGCGCCGCTGCTCGCCCGCGTCGGCAGCACCCAGTGGCTGCCCGACCTCGTCTACTTCACCGACGACGAGGTGCGGCCGAGCCCGAGCTACCACGTGCAGCGGATGATGGCGGAGGTACGCGGCGAGCAGGTGCTCGGCTGCGCGGTCACGGGGCACACCGACCGGCCGCAGTCGCCGCCCGCGGTGCAGCAGGTCACGCTCCGCTCCCCCGGCTCGACGACCCGGTTCAGCGCGATCCGGGTGGGCGGCACGGCGCACCCGGACCAGCTCGTGGGCCCCGAGGACACGGCGACGCTGGCGGCCGACGGCACCGAGCTCGAGGTCGTCGCCACTCGGACCGACGGCACGGAGGGCTTCGTGGTCGGGTTCGGCGGGGCGGACGGCGAGACCGTGCACGAGTTCCAGGTCGGGGGCTGGCGCAACGAGTCGCTCATCCTGGCCCGGCGCGACGACGGCATCGGCAACGAGGTGGACGGGCCGCACCCGTTCGAGGGCGTCCGCACCGGCGAGCCCCTGCGCGTCCGCGTCACGGTGAACGGCGCGCGCATCCGGGTGTGGCTCGACGGCGCCCTCGTCCACGACCACGAGGACGACCTGCGCCCCTGGCCCGACCTCGTGGCCGGCGCCACGAGCGGGTCCGACGGCAGCACCCACGTCACCCTCGTCGGCCTTGCCGACGAGGACCGGACCGCGCACCTGACGGTCGACGGCGCGGCCGGCACCCGGCCGGTCACCGTCACGACGCTGGCCGGCGGCGCCCCCGACGTCGGGCGCCCGTTCGAGGCCTCGCCGGTCGAGCCCGTCGCGACCACGGCGGAGCTCGCCGACGGCCGGGCCTCGATCTCGGTCCCGGCGTGGTCGCTGGTCACCGTCCGCGTGGAGGCCTGACGCCTCAGGACACCGGCCCGGACGACCTCCGGAGAATCACCTCGGCCCCCGTCCGCACGGACCGCGCCGGCCCGTCGTACCCGTCGAGCCGGTCGACGAGCATGCGGACGGCGGCCGAGACCATCGCCTCCGGGTCCGGGCTGACCGAGGTCAGCGGCGGGCTGGCGAACTCGCTCTCGTCCGTGTTGTCGAAGCCGGTGACGGCGACGTCCTCGGGGACCCGGCGGCCGTGGGAACGCAGCGCGCGCACGACGCCGATCGCCGTCGCGTCGTTCGCGCACACCGCGGCGTCGAACTCGACGCCGGTCCGGAGCAGCCCGACCATCGCCTCGTACCCGGACTCGCGCCGGTCCCAGTCCGAGCCGACGGCGAACAGCGCCGGGTCGGGCTCGATCCCCCGCTCGGCGAGGGCGTCGACCACGCCGGCGTAGCGCCCGCTCTCGGTGCTCAGGCCGTTCCAGATGATCGCGAGGCGGCGGCGGCCCGTGTCCAGCAGGTGGCGGGTGACGGCGTTGGCCCCGGCGTACTCGCCCATGATGACGCAGTCCAGGGAGTCGGTGGCGGGGCCGCCCACCTGGACGACGGGCCGGCCGAGCGCCCGCCCGCCGAGCGCCGCCGCGCGGAAGTGGGCGGGGCAGATGACGACGCCGTCGGCGTCGCGGGTGGACGACCCGATGACGGCCGCGAGCTCCGCGTGCACGTCACCCGCGACGCGCAGCGTCGTCGTGAGGCCCTCGTCCTCGAGCGCGAGGATGAGGCGCTCCGCCATCTCGGCGAAGTACGGCTGGAAGAGGTTGGGCACCACCACCGCGATGCGGCCCGTGCGGCCCGACGCCAGCCCCCGGCCGGCGTGGTTCGGCCGGTAGCCCACGGTGTCGGCGGCGGCCCGCACCGTGGCGCGGGTGGCCGCCGAGACGTTCGGCCGGTCGAGCATGACGTTCGAGACGGTCTTCGCCGACACGCCGGCCAACCGCGCGACGTCCTCCAGGGTGGGGCGGCGGGCGGTGTCCCGGTTCACGACCTCGCTGTTCACGGCATCCCCATCGTCGACTCGCGGCGCACCAGCGTGACCGGCACGGTGACCTGGCGGGCCGCGGCGGGCGCGCCGCCCCGCAGCCGGTCCGTGAGCAGCTCGAGGGCCGCCCGCGCCAGGCCTGCGGGCGACGGGTCGATCGTGGTGAGCGTGGGCGTGGAGAACTGGCCGTCGGCCAGGTTGTCGTAGCCGATGATCGCCACGTCGTCCGGCACGGCCACGCCGCGCTCGACCAGGCAGGACAGCGCCCCGATCGCCACCTCGTCGTTGACGCACAGCAGGGCGTCGAGGTCGGGACGCACCTCCAGCGCCTCGGCCGCCGCCGCGGCGCCCGCGCGCCGGTCGCCGACGCCGCCCAGCGACACCCGCGGCACGGCGCCCGCCTCGATGCCGACCGCCGACAGCGCGGCCCGGAGCGCCGCGGACAGGTTCTCCCGGTCGGTCTCCGTGCGGGCGCGGTCGGGCCCCAGGAGCACGGGCCGGGTCCGGCCCATCACCCCGAGGTGCCGGGCCACCAGCCCCGCGGCCTCGACGACGTCCTCGTCGACGCGGTCGACCGGCGCCTGCCAGCTGCCGCCCTGGATCACGACCACGGGCTGCTGCGCCTGGTCCCACGTGACCGGCTCGAGGTCCTCGGGATCGATGAGCAGCACGCCGTCGTACAGGTGGCCGCGCTCCCCCAGCACCTCCGAGATGCGTCGCGGACGCCGGTGCGTGGGCTCGACCGTCGCCGTGAGGCCCAGCCGCTCGGCCTCGTGCACGAGCGCCTCCACGAGCATCGCGAGGTACGGGCGGCGCAGCTCGGCCACGACGATGCCGATGGTGCCCGTGCGGCCGGTCCGGAGGCTACGGGCGCTCGGGTTGGGCACCCAGCCCAGCTCGGCGATGGCCGCCTCGACCCGCGCCATGGTCTCGGGGCGGATGTGGGGCTCCCGGTTGACTACCCGTGAGACGGTCTTCAGCGACACCCCGGCCCGGGTCGCCACGTCCTTCATGGTGGCGGGCATGGTCCAACTGTAAGCGGCGCGGGGCCGGGCGGTGGCACGTCCGGCCGGCCGGTGCCCACCGAAGCTCGGGAGAACGTATGCGCACGACCGACCTGCCCTCGCGCGGGGTCCTCGTCACGGGCTCGTCCCGCGGCATCGGCCGCGCGATCGCGCTGGCCTTCGCCGAGCGCGGCGACCGCGTCGCCGTCCACCACGCCCACGGCCGGGCCGACGCCGAGCAGACCCTCGCCGCGCTGCCCGGCACCGGCCACGTCCTGGTCCAGGGCGACCTGGGCGACCCGACGGCGGCGACAACCCTGGTCGACGACGCCGCCGCGCAGCTGGGCGGGCTCTCCGTGCTCGTGAACAACGCCGCGGTGGGCCCGGACCCGCAGAACGTCCACACGGTCCAGGACACGCCGTTCGAGGACTGGGCCGCCGCGTGGGACACGATGGTGCGGGTCAACCTGCTCGGCACGGCCCACGCGAGCTGGGCGGCGGCCCGGCACCTCGTCGCGGCGGGCGCGGGCGGCGCTATCGTCAACGTCGGCTCGCGCGGCGCGTTCCGCGGGGAGCCCGACCACCCGGCGTACGCCGCGACCAAGGCCGCCGTGCACGCGCTCGGCCAGTCGCTCGCCCTCACGCTGGCCCCGCACGGCGTCGCCGTCGCCTCGGTGGCTCCCGGCTTCGTGGCCACCGACCGGCAGGCGCCGAAGCTCGTGGGCGAGCAGGGCGACGCGCTGCGCGCGCAGAGCCCGTTCGGGCGGGTCGGCACCCCGGAGGAGGTCGCCGCCGCCGTCGTGTACCTGGCCTCCCCCGAGGCGCGCTGGTCCTCCGGGACGGTGCTGGACGTCAACGGGGCGTCGTACCTGCGGACATGAGGTGCCGTGGGGCCAGGTCAGGCGGACGCGGCAGGCGCCGTCCGGCGCACGCCCCACTCGCCGAGCTCCGGAGCGATCCATCCTGCGGGCCCGCGCCGCAGGGGCAGGACGGCGGGCACGGTGACGCGGTCCATCTGCAGGGCGCCCTCGATGCGGGGTGCCGCCGTGCCGCCCGGCCCCGCACCCGGCTCCCACCGGACCTCGATCCCCTGGTCCGCGAGCGCCGCCTCGTCGATCACGGCGAGCACGAGGGGCTCTGACGCGTCGCCGTAGACGCCGTCGAGTACCGCCTGCAGGGTGTCGGCGGTGGCGGCGTGGATGAACCCGGTGTCGTCGAGCAGTGTGCTGCGCGTCGCGACGTCGTACTCGCCGAAGCGCTCGCACGCCTCCCAGTCGTCGCTGAAGGCCACGTGCACCAGTCGTTCGCCGGCCATCGGTCGTCCTCCGTCTCGATGAGTCGTGCCGTCAATGAAACGGCAACGTATCATTACGAGCGTGACGACGGACGGGTCAGAGACGAACGCCACAGGGCAGGCCACCGCGGAGCCGCGGCGCGGTCCCGGACGCCCGCGCCGAGAGGACGTCGAGGCGCGGCGTGAGGAGATCCTGGCGGCCGCCGTGCGCCTGTTCGCCGAGCACGGGTTCAGCGGGACGACGATCGAGGCCGTGGCGACTGCGGTGGGCGCCACGAAGCGCACCGTCTACCGGCACTTCACCGACAAGACCGGTCTGTTCTTCGCGGCCGTCGACCGGCTGCACGTCCACGAGCGCCCCCCGGTGCGCGACGGCGAGGACCTGGAGGAGCTGGCGACCCGGATGGTGCACATCCTGCACGGCGACGACGCCATCACGCTCCACCGCCTCGTCGTCGCCGAGTCGCTGCGGCACCCGCAGCTCGCGGCCGACTTCTACGCCAAGGGGCCGGCGCGGTCGATCGCGGTGCTGACCGCGGGGCTCGAGGTCGAGCACGGGGCCGGGGCGGGCGAGCGCGGCGAGATGCTGTACACGCTGCTGCTCGGGGAGGCGCACCGCAAGCGGCTGCTCGGGCTGACGGCGGCGCCGTCGCGAGAGGAGGCGCGGGCGTACGCGCGGCGGGCGATCGGGGCGGTGGTGGGGGTGCGACCTGGCAGGTGAGACCGCGACGACCACCTGGCGGGCCGGGTGAAGGTGCTGCCGCCCGCAGGAGTGCGGGCGACAGCACCGACGCGTTCGTCCTCAGCAGGACCGCTCGGGCTCCGACCCGGGCCCGCAGACCGGAGGCTGCGCCGTGGGCGCGGTGTCACGGAAACCCTGTTCGATGACGGTGCCGGTGCTGAGCACCGCGCCGTCGTCGGCGAGGTAGCGGGTCTCCAGGAGCGTGCCGTCGGTCGGGTCGAGCACGAGAGCGTACCGACCCAGCCTCTGGCTGCTGAAGTCCACGCTCACGGCTGTGCCGTCCCGGCCGGCCGCGTCGGTCGTCGGGCCGTCGAGGGTGACGCCGGGGATCGAGGCGATGACTTCCCACAGGGTGCGTCGCAGCTCCGGCCGGGCCGGGCTCTCGCGCAGTAGCCCGGTCGCCGCGTCCCACAGGTCGTAGGCGTGGCCGTGCGAGGTGTCCGTCATCCGCTCCGTCAACAGCGCGCTGAGCTCCTCCGGGTCGGCCGGCAGCTCGTCGAGCTCGTCCCACGTCACGGCGACGTTCCCACCGAACAGCGTCGTCGAGCTCCCTCCCGGGACGTCCGCGTGCTGCCCGAGATCCTGGTATCGGACGAGCGCGGGGTCGAGCACGGCGCTGCCCTCGCTCTCCGCGACCTCCGCCGCGAAGAACTCGTCCCGGAGTACCCCTCCCTCGCGCGCCAGCCAGACCTCGCGCTGGTGCGGGATGGTGACGGAGGTGTCGCTCTCGGTCCGGACGTACCAGTACCGCCCTTCTCCCACCGGCTGCTGCAGGGCGGCGTTGCTCGCCGCCTGGAGGAGGACCTGCTCGGCCGACGCCGGCGCGGTGGCCAGGAGACCACCGCCGAGGGCGGCGGCCAGCAGCACGATCGCCCCGCCGACGAGAGCGCGAGCCCGGGTCCCCCGCCGCCCCGCTACCGGTCGTGCCGGTCCTGAGGCCGCTGTGAGGTCCTGCAGGAGCAGCTCGGCGCGGGCGCTCTCGTCCGCGGTCAGCCCGCTGGTCGGCACGGGGTTCGCCTCCTCGACCAGGCGGAGCGTCCGGTTCCTCATGCGATGGTTCATGGCAGATCTCCCTCGAGAGCGGCAGACAGGTGCGGGGTGACCGCAGGGACCGGTTCGTCGACCGCGTCGTCCAGCAGATGCTTGAGCCGACGGCGTGCCCTCGTCAGCCGGACGGAGAACGCCGCGCGGGTGCAGCCGAGCACCGCGGCGGCCTCCCGACCGGTGAGCCCGTCCCAGGCGACCAGGGCGATCACCTCGCGGTCGGCATCGTTCAGGCGCGCCCACGCCACCCGGAGGTCCAGTGCCACGTCGTTGAACGAGGTGTCGTCCTGGCCCGGGTCCCGTTCGCTCCCGAGGCGCAGCTCCAGACGGCGGCGCCGTTCCCGGCTGCGGTGATCGTTCGCGACCAGGTTGCGAGCCACGCCGAACAACCAGGGGCGCGCCTCGCGCGGGACGTCCTCCCACCGGTCCCAGGCGATGGTGAAGACCTCGGCAGCGAGGTCTTCCACCCGCGCGGGATCGGCGCGGCGCCGGATGAACGCGAGGATGTCCGGGTAGGCCGCGCGGAACACCTCGCTGAACACGACGTCCGGTCTTGCCCTCACCACGGGCATGTCCTGTGTCTCATACCCCTACATGGCTCGCGACGACGACAGTGCAACACTGCACTTCGTCGGCCCGCGCTCGGGGATGCGCCGAAGTCAGCCGAGCAGCGACAGCAGCACCGCGGCGGCACCGTCGTCGTCGATGGTTCCGGTCACGTCGCCGCCGGCGCTCCGAACGTGCTCAGGCGCGTGCCCCATGACCGCGGAGTACGACGCCCACCGCAGCATCTCCAGATCGTTCTCCCCGTCACCGATCGCGACGGTCGCGCCCTGCTCCACGCCCAGGCCCACGCGGACCCGGTCGAGCGCCGTCGCCTTCGACAGCCCGACCGGCGTCACGTCGACCCAGTCGGGGCGCGTGGGGATCGCGGTCACCCCCAGTGCGCGGAGGGCCGGCACCAGCCGGTCGGCACCAGACCCGCGCAGCGCCGCTCTCGGCGTCGTCTCGGCCCACAGCTCCGACAGACGGCGCACCTCGTGCTGCTCCCCCGGCAGCTCGCCGTCCGGGAAGGCGAGGTTGACGCGATAGCCGATACCGACGATCTCGGTGGCGATCCGGATGCCCGGCAGGGCGTCCTCGGCCAGGCGAACGACGGGCTCGGGCTCGATGACCTGGAGGTCGTGGACCGTGTAGCCGTGGTCGACCAGGTGCGCGGTCACCGCGCCGTTGCTGGCCACGATCCACACGTCGTCCAGCTCGAGCTGCCCGGCGGCGCGCAGCGCGCCCACGAGGGACCGGCCCGTGGCGAGCACGACGTGGTGGCCGGCGGCACGGACCTTGGCCACGGCGTCGAGCACGGCGTCGGTCGGCGGATGCCCGGTACGGATCAGGGTGCCGTCGATGTCACAGGCGACGAGCACGGGCGCCGCGAGGTCGAGAGGGTGCGCGGCCCGCCCGGCCGGCGTCGTCGACGTCATGCGGGGGACGTTAGTGGACCAGGCCGCGTCTGGCGACCAGCCTGCTCAAGAGTGCTCGGATCGATACCCGGCGAGGCCGAGCCCGGCAGAAACACGGAAGGTCGGGTTGAGGGCTCCCGGAGGAACCCACGACCCGACCCCAACAGACCTCAGACGTTGAGCTGTGCGTCCGGCCGTTCACCTGTGTGTTCGCCGCTGCTGGAAAGGCTGGGGGGGAACCGTGGGGGAATCGGCCGGAGGTACCGCTCCCCCATAGCGAGGGAGCCGACAAGCCGCGACGGGATTGTCGTGAGTCTCGTCCGCGGGGTGCTGCGCAGGGCCGCGGCAAAGTCTGGTCTACAGGAGCGCGGTTGGGGTGGCCTGACCTGCGTCTTTGCTGGTGAGACGGGATGCGCGGGTGCGTCGCGAGACAGGTTGGATCGGAGGTTCCTACGCCAGCCG
>NZ_JABEMG010000059.1 GCF_013004695.1 Promicromonospora citrea
AACACGGCGAAGCTCCTGCGGTGAAGGCTGTCTTGGCGGACTGCTCTCAACTACAGGAGCTTCGCTGCTGCTACCAGCACAAACACGGTCTTGACACCACACGCAACGCCCTAACTTCCCGGCATTGAGACTAGAACCTGGGCCGACGCCAGGACCCGACGTGTCCACGGCGAGCGAGCGGCTGAGCGCGCGACGGGAGCAGACGTGACGGATCTGATCGACACCACCGAGATGTACCTCAAGACCATCTACGAGCTCGACGAGGAGGGCATCACGCCCCTGCGCGCGCGCATCGCGGAGCGTCTGGGTCACTCGGGCCCGACGGTGTCGCAGACGGTCGCGCGCATGGAGCGGGACGGCCTCGTGGTGGTCACGGGCGACCGGCACCTGGAGCTGACCGAGCAGGGGCACCACAAGGCGATGCGCGTCATGCGCAAGCACCGCCTGGCCGAGCGCCTGCTGACCGACGTCATCAAGCTCGACTGGGAGCACGTGCACGTCGAGGCCTGCCGCTGGGAGCACGTGATGAGCGACCTGGTGGAGAAGCGCCTCGTCGGCCTGCTCGACCACCCGCACCACGACCCGTACGGCAACCCGATCCCCGGCCTCGCCGAGCTGGGCGAGGCGTACACCGACGTGCCGTTCCTCAGCGGCGTCATCTCGCTGCCCGCGGCGTTCGAGGCCGCGGCGAAGAGGGGCGTGCGTGGCGAGCCGCTCGCCGCGTCCCTCACGCGCATCGCCGAGCCGCTGCAGACCGACGTCGACCTGCTGGCCCGCCTCGCCGACGCCGGGCTGGTGCCCGGGTCGCGCATCACGGCGGTGCACGCGGACGGCACCTACACGGTGACGGTGGACGGCGCGCCGACGGCGCTCGAGCTGGGCGAGGACCTGGCGCGCCACCTGTTCGTCGCGACGGCCTGAGGCCCGCGGGCGGGGGCGAATCCCGGTCCGTTCTGTCGGAAAGGTGCTGACAGGCGCGCGACACGTCGTGACAGTCGTTGCCAGAACGTGACACGGCGTGTGACGTCGGGTACGTTCGGAACGCTCTCCCGGAGGTGATCCGAGGGAGTCTCCGGTCGGACGCCGAACTCTGTCACCGCCCGGGGCCCCAAGACGACCGCATGACAGAGGCGGGGGACCCACCATCGGGCGCCAGGGTGCGTCCTCGGGGTGAAGCCGGGCAGTCCTTCGGGACCGCACGGCCGGGTGATTTCTCCCACCCGAACCCGACAGCTGACCTCGAAGGCGTACAAGGAGAGGTACTACGTGACTGCACGTACGACCCGCGCACGCCATCGTGCTGCGCGACGCCCCGTGACTCCGCTCACCGAGCTCGCCCAGAACGCCGCGGTCGGACGCCGTACCGCGGTCGCCGCCGCAGGCGGTGCGCTCCTCGTCTCGACCTTCGGCGGAGCGATGGCGGCCCAGGCCGCCCCGGTGGAGTCGGGCCACGCCAAGATGAACTCCGTCGACCTCAACGCGCTGACGACGCAGGCCCGCGCCGCCCTGTCCAGCGCACCGGTCGTCACCGTCGCCCCGGACGCCCAGCTCACCGTCGAGAAGTCCGCCGTCTCCGTGGTCTCGGCCGAGGAGAACGAGGACTACCAGGCCGAGCTCGAGGCCAAGGCCGCGGAAGAGGCCGCGGAGGCCGCCGCTGCAGAGGCCGCGCAGGCGGCAGAGACCGCCGCCGCGACGACCGCGACCGCCACGTCGGTCGACATCCCCGCCTCGGCGATCGGCAACTCGGTCATCTCCATCGCCAGCCGGTACATCGGCGTCCCGTACGTCTCCGGCGGCGCCAGCCCGAGCGGCTTCGACTGCTCGGGCTTCACGCAGTACGTCTACGGCCAGCTCGGCATCCCGCTGCCGCACTCCTCGTCGGCGCAGTCGGGCTACGGCACCGTCGTGCCGGCCTCGCAGGCGCAGCCGGGCGACCTCATGTGGACCCCGGGCCACGTGTCGATCTACGCGGGTGGCAACACCATGATCGACGCCTCGAAGCCGGGCACCGTCATCGACTTCCGCCCGATCTGGCAGTCGAACCCCACGTTCATCCGCCTGGGCTGAGCCCCGGCGCCACGGAGCGCCTGTCCGCCGCCGTCCCGCACCCGGGCCGGCTGGGGGCAGGCGCTTCGTCGTACCCGGTGAAAACCGGTTTTCCCGGGTACCGACGTCCCACGACGGGCCCCGCGCCGGTAGCGTGGGCAGTGCAAGGGTGCACTGGTGAGGAAAGGGCTGCCGATGACACGATCCGAGGTCGTACTGGTCGGGGTGGACGGATCGGCCGCGAGCCTGCACGCGCTGGACTGGGCCACCGCCTACGCGCACCGCGTGGGCTGGTCGCTGCACATCGTGTGCAGCTATTCGCTGCCGTCGTTCACGGCGGCCTCCCTCGACGGCGGCTACGCCGCGCTCGACGACAGCACGATCCAGGAGGGCGCCAAGTCCGTCCTGGCGGAGGCGGAGGCCCGGGTGGCCGACGCCGGGGTGCACGCCACCACGGAGGTAGCGACCGGTGACGCCGCCGGCGTGCTGGTGGAGCTCTCGGCCGACTACGGGCTCGCCGTCGTCGGCACGCGCGGGCGGGGCGGCTTCACGGAGCGGCTCCTGGGCACGGTGTCGTCCGCGCTGCCCGCGCACGCGCAGTGTCCCGTCGTCGTGGTGCCGCTGCGGGCCGAGGCCCACCGCGGCGTCTCGTGGGGGGAGGCCGCGTCGCCCGACGTCGAGCCGACGGGCACGTCCGGCGCGGGGGAGATCCGCGAGGTCCGGCGCATCGTCGTCGGCGTGGACGGCTCGCCGCAGGCCGAGCGGGCGCTGCAGCACGCGATCGCGCAGGCCACCGCGTGGGGCGCCGAGCTCACCGCCGTCACGGGCGTGCCGGTGGGGAACGCGGGGATCCTCGCGTGGCTGCCGTCGTCGGTCGACCGCGAGCAGGTGCTGGCCGACATCGGCGCGGGCATGGACGTGCTCGTCGACCGCTACGAGGCGCAGAACCCGGGGCTCCGCATCCGGCGGATCGTGCTCGACGGCACGGGCGCCGAGCTGCTCACCGAGTTCTCGACGGCGTCGGACCTGGTGGTCGTGGGGTCGCGCGGGCGTGGGGGATTCCGCGGCCTGCTGCTGGGCTCGACGAGCCAGGCCGTGCTGCACCACTCGGCGTGCCCGGTCCTGGTCGTCAACAAGCACTGCCAGGACTGAGGGCGGCAGGGCCCGGCCGGGAGGCCGGGCCCTCGGCTCAGCGCGCGGAGCCGGCCTCGGCCGCCGCGAGGAGCACGCACGTCGCGACGCCGTCCATCGCCGTGCGGACCTCCTCCAGCGGCGGCATCGACGGCGCGAGGCGCACGTTCCGGTTCTCCGGGTCCTTGCCGTACGGGTGGGTGGCGCCGGCGGGCGTCAGGGCGATGCCCGCCTCCTTGGCCAGCTCCACGACGCGCGACGCCGTGCCGGGCGCGACGTCCAGCGACACGAAGTAGCCGCCCTTGGGCTCGGTCCACGACGCGACGCCGTACGCGCCGAGGCGCTCGGCGAGGATCTGGACGACGGCCTCGAACTTGGGCGCGAGGATCTCGCGGTGCCTGCGCATGTGCTCGCGCACGCCCTCGGCGGAGCCGAAGAACAGCGCGTGGCGCAGGTGGTTGATCTTGTCCGGGCCGATCGACGCCGCCGAGAGGTGCTTCTTGTACCAGGCGAGGTTGGCCGGCGACGAGGCGAGGAACGAGACGCCCGCGCCCGCGAACGTGATCTTCGACGTGCTGGCGAACAGGAGCACGCGGTCCGGGTTCCCGGCCCGCTCGGCCAGCGCCAGCACGTTCGGGCTCGTCACCTCGTCGTCGGTGAGGTGGTGCACCGCGTACGCGTTGTCCCACAGGATGCGGAAGTCCGGCGCGGCGGCGGGCATCGAGACGAGCGCGCGGGCGACGTCCTCGGTGACGACGGCGCCGTCCGGGTTGGAGTAGGTCGGCACGACCCACATGCCCTTGATCGTCGGGTCGTCCGCGACGAGCGCGGCGACCGCCTCGGCGTCCGGGCCGTCCGCCGTCATCGGCACCGGGATCATCTCGATGCCGAGCGCCTCGCAGATCGTGAAGTGCCGGTCATAGCCCGGCACCGGGCAGATCCAGCGCACCGTCTCCTCGCGCGCCCACGGCGTGGGCGACTCCGGGAAGCCGAACAGCTCGGCGTACGCCACGACGTCGTGCATGAGCGTCAGCGACGCGTTGCCGCCCGCGAGCAGCTGCTCCACGGGCACGTCGAGCAGCTCGGCGAAGATGCGCCGGATCGCGAGCCCGCCGTCCAGGCCGCCGTAGTTGCGCGTGTCCGTGCCCGTGTCGTCGGTGTGCTGCCCGACGCCGGGCAGGGCCAGCATCGGCTCGGCGAGGTCGAGCTGCTCGGCCGAGGGCTTGCCGCGCGTGAGGTCGAGCGCGAGGCCACGGGCCTTGAGCTCGGCGTAGGCCTGCTGGAGCTCGGCGAGCGGCGGGAGCGTTGCGGTAGCGGGGGACGACGTCGTAGTGGTCACCTCCCGGAGCCTACGCTCAGCCGGCGGCCGGTGACAGTTCGGAGCGTGGTCCTGCGCCCTCGCCGCGCCCGGCCTCGGCGGACGTCGCGGGGGCCTCGTCGTCGGCGGGGTCGGTGGCGTCGGTGGCCTCGTCGGCAGTCGCCTCGGTCTCCGCTTCCGCCTCCGCCGACCCGTCCGCCTCGCCCGCGGCCCCGGGCTCCGGCGCCACCACGCCCGCCTCGCGCAGCGCGGTCAGGGACTCCTCGAGGATGTCGAGCGCCATCTCGAGCTCCGGCTGCACGATCGACAGCGGCGGCGACAGGAGGACCGTCGTGCCGTGCGTGTCGGTGGTCAGCACGCCCCGCTCCAGGAGCGCCTCGGCGAGGTCGCGGCCCGTGCCGAGCGCGGGGTCGACGTCGACGCCCGCCCACAGCCCGACGGTGCGCGCGCCGGTGAGCAGGCCGCGCTCCACGAGGGCGTCGAGCCGCTGCCTGAGCACGGTGCCCGACGCGGCGGCCCGGGCCTGGTACTGGCCGGTCGAGAGCAGGTCGAGGGCCGCGATGCCGACCGCGCACGCGAGCGGGTTGCCGCCGAAGATCGAGCCGTGGGTGCCGGGGATGAGCACGCCGAGGACGTCGGGCCGGCCGACCACGGCCGAGACCGGGACGATGCCGCCGCCCAGCGCCTTGCCGAGGCACACGAGGTCGGGCTGCACGTCCCAGAGCTCGCACGCGAGCGTCGTGCCCGTGCGGCCGAGGCCGGACTGCACCTCGTCGGCGACCAGGGTGATGCCGCGCTCGGCGGTGAGTGCGCGCAGACCGGGCCAGAAGTCGTCGGGCGGCAGCACCACGCCCGCCTCGCCCTGCACCGGCTCCAGGAGCACGGCCACGGTGGTGTCGTCCACGGCGTCGGCCACCGCGGCGAGGTCGCCGAAGGGGACGCGGCGGAAGCCGGGCGCGAAGGGGCCGAAGCCGTCGCGCGCGGCGGGGCTGTCGGAGAGGCCGGCGAGCGTCGTCGTCCGGCCGTGGAAGCTGCCGTCGGCGACCACGATCGTCGCCTCGTCGGCGGGCACGCCGCGCACGTCGTAGCCCCACCTGCGGACCGCTTTGATCGCGGTCTCGACGGCCTCGGCGCCGGTGTTCATCGGGACGACGAGGCTGTTCTCGCCGCCGGTGGTCAGCGGGCCCACGACGTCGACGAGCCGCTGCGCGAACTCCTCCAGGCGGTCGTGGCCGAACGCGCGGGAGGTGAGGGTGACCTGGCGCAGCTGGGCCATCGCCGCGGCGACGAGGCCTTGATGCAGGTGCCCGAAGCTCAGTGCCGAGTACCCCGCGAGGAAGTCGAGGAACTCGTTGCCGTCCGTGTCCCACACGTGCGTACCGTGGGCCCGCGCGACGGTGATGGGCAGGGGCTGGTACGTCGGGGCGAGTGCGCCGTGCGTCGTGTCCGTTTCCGCCATGGGTCGCAGCCTAGAGCCGGTGCCACGATCGTGCCGGTCAACGGCATATATGCGTCGCACTCGCAACCGGTCGGGCCTACCGCGGCGCGTCCTTCTTCCGGCCGAGCCACGTCCGCCCGGGCTTCGCCTGCTCGAGCCGCCTCGGCTCGGCCGAGGGCTGCTCGATGACGCGCGGGAACCGCTCGGGCGGCGTGCCGAACGCGATGCGCGACTGCGCGATGACGGTGTGCCCCAGCGCCCGTGCGCCGAACACGCCCACGACCGCGCCGACGCCGAACGGCAGGATGCGGCCGAGCATGAGGCTGCCCTGCTTGGCGATCTGGCGCTGGACGAACCGGTGCGTGAGCGCCTTGTTCACGCGGTGCAGCGTGGTGCGCGGCATGCTCGTCAGCAGCACCTTGCCCCAGGCGACGCCCGAGCCGCCGATCGCGTTCTCGACGTCCTGCGCGCCCTTGTCGCCCAGCACGGTCGCCAGCAGCAGCGCGCGCCGGCGCGGCACGTCCTGCACGTCGATGCCGTGCACGTCCGCCACCGCGAGCGAGAACGCCGCCGACGACGCGAAGAACGTCGCGACGTCGCTCGACGAGAGGGCGACGCTCGCCGCGGTGCCCACGGCGGGGATCGCGGCGGCGGCCCCGACGGCCCCACCCGTGGTCTGGATGACCCGGAGGTACTCCTTCTCGAGGATCGTGATGATCTGGGCCGGCGTCGCCCCGGGGTTGCGGGCGCGCACCTTGTCCACGTGCCTGTGGATCGTCGCCGACGGGATCGTCACCGCGCGCTCCACCAGGTGGTCCAGCGGGCTGCTCGGCTTGTAGCTCACCCAGTCGGCCGGCGTGACCTCGAGGGACTCGTCCGGCTTGACGACCGCGTCGCCGGGCGCGGCGCGGTCCTGGGCGGTCGTCCTCTTGTCGTCCGTCATCTCAGCCCCCTGTCGGCTGCTCGAACTGCGCGTCCGGGATCCGTGCCCCGGCCTTCAGCGTACGGCCGACGGTGCAGGCCTTGTCGATCGCACGCTGCGCGATCGTCAGGAGCTTCTCGCGCTCCGCGTCGTCGAGCATCGAGAGGTCGATCTCGAACTTCTCGGTGAGCACCGGGTACCGGTCCTCCGCGACGAGCTTGGGGTCCTCGACGCGGATCGTCGTCCGGTAGTCGTCCCCCAGGCGACGGGAGAACGCCCTGTCGCTGCTCATGCCCGCGCACGCCGCGAGAGCGATCTTCAGCAGCTCGCCGGGCGTGAACACCGCACCCGCCTCGGCCGGGCCGATCTCGACGCGGGCGCCGCGTGCCGAGAAGCCCGTGTAGGTACGGGTGCCGTTGCGCTCGACCCACAGCGGGTCGGTCGGCGAGGGGGTCGCCGTGTCCTCGGTGCTCGTGGCACCCGGGGTCGTGGTCTGCTCCGTCATGAGGATCATCCTTCCACTGGTCACCGACACGGTCACGGTGCCGGGTCGGACGGCCCGGTCGGCCGGTCAGGGGTCCGGAGGGTGTTCAACGCGGACGGGGCCCCGGACGTTCCCGACCTCCCGGACGGCTCGCACCGCTCGCCGGGCGGAGCCGCCGTCACGCTGCGACGATCGTGCTCATGACCGAGAACACGAGCGGCGGGCAGGACCCGGCGGCCGTCCCCCCGACAGGCGTCCCCGCGCGGCGCCGCATCGACGGTCGCGACGTGCTCACGCGGCTCGGCGGCGTCGTGGCCGTGATCGTCGTCGTCTGGCTGCTCTACCTGCTGCTGTCGGCGTTCCTGCCGCGCTGGTGGGCGCAGGTGATCGGCAACGCCGTCGACGGCTCGTTCGCCGCGGGCGCCTGGTGGGGCCTCGTCACGGGCGCCGTGTTCACCCTCGTCCCGCTGCTCCTCCTGGCCCAGGCGTTCCTGCCGCGCCGGTCGTGGCCGGTGCGCGGCGGGTTCGCGCTCGCGGCGGCGCTGCTCGCGGTGCCGAACCTGCTGACCCTCACCATCGTGCTCGGCACGTCCTCGGCGGCGCACGCGGGCGAGCGCGTCCTCGACGTCGACGGGCCCGCGTTCCGGGGCGGCACGGCGTGGGGTGCCGTGGTCGGCGCCCTCGTCGCGCTGGTCGTGATCGCGCTCGGCGTGCTCTACCGCCGGCGCGGGCGTCAGCTCCGCGAGCTGCGCGCGCGGCAGCAGGGCTGACGCTCAGCCGTCCGCGACGAGCACCCGCGCCGGGTCGTCGCCCAGGTCGCGCACGAGCTGCTCCATGGCGGCCTGCCGGCGCGTGCGGCTCAGGTCGCGCCAGACCGGGACGGGCACCGGCCGCACCACGAGCGCGTCGGGTACGCCGTCCGCCCCGATCCGCAGGGCGTCCATCGAGCTGAGGCCGATCCGCGTGAGCACGACGCGCAGGTCGCCCGCCCCCCGGGGCCGGGGCACCGACCACAGCGGCTCGCGGACGGTGCCGCCCCAGATCTCGACGCGGTCGGGCAGCAGGGCGACCGCCGCGTGCTTCGAGCCGTCCGGCCGCACCGCGCGCTGGTCGACACCGAGGCGCGCAGCGGTCTCGGCCATCTCGGTCGCCGGCACCACGAGGTGCACCGTCGCGCCGGGGCGCTGCTCGGCGACCCGCCGCACCAGGCTGCGCGTGCTGCGGTCGAGCATCACGGACACGATCACCACGATCACCGCGACCACCACGAGGCCGACGGCGACCGGCCACAACTCCGACGTCCCCGTGATCCCGCCCGCGAGCCGGATCACCGCCGCCAGCACCAGCGCCACCAGGGCCGCCCACAGCACGGGCGACCGCTTGACCCGTGAACCCACCTGCTCAGCCATGCCGTCCCTTCCTCGTCGGTGCCGCCGAGTATGTCAGGAGCGGCCCGACCGCTCCACGAACGACGGCTGCCCGGCCCGCGAGCCGACCGGCAGGGCCGGCGCCGTCCGGCATAGTCTGTGGCCCATGACCGCGATCGAGACCCCCTACGAGGACCTGCTGCGCGACGTGCTGGCGAACGGCACCCGGAAGGCGGACCGCACGGGGACGGGCACGCGGAGCGTGTTCGGCCGCCAGATCCGGTACGACCTCGCGGCGGGCTTCCCGCTGATCACCACGAAGAAGGTGCACCTCAGGTCGATCGTCCTGGAGCTGCTGTGGTTCCTGCGCGGTGACTCCAACGTGCGCTGGCTGCAGGAGCGCGGGGTCACGATCTGGGACGAGTGGGCCGACGAGTCCGGCGAGCTCGGCCCGGTGTACGGCGTCCAGTGGCGCTCGTGGCCGACGCCCGACGGCGGGCAGGTGGACCAGATCGCGAAGGTCGTCGAGCAGATCCGCACGAACCCCGACTCGCGGCGGCACATCGTCACGGCGTGGAACCCGGCCGAGGTCGACGACATGGCGCTGCCGCCGTGCCACGCCCTGTTCCAGTTCCACGTCGCCGACGGGAAGCTGAGCTGCCAGCTCTACCAGCGCTCGGCCGACCTGTTCCTCGGCGTCCCGTTCAACATCGCCTCCTACGCGCTGCTGACGCACATGGTCGCGGCGCAGACCGGGCTGGAGGTCGGCGAGTTCGTCTGGACCGGCGGCGACTGCCACATCTACGACAACCACGTCGAGCAGGTCGAGACGCAGCTCGCGCGCGACCCGTACCCCTACCCGTCGCTCCGGCTCGCCCCGCGGGACTCGATCTTCGACTACGAGTACGAGGACGTCGAGGTGCTCGGCTACGTCTCGCACCCGGCGATCAAGGCGCCGGTCGCCGTCTGATGCTCGGGCTGATCTGGGCGCAGGCGCGCGACGCGGCGGGCCGGCCGGTGATCGGCGCCGGCGGCGACATCCCCTGGCGCGTGCCCGAGGACTTCGCGTACTTCAAGCAGGCCACGTCCGGCCACCCCGTGGTCATGGGCCGCCTCACCTGGGAGTCCCTGCCCCGGCGCCCCCTGCCGGGGCGCACCAACATCGTCGTCACCTCGCGCGGCGCCCAGGCGGTGCCCGACGCCGGAGACGGGGCGGTCGTGGTCCGCACGCTCGGCGAGGCGCTCGAGGTGGCGGCCGCGGCGCCCGGCGGCGGCGAGGTCTGGGTGATCGGCGGTGCGCAGGTCTACGACGAGACGCTGCCGGTCGCCGACGTGCTCGCGGTGAGCGAGATCAACACCGAGGTCGAGGGCGACGCGTTCGCGCCCGAGATCGGCCCGGAGTGGGCGGTCGCGTCCGCCACGGCGTGGACGACGTCGTCCTCCGGGCTGCGGTTCCGGCACCTGAGGTACCGCCGCGCGGCGTGAGCCCACGCCGCGCGGCGGACCGGCTCAGACCAGGTCGCGCACCGCGGCGTACTGCTCGCGGACGACCGGCTGCGGGTCGGCGTCCAGGGTCGTGGTGATCGTGGTCGACCAGGCGGGCGCCTCCGCACCGGCGTCGGCCGCCGCGGCGAGGGTCCAGGCCGCCTGGCGTGCGGCGCCGTCGGCCACGTACTCGCCGGGCTCCGGGATGCTGATCGGCAGGCCGAACACCTGCGGCGCGATCTGCTGCACCGCCGGCGACTGCGCGGCGCCGCCGATGAGCAGCACGCGCTCGACGGCGACGCCCAGGGCGCGCAGCGCGTCGAGCCCGTCGGCGAGCCCGCAGAGCATGCCCTCCATGTAGGCGCGCGCCAGGTGCGGCCGCGTCGAGGTGGCCAGGCGGATGCCGTGCAGCGTGCCGGTCGCGTCCGGGCGGTTCGGCGTGCGCTCGCCCTCGAGGTAGGGCACGAGCACGAGGCCGTCGGACCCGGGCGGGGCCTGGAGCGCGAGCTCGGCCAGCTCGTCGAAGTCGACGCCGAGCACCTCGCGGGCGGCGTCGAGCACGCGGGCCGCGTTGAGGGTCACGGCGAGCATGAGGGCGTTGCCCGTGGCGTCGGCGAAGCCGTTGATCGCGCCGGACCCGTCGGCCGTGCGCTCGGGCGCGACGGCGGACACGACGCCGGAGGTGCCGATCGAGATCGCGATGTCGCCCGGGGTCATGCCGATACCGAGCGACGCGCCCGCGTTGTCGCCGGCCCCGGGGCCGATCAGTGCGCCGCCCTCGACGTCGGCGCCCGCGACGTCGGGGTGCGCGACGCCGCCGGCCTCCGCGGGCCCGACCACGCGCGGCAGCACGACGTCGGTGCGCCCGAGCGCGCGCTCGAGCAGGTCGAGGCGGTACTCGCCGGCGGCCGCGTCGTAGTAGCCGGTGCCCGACGCGTCGGAGCGGTCGGTGAAGAGCGCGTCGAGCTGCGGGCCGAGCGGGGCCGTCGGGTCGCCGGCCGGGCCGTACCCGGCGATCCGCCAGGACAGCCAGTCGTGGGGGAGCGCGACGGCGGCGACGCGCGCGGCGTTCTCCGGCTCGGTGTCACGCAGCCACCGCAGCTTGGTGACGGTCAGCGACGCCACGAGCACGGAGCCGACGGCGTCGGCCCACGCCTGCGCGCCGGCGTCGCGGTCGCCGTCGCCGAGCTCGGCGATCAGCGCCTCGGCGGCCGCGGCCGACCGGGTGTCGTTCCACAGCAGCGCGTCGCGGACGACGTTGCCCTCGGCGTCGAGGGCGACCATGCCGTGCTGCTGACCGCCGACGGCGATTGCCGCGACGTCGGCCAGGCCGCCGGCCGCCGCTGCCGCCTCCTGGAAGGCGTCCCACCAGTGGCGGGGGTCCACCTCGGTGCCGTCGGGGTGCTTGGCGGACCCGGTGCGGACCAGCGCGCCGGTCTCGGCGTCGCGCACGACGATCTTGCAGGACTGCGTGGACGTGTCCACGCCGGCGACGAGGGGCATCGGTGCTCCAGGAAGGTTCGTGAGGGGAGTGCGACGGCCACGCTACCGCGCGGGGCCGACGAGAGAGCTCCCCTTCGGGCCTCGGGCCCGAAGGGGAGCGGGTGCGGGGCGTGCCCCGCGGACCGGAGACCGGGAGGTCAGCCGATCAGGTGGTTCAGCGCGAGCTGGTGCAGGCGCACCAGGCCGTAGTCCCGCTCGGCGAGCGCGTCGACGTCCGGGTCCGCCTCGGCGAGGAACGACTCGAACGACTCGCCCTCGGCGAGGGTCGGCTGCCCGAGCTCGAAGATGCCCGCGTGCTCGAACGCCGCCTGGACCTCCGGGTCCTCGCGGTACTGCTTCGCCTTGGCGGCCAGCATGTCGTAGGTCTTCATGTTGGCCTTGGCCGACTCCCACACGCCGTCGATGTGCTCGGTGCGCGAGGGCTTGTAGTCGAAGTGGCGCGGGCCCTCGTAGCGGGGGCCGCCGTTCGGGAAGCCGTTCTCCAGCAGGTCGACCGTGAAGAACGCCGAGAGCAGGTCGCCGTGGCCGAAGACCAGGTCCTGGTCGTACTTCGGGCCGTGCTGGCCGTTGAGGTCGATGTGGAAGAGCTTGCCCACGTGGAGCGCGAGCGCGATGCCGTGCGTGTAGTTGAGGCCGGCCATCTGCTCGTGGCCGGTCTCCGGGTTGAGGCCCACGATGTCGGCGTTGTCGAGCGAGTCGATGAGCGCGATCGCGTGGCCGATGGTCGGCAGGAAGATGTCGCCGCGGGGCTCGTTGGGCTTGGGCTCCAGGGCGATCTTGAGCCCGTAGCCCTTCTCCTTGATGTAGGAGGCGACGGTGTCGATGCCCTCCGCGTAGCGCGCGTGCGCCGCGTTGAGGTCCTTCGAGTTGTCGTACTCGGTGCCCTCGCGGCCGCCCCACATGACGAACGTGGAGGCGCCCATGTCGGCCGCCAGGTCGACGTTGCGGAGCACCTTGCGCAGGCCGTAGCGGCGCACCTCGCGGTTGTTCGAGGTGAACGCGCCGTCCTTGAAGACGGGGTGCGTGAAGGTGTTGGTGGTGACCATCTCGCAGACGAGACCGGTCTCGGCCGCGGCCTTCTTCACCGAGTCGATGTGCTTCTGGCGCTCGGCGTCGTCGGAGCCGAACGGGAAGACGTCGTTGTCGTGGAACGTGAAGCCCCAGGCGCCGAGGTCGGCGAGCTTCCGGATGGAGTCCGCCGGGTCGAGGTCCGGGCGGGTCGCGGTACCGAAGGGGTCGTTGGCGGGCCAGCCGACGGTCCACAGGCCGAAGGAGTACTTGATGTCGCTCACGGGGTCTCCTCGTCGAGGGGCGGCCCCGGCATGCGGCGCCGCATTAGTTGTACGACTGAACTATTACCCGCGACTCGGCTAGAGTCAAGGCGTGACCACCGCAGGCACCGCCCCCGAGACCGCCGCGCGCAGCGGTTCTGCCGCCGCCCGGCAGCACAGCCTGCGCGAACACAACCTGGAGCTCGTCGCGCGGGCCGTCTTCGAGGGTCCGGAACCGTTGTCGCGGGCCGGCGTCGCCGCCTCGACCGGCCTGGCGCGCGCCACGGTCTCGACGCTCGTGGACCAGCTCGTGGCCGCCGGCCTCGTCCGGGAGCTGCCCGCCGTGACCGGGGGCCGTGCGGGCCGCCCCGCCGTCCCGCTGGTGCCGGCCCGGCGCACCGTCGTGGGGCTCGGGCTCGAGGTGAACGTCGACTACCTCGGCGTGCGTGCGCTCGACCTCACGGGCGAGGTGGTGGCCGAGCGCGTGCTGCCCGGCTCGTTCCACGACAGCGACCCCGCCGCCGTGCTCGGCCGGCTCGGTGAGCTGGCTCGCGAGGTGTCCCACGAGGTCACGGCCGCCGGCATGACGGTCGCCGGGGGCCGGCTCGCGCTGCCCGGCCTCGTCGACCCCCGCGCCGGGCTGCTCCAGGTGGCGCCCAACCTCGGCTGGTCCTCGCTCGAGCCCGTCCCGCTGCTCGGGCTCGACCTCGACGTCCGGGTCGCCAACGAGGCCAAGCTCGCCGCGCTCGCCGAGCTCGCGGGCGGCTCCGACGTCGCGGCCCCCGACTCGTTCGTGTTCGTCTCCGGCGACGTCGGCATCGGCGCGGCGATCGTCGTCGACCGCAGGCTGTTCCTGGGGGAGCGGGGCTGGAACGGGGAGATCGGGCACGTCGTCGTCGACCCGGCCGGGCCGCGCTGCTCGTGCGGCGCCTTCGGGTGCCTCGAGCAGTACGCGGGCAAGGAGGCGATGATGCGGGCGGCGGGCCTGCCGCCCGACGCGCCGCTCACCGACCTCGTCGCGCGCCTGCGCGCCGGCGACGCCGAGCTGACCGCCGGGCGGGCGCTGGGCTCCGCGCTCGCCGACTTCGTCAACCTCATCGACATCGGCACCATCGTGCTCGGCGGTGCGTACACCGACCTGCTGCCGTGGCTGCGGGTCGACGTCGAGGCGGCGCTCGGGGAGCGCGTGCTCGCGGCGCCGTTCGTGGAGCTGCAGGTGCGCGCGGCGCAGGCCGGACCGCACGCGGCGCTCACGGGCGGAGCCCGGGAGGTGCTGGCCCAGGTGCTGGCCGACCCGTCCGCCTGGGTCTGAGGACCGGTCCCCGTTCCCGTCGCAAGCAACGCCGCTCCGGGGGAAGATGCAGAGCACTGGACCGTGACGCAGGGTCAGTCCGGGGCGGCGCGCCCGCCCACAGCCGGGCGCGAGGGGGACGCCGGGCCGGCACGGACCGACCTCTACCCCGCGAGGAGGCGCGCACCGTGCTGGACACACTCGCCCGGCGGCTGGGGCTGAGGACCGACCCGGCGATCTTCTTCACGGCGGCAGGTCTCATGGTCGCCTTCCTCGTCCTGCTGCTGATCTTTCCCGAGGGCATCGGCGACCTGTTCACCGCGGGCCGCACGTGGGTGGTGACCCGGCTGGGATGGTTCTTCATCCTCGGCGTCTCGGTGTGGGTGCTGTTCCTCGTCTACCTCGCGCTGAGCAAGTTCGGGAACGTGCGCCTCGGCGGCGACCACGAGCGGCCGCGGTACTCGAACGTCTCGTGGTTCACCATGCTGTTCGCCGGCGGCATCGGCACGATCCTCATGTACTGGGGCGTGGCGGAGCCGATCAACCACTTCGCGTCCGCGCCGCGCGGTGCGGTGCCGTTCTCGGCGGAGGCGGCGAACGACGCGATGAGCATCGCGATCTACCACCTGGGCCTGCACACGTGGGCGATCTTCACGCTGCCCGGCCTCGCGTTCGGGTACTTCATCTACCGGCACAAGCTCCCGCTGCGCGTGAGCTCGGTGTTCTACCCGTTCCTCAAGGAGCGCATCCACGGGCCGATCGGCAAGGCGATCGACGTGTTCGCGATCCTCGGCACGCTGTTCGGCGTCGCGGTCTCGATCGGCCTGGGCACGCAGCAGATCAACACGGGCCTGTCCGCGCTCACGTCGATCCCCAACGCGGTGGTGCCCAAGGTGGTCATCATCGGCATCCTCACCACGATCGCGGTGACGTCGATCGTCATGGGCCTCGACAAGGGCGTGAAGACCCTGTCCAACGTGAACATCGGCATGGCGGTCGCGCTCATGCTGTTCGTGCTGTTCGCCGGCTCCACCGTCTTCCTGCTGCGCGAGATCATCGAGACCATCGGCCTGTACGCGCAGAACCTCGTGCCGCTCGCCTTCTGGAACGACGCGCTCGCCCCGTACACGAGCGAGGAGGGCTGGGGCTGGCAGGCCGGCTGGACCGTCTTCTACTGGGCGTGGACCGTCACCTGGGCGCCGTTCATGGGCATCTTCCTCGCGCGCATCTCGCGGGGGCGCACGATCCGCGAGTTCGTGGGCGGCGTGCTGGTCGCACCGTCGCTGTTCACGCTCGTGTGGTTCGTGATCTTCGGCTGGTCGGCGATGGAGCTGGACGGCATCGGCTCCTCCCCGGACGACCCGCACCCCATCACGGCCGCCGTGCTCGAGGACCCGGCCACGGCGATGTTCACGTTCTTCGACCAGCTCCTCGGCGTCGGCGGCCTGTCCACGCTGATCTCGGGCCTGGTCGTCGTGATCGTCGCGATCTTCTTCGCGACGTCGTCCGACTCGGCCTCGCTGGTCGTCGACATGCTGTGCACCGGCACGGAGGACCCGGGCCCGGTCCGTCAGCGCGTGTTCTGGGGCGTCTCGGAGGGCGCCGTCGCCGTCGCGCTCATCGTGCTGGCGGGCGAGGCGGGGCTCGTGGCGCTGCAGCAGGTCATCACCGTGGTCGGCCTGCCGATCTTCCTGCTGATGTTCCTGGCGATGTTCGCGCTGTGGCGTGGGCTGCGCTCCGAGAGCTTCGTCACCGTCCGGCTGCCGGTCTCCGGGGCCAAGGCGGACACCCCGCAGCCCGAGGTGAACGGCACCAGGACGCGCCTCAGCCGATCGGCGGCTCGTCTGGCGCGTCGATCGGGCCGAGGGTGATCTCCGGCGCGTCGGCGGGCTCCTCGAGCGTCTCGACGGCGTCGTCCTCGCGGCCCAGCAGCCGCGCGACGGTGCCGTCGAGCATCTCGGTGAGGACCTGGACGAGGCCCTCCTCGTCGCGCGCCTCGAGCCGCTCGACGATGACGGCGTGCGACGGCGCGGAGTCCGCGCGCACCACGTACTCGTCGCTCACCGTGAACGTGGCGATCCGCACCTCGACGATGAGCGTCGTCATCCACCGGGTCAGCCACGGGTTGCCCGCCGCCGCGACGAGCGTCCAGTGCAGGTTGAGGTCGGCCCCGCCGATCTGCCGGGCGTCCTCCGTGGCCGCCGCGGCGACGAGCTCCTCGTGGGCGCGGCGCACGCCCGCGACGGCGGCGTCGTCGCCCGACCGGACGAGCAGCCGCGCGGCCGTGGTCTCCACCGACTTCCGCGCCGCGTAGAGCGCGGGCAGGCGGTCGGCGCCGATCGTGGCCACCCGCATGCCGCGTCCCGGTGTCGCCACGAGCAGGCCCTCCTGGACCAGACGCTGCGCCGCCTCGCGGAGCGGTCCGCGGCTCACGCCGAGCTGGGTCGCCACCTCGACCTCCCGGATCGGCGAGCCGACGGGGAGCACCCCCGCGTAGACGGCGTTGCGCAGCTCGTTCTGGATCAGGTCGACCGTCGAGGGGCGCGCCACACGCGAGAACGACGGGGCGGCCGCGAGGGCCGCCCGCGACGGGTGGGACATCGGTGCTCCTTCCATGAGCGCACGTCGATGACGACATCATCCCCGGTGCGCGGGGGGCTCTGCGGCGTCGGCGGAGGTCGGGGCACTTCTCGCCGGGTGAATGTGCAGATTGTAGACAATCCTAATGTCGAATTCCAGATTGTCGGATCGTCCGTCGGCGCGCTACCGTGCCACTCGTCCGTGAACTCCAGCCCACCCAGGCTTTGCCGACGGCGCCGGGTGGCGTGAAGGGAATCATGTCTACATCAAGCGTGCGCCCGCTCCGCCGGGCCGTTCTCGCCGCAGGATCCGTCCTCACCCTGACGGCGCTCGCCGCGTGCTCGTCGACGGCCCCCGAGGACGCCGGCGACTCGCTCCAGCAACTGCAGGACGACGGCTCCATCACCGTCGCCTTCAACGGCGAGGAGCCCTACTCGTACGAGGACGGCGGCGAGCTGACCGGCGCCACGATCAAGCTCAACGAGGCGATCTTCGGCGAGCTCGGCATCGACACCGTCGAGGGTGTCCAGACCGAGTGGAACTCGCTCATCCCCGGCCTCACCGCCGGCCGGTACGACGCCGTGAGCGCGGGGATGTCCATCCTCCCGGAGCGCTGCGAGGAGGCCATCTTCTCGGAGCCCGAGATCATGTACACCACGGCGTTCCTCACGCCGGCGGGCAACCCGGACGACCTGACGGACATGCAGTCCGCCAAGGACGCCGGGGTCACGCTCGCCGTGCTGAGCGGCGCGATCGAGGAGGGCTACAGCGAGTCCCTCGGGATCGAGACCGTCAAGGTCGGCTCCCCGCAGGACGCCCTGGACGCCGTCACCTCCGGCCGCGCCGACGCCTCGGCCCTGACGGCCATCTCGCTCAACGCCCTCGTGGCCCGCTCGAACGCGGACGTCGAGGTCACCGACTCGTTCGTCGCCGAGATCGACGGCGTGCCCCAGATCGGCGCGGGCGCGACCGTGTTCCCGAAGGGCGAGGAGGAGCTCCGCGACGCCTACAACGAGAAGCTCGCGGAGATCGTCGCCCACGAGGACCGCTGGCTCGAGATCATGGGGCCGTTCGGCTTCACCGCCGCGGAGCGCCCCGTCGAGGGCCTGACCGCCGAGCGGCTCTGCGAGGGCGACCTCGAGGCGCTGGCCACGGAGCTCGCGCCGGAGCTCGGCCTGGACGGCTGATCGCGGCGCGTGTCCGACAATCTCCAGATCCTCGTCGACCTGCTGCCGCGGCTCGGTGAGGGAGTCCTCGTCACGCTCGAGCTCACCGTCGGCGGTGCGGTGCTCGCGCTCCTCGTCGCGTTCGTGCTCGGCCTCGCCGGCCGGGCACGAACGCGCTGGGCGCGGGTGCCGTCCCGCGTGGTGGTGGAGTTCTTCCGCGGCACGTCGCTCGTGGTCCAGATCTTCTGGCTGTACTACGTGCTCCCGCTGCCGCCCTTCTACGTCGAGCTCGACCCGCTGGCCTGCGGCATCATCGCGCTCGGGCTCAACTACGGCGCGTACGCCGCCGAGGTCGTCCGCGGCTCGATCAACGCGGTGCCGACCGGTCAGTGGGAGGCCGCCACGGCCCTCGACATGGGCCCGGTGCACCGGCTGCGCCGTGTGATCCTGCCCCAGGCCTGGCCGCTCATGATGCCGCTGTTCACCAACCTGCTGATCCAGCTCGTCAAGGGGTCGGCGCTCGCGACGTACGTCTCGCTGCACGACCTCAACTTCTTCATCGGTGAGCTGCGCAAGGGCACAACCGAGACGGTGTTCGCCTACACCGTGGGCCTGCTGGTCTACTTCGCGATCGCCTACGCGCTCACGCTCGTCATGAACGCGCTCGAGGCCCGGGCGAAGAACAACGTCGGCCAGGGCCCGTCGCTGCGCGAGATCCTGCGCCTGACCCCCGCCCGCGTCGACACGGCGGAGGTGCGGCCATGAACGACTTCTGGAACTGGGACCACGCCGCCGCCGTGTTCCCCTCCCTGATCAAGGGCCTGGGCGTCACCGTGCTGGCCACCGTGATCGGCATGGTGATCGCCGCGATCCTCGGCCTGCTGGTGGCGATCGTGCGCCGGTCCGGCGTCCGCGCCGTGACCTGGCCGGTCGGCTTCCTCGTCGAGTTCATCCGCTCGACGCCGCTGCTCGTCCAGCTCGTGTTCGCGAACCTGCTGTTCACGCAGTTCCCGTCGCTCGCCGTCGGCTGCGCGGTGCTGGGCATCCACTACGCGACCTACATGTCGGAGGTCTACCGCGCGGGGATCGACGCCGTGCCGAAGGGGCAGTGGGAGGCGGCCGTCGCGCTCGACCTGCCGCGCGGACGCACGTGGCGCGACGTGATCCTGCCGCAGGCCATCCGCAACACGCTGCCGGGCCTGGGGAACTACGCGATCTCGATGTTCAAGGAGACGCCGTTCCTCGCCTTCATCTACGTGGTCGAGATGTACGCCGCCGCGCAGGCCTACGGCGGAGGAAACTTCCGCTACATGGAGGCGATCACCCTCGCCGGCCTGCTGTTCCTCCTGGTGAGCTACCCGACCTCGCTCCTCGTCCGCCGAATGGAGAACCGCCTTGCCTGACACCGCCACGAAACCCGCCATCCAGTTCCAGGGCGTCGGCAAGCGCTTCGGTGACAACGTCGTCCTCGACGGGCTCGACTTCTCGGTCGCCGCCGGCGACCGCGTGACCCTCATCGGTCCGTCGGGCTCGGGCAAGACGACGATCCTGCGCCTGCTCATGACGCTGGAGGAGGCGAACGACGGCCTCATCCTCGTCGACGGCGTGCCGTACACGCACGAGATGCGCGGCGGCAAGCGCGTCGCGATCCCCGAGAAGCGGCGCAGCCTGGTGCGGCGCCGGGTCGGGATGGTGTTCCAGCAGTTCAACCTGTTCCCGAACATGTCGGTGCTGGAGAACATCATCGAGGCGCCGATCCACGTGCTCGGCGTGCCGAAGGCCGAGGCGATCGCCAAGGCCGAGGACCTGCTCGAGAAGGTCGGCCTGGCCGACAAGCGGGACGCGCGCTGCACCCAGCTCTCCGGCGGGCAGCAGCAGCGCGTCGCCATCGCGCGGGCCCTGGCCATGGAGCCGGAGATCCTGCTGCTCGACGAGGTCACGTCGGCGCTCGACCCCGAGCTCGTCGCCGACGTGCTCGCCGTGCTCCGGAACATTGCCGAGACCACCGACATCACCATGCTGATCGTCACGCACGAGATGCAGTTCGCCCGCGAGGTCTCCAACCGGGTGCTGATGTTCGACGGCGGCAAGATCATCGAGGAGGCCCACCCGGAGGAGATCTTCACCTCCCCGAAGCACGAGCGGACCCAGGAGTTCCTCCGCGCCGTCCTCTGACGGCGGGAACGACTTGCTCGAGAACGACCTGAGGGACCGGATCCACGTGGATCCGGTCCCTCAGGTCGTTCTCGGACGTGACCGGTGCGCCTGGGCAGATTCGAACTGCCGACACCCGCTTTAGGAGAGCGGTGCTCTATCCACTGAGCTACAGGCGCTCGGTCCGGGACGGCGTCCCGGACCGGCGCACACAGCCTAGCGGCAGGGCGGCCCGCCGCGCGAAGCGCCGGACCACGCCAAGGTGACGATTGCGCAACATAGGTGACAAACCTTGACCAACCTCCGGAAGGGCTAGAACGATGGCTGACCAACCCGGCGCGGCGCTGCGCCGGGGTCCGCACGACGGCCGTGCGGGCGCGGGACGAGAGGATCGACGATGTTCCTTCGACAGACCAGGTCCCGGGGCGTGGTCGCCCTGGCGGTCGCCTCCGTGGCGGGCGTGCTGCTCGCCGGCTGCTCCGGCGGCGGTGGGAGCGCGCCCACGACGTCCAACCCCTACGCGTCCGCCGAGGGCATGGACGCGGCGCAGGAGCTCGTCGGGGAGTACCCGCGCGAGGAGACCGTCTTCACCAGCGGCACCCAGTGGGGCCCGCCGTCGTCCTGGAACCCCATCCCGGGCGCGGGCGGCGCGACCGGCCTGGGCGGCCTGGTCTACGAGCCGCTGTTCCAGTTCGACCCGATCTCGCTGGAGCTGACGCCGTGGCTCGCCGAGGGTGGCGAGTGGACCGGCGACGACACCTACGAGCTCACCCTCCGTGAGGGCCTCACCTGGCAGGACGGGGAGACGCTCGACGCCGACGACGTCGTCTTCACCGCCGAGCTCGGCCAGGTCGACGCCGTGCCGTGGAGCAACCTGTGGACCTGGCTCGACAAGGTCGAGGCGACGGACGACACGACGGTGACGTTCACCTTCTCCGACCCGCGCTACCAGGAGTGGGACAACTGGCTCTACACCACGATGATCGTGCCGGAGCACATCATGGGTGACTGGTCGGACGACGAGCTGCTGTCCAACCCGAACGAGGACCCGGTCGGGTCCGGCGCCTTCAAGTTCTCGGCCGTCGGCCAGGACCGCATGGTCTGGGAGCGGAACGACGACTGGTGGGCCAAGAGCGAGCTCGGCCTCGAGATGCCGATGAAGTACATCGTCGACGTGGTCAACACCTCCAACGAGGTGGCCCTCGGCCTCATGCTGTCCGGCGGGCTGGACCTGAGCAACAACTTCCTGCCCGGTGTGAACCAGCTCGTCGACACCGGCCAGGTCACCACCTACTACGACGGCGAGCCGTACATGCTGGCGGCGGCGTCGGCCAACCTCGTCCCGAACCACACGCGGGCCCCGATGGACGACGTCGAGTTCCGTCAGGCGCTGGCCCGGTCCATCGACGTCGAGAAGATCGTGACGAACGCGTACGGCGGCCTGGTGCAGAAGGCCCACCCGTCGGGCCTGGTGCCCGCGTTCGAGGAGTACTACGACGAGGGCGTCGCGGCCGAGCACGGCTACACGTTCGACGCGGACGAGGCGAAGTCGGTCCTCGCGGACGCCGGCTACGAGGACACCGACGGCGACGGGTTCGTCGAGACGCCCGACGGCGAGGCGATCGACCTCAAGCTCATCGTCCCGGCGGGCTGGACGGACTGGATGGAGGCCGCGCGCGTCATCGCGGAGGACGCGTCCGCCGCCGGCATCAAGGTCACCGCGGAGTTCCCCGACGCGGGCGCCCTGGACGACGCGCGCGCCACGGGCGACTTCGACCTGCTCATCAACGGCAACGCCGGTGTGAGCAACACGCCGTGGACCTACTACAACTACGCCTTCTACCAGCCGATCCAGGAGCAGATGCTCGCGGGCAACTTCGGCCGCTACGAGGACGAGGAGGCGTGGGAGCTGGTGCAGACCCTGTCGCGCACCGAGAACGGCACGCCCGAGTTCACCGAGGCGCTGTCGGCGGTCCAGGAGAAGTTCATGACCGACCTGCCGATGATCCCGCTCTGGTACAACGGCGCCTGGGCCCAGTACAACGAGTCCCAGTGGACCAACTGGCCGAAGGAAGGACGGGAGGACGCCTACTTCCCGGTGCTGTGGAACGGGTACGTCCAGATGGGCGGCCTGAACACGCTGCTCGCCCTCGAGCCCGCCTCCTGACGCATGCGCGGTTACCTCGCCCGCAAGACCCTGGTGTACGGGCTCACGTTCGTCGTCGCGGTCACGCTGAACTGGCTGATCCCCCGGCTCATGCCGGGGGATCCGGTCCAGCGCATGGTCGCCCGGGCCGCCGTCCAGCACCCGGAGACCATCGCGTCCATGGCCGCGTACTACGAGCGGACGTTCGGGCTCGACCTGCCGATCTGGCAGCAGTACCTGAACTACTGGGCCGCGCTGTTCCGCGGTGACCTGGGCACGAGCGTGTGGCTCTTCCCCACGCCGGTGAGCCAGGTGGTCCTCGAGGCCGTGCCGTACACGCTCGGCATCATGATCCCCGCGATCGTGCTGAGCTTCGTGGTCGGCAACACCGTCGGCGCCATGGCGGCGCGCAGCCGCTGGCTCGACAACGTGGCCCTGCCCGTGGGGTACCTGGTCACGGCCATGCCGTACATGTGGCTCGCGATCCTGCTCGCGTGGGGTCTCGGCGTCGCGCTGGGGTGGTTCCCCGTGGCGGGCGGGTACGACTTCGGGCTGGTGCCGCAGTGGTCGTGGACGTTCGTCGCCGACCTGCTGCACCACTGGGTGCTGCCGTTCCTGTCGCTGTTCCTGGTCTCGTTGGGCGGCTGGGCGATCGGCATGCGCAACCTGATCATCTACGAGCTGGAGTCGGACTACTCGAACTACCTGTCCGCGCTCGGCGCCCCGCGCCGGCTGGTGCGCCGGTACGCGTTCCGCAACGCGATGCTGCCGCAGATCACGGGCCTGGCGCTCCAGCTCGGCACCGTGCTGGGCGGCGCCCTGGTCACCGAGATCGTGTTCGGGTACCCGGGGCTGGGCAAGCTCGTGCTGTCCGCCATCCAGAACCAGGACTTCTTCCTGCTGCAGGGCACCCTGCTGTTCGTGGTGATCGGCGTGCTGGTCGCCAACTTCGTGATCGACATCGTCTACGTGCTGGTGGACCCCCGCACGCGGACCGGCCTGACGGGAGCCACGGCATGACGGGGGCGACGACATGACGGCGACACAACCCACCACGGGCCCGGGCACCGAGACGGCCGACCAGGCGGCGGTCGCGGCGGCGCCGTCGGGCGCACGCGCGGGCGGCGACCTGCGGGAGACCCTGTACTTCGCGCTGCGCAACCCGAAGGTGCTGGTCGGCGGGGTCGTGGTGCTCGGCTTCCTGGTGCTGGGCCTCGTCGGGCCGAGCTTCCTGAGGTACGCGCCGATGGACTACGCGGGGCCGCCCATGGCGCCGCCGTCGGCCGACTTCCCGCTCGGCACCACGACGTTCGGGCAGGACGTGTTCGCGCAGTTCGTGGCCGGGCTGCGGTCCACGTTCCTCGTGGGCGTGCTGGGCGGCGCGGTGGCCGCCGTCATCGGCATGACGATCGGGTTCGTCGCGGGCTACCGCGGCGGCCTGATCGACGAGCTGCTCAACATGCTGACCAACGTCGTGCTCGTCATCCCCGGGTTCGTCGTGCTCGTCATCCTCAACGCCTACCTGGGCGTGCGCAGCGTGCCGATGCAGGCGCTGTACATCGGCGTGTTCAGCTGGCCGTGGGTCGCGCGCGCCGTCCGCTCCCAGACGCTGTCGCTGCGCTCGCGGGACTTCATCGACCTGGCGCGGCTGTCCGGGGTGGGGGTCGGCACGATCCTGCGGCGCGAGGTCGCACCGAACATGTACTCCTACCTCTTCATGACGTTCGTGCTGTTGTTCGGCGGGTCGATCCTCACGGCGGCGTCGCTCGATTTCATCGGCCTCGGGCCCACGAACGCGATGTCGCTCGGCCTCATGATGAACCAGGCCGTGCAGTGGAGCGCGCTCCACCTGGGCCTGTGGTGGTGGTTCGTGCCACCGGGGCTCGGCATCACCCTGATCGTGGGCTCGCTCTACATCATGAACGTCGGGCTCGACGAGGTCTTCAACCCCAAGCTGCGGGAGACGTGATGGCACTGTCCGTGACCGATCTGCGGGTCTGGTACCGCACGCTCAAGGGGGACGTGAAGGCCCTCGACGGTGTCACGTTCGACGTGGCCGACGGCGAGATCATGGGCATCGCCGGCGAGTCCGGCTGCGGCAAGACGACGCTCGGCAAGGCGCTCATCCGCCTCGACACCCGCATGCGGCACGAGGGCGGCACCGTCGCCCTCGACGGCGAGAAGCTCCCCATCGCCGACGACGCCGCCATGCGGCGGTACCGCTACCGCGAGGTGTCCCTCATCCCGCAGTACGCCATGTCCGCCATGAACCCGACGCGGAAGATCGGCAAGATGATCCGCGACCTGCTCGCGGCGCACGGCGTGCGGTACGCCGAGGTGCTGCCGGAGCTCGAGCGGCGGCTCGGTCTGGTGGGGCTCGACGCCGAGGTGCTGAAGCGGTACCCGATCGAGCTGTCCGGCGGCATGAAGCAGCGCGTGGTGCTCGTGCTGTCCACGCTGCTCAACCCGTCCCTGCTCATCGGGGACGAGGTGACCTCCGCGCTCGACGTGTCCTCGCAGAAGGCCGTCGCCCGCGCGCTCGTCGAGTTCCGCGACCACGGGTTCGTCCGGTCGATGATCGTGATCACCCACGACATCTCCGTGCTCTTCCAGGTCGCCGACACGATCCTCGTCATGTACGCGGGCCACCTCGCCGAGAAGGCGCCGGCCCGGACGATCATCGACGCGCCCCTGCACCCGTACACGAAGATGCTCATCGGGGCGCTGCCGCAGGTGGGCGACCGGTACGACGAGCAGCGGCTCAGCGGCATCGAGGGGCGGCCGCCGTCGCTCCTCGACCCGCCGACGGGCTGCCGGTTCCGGGACCGCTGCCCCCTGGCGCACGACCGGTGCGCCGAGGCGCCGCCGTTCCGCGAGGTCGCCGAGGGCCACCAGGTCGCGTGCTGGGCGGTGAGCTGATGCTGACGCTCGACCGCCTCGACAAGGTCTACAAGACCGGCACCTTCGGCACCTCCGACCTGCACGCCGTGCGCCAGGTCAGCCTCGACGTGCGGCGCGGCGAGGTCGTGTCCCTCATCGGGGAGTCCGGCAGCGGCAAGTCCACCATCGGCAAGATGGTGCTGCACCTGCTCGACTCGTCGGGCGGCACGATCACGTTCGACGGGCGCGACGTCACCTCGCTGGGCTTCCGCGAGCGGCGCGAGTACTACCGCCGGGTGCAGGGCGTGTTCCAGGACCCGTTCAGCTCGTTCAACCCCATCTTCAAGGTGGACAGGACGTTCGAGACGCTCCGGCGGTCCTACTTCCCGCGCGTCTCCTCGTCCGACTGGCGCGGGCGGCTGGAGGAGGCGCTGGGCGCGGTCAGCCTCCAGCCCGGCGACATCCTCGGCAAGTTCCCGCACCAGCTCTCCGGCGGCCAGCTCCAGCGCCTGCTCATCGCGCGCGCCCTGCTGCTCGACATCGACCTGCTGGTGGCCGACGAGATCATCTCGATGCTCGACGCCTCGACCCGCATCGACGTGCTCAACCTCCTGGTGGAGCTCAAGTCGCGCGGCCTGGGCATCCTGTTCGTGACGCACGACCTCTCGCTCGGCAACTACGTCTCCGACCGCGTCGTCATCCTCTACAAGGGCCGCGTCGTCGAGCGGGGCGTCACCAGCGCCGTCTTCGACGACCCCCTGCACCCCTACACGCGCGACCTGCTGGCCTCCGTGCCGCACCTGGACCGCACGTGGGAGGACGTCGAGGCGGAGGAGGCCGAGCGGTCGGCGAACCTGGCCGGGCGCTGCCTGTACCACGAGGCGCTCGCGGCGCAGGGGCGGGCCTTCGGGGAGGAGGCGGAGGCGGCGGACGGCGTCCCCGACGGCGTCGGGCTCGTGGAGCACACGCCGGGGCACTTCGTCGGCTGCTTCCGCCTGGCGGCCGACGACGACTGCCCGGCCGCGTGACCGCTACTCCTGGATCAGCACGGGGACGCCGGGGTCCAGGTCGGTGAGCCGCTCGAAGTCCTCCGGCGTGAGCCGGAGGCAGCCGTTGCTCACCGCCTGGCCCTGGCCCTCGCCCACGTGCAGCGCCGTGGCCGCGTACGCCGTGCCGTAGAACCCGTCCAGCGCCTCGCTCTGCATCGACAGGAACACGCTGAGCCCGGTGTTGACGGCCTCCGTCACGGTGAAGACCTGGGTGAGACCGAGCGGCGTCGGCGTCTCGGGGGCGCCCACGGCGACGGAGAGCTGCTCGCGCGTGCCGTCGGCCTCGTGGAGGGTCACCGTCCGGTCGGACACGTCGACCAGCACCGACCGGCGCTCCGTGCGCAGCACGACGTCCTCGGCGCGCAGCCACGCCGACGCGCCGTTCACGCGCTCCGGGTCCTGCGACGGCAGGGCGCCGCGGCCGTAGGGGACGAGCACCCGCACCCAGTCCTCCCGGCGCTCGACCACGAGCCAGCGCGCCTGCGCGTCGTAGTAGGCGTTCTCGAGCGCGAGGACCGGCGGCACGGCGACGTCGGGACGCGCCCACGCCGGCGTGCGCTCGGACTTCGGCTGCGCCACCGCGTCCGGCAGGTCGTCCAGCGCCGCGACGTCGACCTGCGGCAGCTCGCGCGGCAGCAGCCCGTCGATGCTCGGCGTCGGCAGGTCGGCCACCGCGAAGGCCGCGGGGCTCGGCTCCGGCTCGGAGGGGGTGGGGGACGGCGTGGGCGTCGGGGAGGGCGACGGGGCGCCGGTGGCCGGTGCGGCAGCGACGCCGTCCGCGCCGGGGCGGAACGCGAACCATGCCGTCGCCGCGAGCACGACCAGCAGCACGACGGCCGCGACCCAGGCCCACAGGCGGGACGTACGGACCGGGGCGTGCCGGGGCGTCTCAGCCATCCCCCGACGATACCGGGCGGCAACCTGCGTCCGATATCTTCCGTAAGCCCGACCTGCACGCTTCACCCCGTCACCGACCGAGGAGAGATCCGTGGCCACCGCCGACCGGACGTTCCCGACCACGACCGTCCCGACGCGCCGTTCCCGCAACCTCGTGCTCACCGGCGCCGTCTCCGTCGCACTCATCTCGACGGGGTCCGCCTACCTCGCGATGGTCCAGTTCGGCGTCGACGTGCTCGCCATGAGCCAGGGCACCGCCTACGCCACGGCCGGCGTCTTCGAGCTGTCGCTCGTCACCGTCGCCCTCCTCGCCCGCGAGGCCGCCCGCGACAACCGGCCCGGCGGCACGCTCCTCGCCCTGACCTGGCTGCTCTCCTCCGCCTCCGGCGTGTTCGCCGCGTGGCACGAGGCCTACGTCGGGCACCCGCTCGGCGCGGTGCTCTTCCGCTTCGTCGTGCCCCTGCTCGCGGCGCTCATGTGGCACCTCGCGCTCATCGGCGACCGCCACCTCGCGACCGGCACCTCGTGGTCCGCGCTCCGCCAGTCCGCACGCATGCACGCCCTGTTCCTCACCACCGAGGACCTCTTCCGCGCCCAGAGCCTCCACGACGGCTCGCGTACCGCGCGCCGCCGGCTCGCCACGGCCGAGGCCCGACGCCGCCGGGCGCGCTCCGTCGCGCTGCGCACCGTGCCGCCCACCGAGATGCGTGCCCAGGTCGCCGCCTGGTGCGAGGCGCTCGCGGCCGTCGGGGACGGGACGGCCGACGTCGCGCGCCTGCACCTGGCCGACCGGCAGCGGCTGACGGGGATCCTCACGGGCGAGGCTGCTGGTGCTGACGGCGGGGCCGCCGTCGGGGCGCCCGAGTACGAGTGGCGCGCCGTCGAGGCCGTGGCCGGGGAGGTCGGCGTGCGGCTCGAGGGCGGGCGGGGCCCGTCGGCGCGGGAGGACGGTGCGGGGCCGGGGGGCGCCGCCGCGGGCGACGCGGTCGACGGGCAGCTCGACGGGCCGTTCGACGGGCCGTTCGACGAGCAGGGCGTGTTCGACGGGCAGGCGGTGTTCGACGGGCAGGCCGAGGCGGCGAGCGGGAGCGGTCGGCGCAGCGCGGCCCTCGACGCGCCGCGCGAGCGGGTGACCGGGCGCGC